>JBDLUO010000155.1:0-7742 GCA_039805285.1 Bacteroidota bacterium
CGTTTCTACTTTATCTGGATACGTGGATAATAATTCGACGGTAAATCCTGGATCATTTTTTTCTTTTAACTCTTCAATTTTTTTAAAAGTCTGTTTGCCTCTCAATTTATGCTCAGTTTCAAAATAGTCCGCCTTCTGTTTTTGTGGCTTTGTAAGCGAGAATATGAAATTGCAAACAGGAGAATCACTCACATCTTCAAATGGAATATCGTGAAGATAAAACTCGTGCTGTGCAGGCACCTCTCCTTTCAATTGAAACTGAGAATCTCCCAACAGCATTAAATTGTAATCGAAACTGTAATCTTCATGATTCCCATTGACAAGATATAATTTTAGTTTTTCAACCACATCATCATCAAAAATATCTTTATCATAAACAGGCATCACATACAAGGACACACCTGATGCCATTTTTTTTACCGGTAAAGGCTTCTCTTTTTTTACGTTGTCTATGAAAATCTTTTTCTTTTCAACTTGTTTTTTTTGGGTAAACATCCGAAAATAAGGAAAATCGATTTGATCCATGTAAGCCGGAAATTTTACACCCCGTACTTCGATCATCACCATTTTTTCGTTGACAATCTCAATGACTTTACCCTCCTCATTGGTCTGCAATACAATTATCTTATCTCCAATCTCATACTTCATTCATCAAAATTTTAAAATCCATCATTAATCCTTTTTTAAGCTGCCTCGCTTTGTGCCAGTTTGCTTTTTTTATACCCATACAGTAAATAAATAACCAAGCCCAACAAGAGCCAACCTCCAAACCAAGCCCAATTCATGGCAGTCATTCCGGTAAGTAAATACAAGCAAGTTACCAAGCCAAGTAAAGGAATCAGCGACCAATTTTTTATTATGGCTCCGATTGTCAGCAGCACGGAAATAATCCAAAAACAAAGCATTGATACCTGGAATGTAGCATTCGCATCGGCTGCTTGAAAATTAAGAAGTCCAGGGAAATAATCAGGAACAAAAATCATTAGAATTAATATCACTGCAAGCATAAGCACAGGAAAAATAACGCGCGAAGGAAAGAATGGCATATTGAATTTCCCTTCCTCTTTTTGTTTTACTGGTAACAATAAAACGCCTCCACAAACCAAGACAAATGCGAACAAAGTAGCAATGCTTGTAAAATCTAAAACGAATGTTTTGTCTGTAAATAGAATCGGTAACCCAACCACAAATCCAGTAACAATTGTGGCAAAAGATGGCGTTTTAAATTTCGGATGAATGCGCTGAAATACATTGGGCAACAAGCCATCTCGACTCATACTCATCCAAATTCTGGGTTGCCCCATCTGAAAAACAAGCAATACACTCGTCATTGCAACTACAGCACAAATCGCTACCAAAAGCTGCATCCATGGCACGTCTAGCTGTTGAGATTCGAATATGAAAGCCAATGGATCTCCTACCCCTTCAAACTTTCTATAATCTGCTGCTCCACTTAAAACCAACGTAAGTAAAATATAAATTACAGTACAAATCACCAAGGAGTATATCATTCCTCTTGGCAAATCACGTTGAGGGTCTTTACTTTCTTCTGCCAATACACTCACAGCGTCAAAACCGATATAAGCAAAAAACACACCCGCAACAGCTGCCATTACCCCAGAAAATCCATTGGGCATAAATGAATGATTGCCATCTGGCAAAGCTGGAAACCAATTGAAGGTTAGTCCTCTCGTAAATACAAGATATCCTCCTACCAAGATGATTAAAAACACCACGCCCAATTTGAGAATAACCATAAGGTTACTGAAATTTCGACTTTCTTTTACACCAACATAAACAAGCCAAGTTATGAGTGCATTGATAACCAAAGCGGGTAAGTCTATGATAAATCTCAGCTGACCAAGCAGAGGCGCTTGGGTCCAGGCTTCGATTAAATCTTTATTTGAAGATCCGTTTTCAAAAGCATGTTTGGCTTCCATGTAACTGGTACACAGATATTGGGGCCAATCAATTCCAACTCTACCTAACAATGAAGTGAAATAATCGCTCCAACTGAATGAAACATAAATATTCCCAATAGAATATTCCATAATCAGTGCCCACCCGATGATCCAGGCGAAAAGCTCGCCAAAGCTTGCATAAGCATAAGTATAAGCACTACCTGCAACGGGTATGCGACTCGCAAAATCTGAGTAACAAAATGCGGTGAAAGCACAGGCAATACCTGTAATGATGAAAAGCACAACCACACCAGGGCCACCTCCGAAAATGGCCCCTCCCAAACTACTGAAACTTCCGGCTCCGAGAATGGCAGCAATACCAAAAAAAGTAAGATCCCTGGCCGTAAGTACTCGCTTTAACCCTCCACCATGTCCGGGTTCATTTCCTTCTTTCGTAAGTTGTGCAATTGTTTTTTTTCGAAAAAGGGATTCACTCATTTTTTTTTCGATTTATGATTTATGATTATGGATTGGTGATTGGTGATTTGAAAATTAGCTTTCTCTTTGAATTAAAAATCCGGCCAAATCTATCAGTGGTTTTTTCTTCGCTTCATCTACACGTAAAGCATGCAAATGATTCATGGCTAAATTTAAAAAATGTTCTTTTTGCGCATTGGCCCATTGATCTACTCCACATGCCCTAAATATTTGTAGTACCCGAGAAACTTTATCTGCTCCATTGTTTCCTAAAAGTTCAATCAATTCGTTTCTCATTTGCGGATTTGCATTTTCTAAAGCATGAATCAATAAGAACGTTTTTTTGTTGGCAATAATATCTCCACCTACTTGTTTTCCAAATTTATCAGGATCTCCAAATGCATCCAGATAATCATCCTGCAACTGAAAGGCAATGCCTAAATTTTTTCCGAATTCGTATAGATGTGCTTGATCCATATCATCTGCACCTCCAAGAATCGCACCCATCTGCAGACTTGCTGCCAACAAAACAGAAGTTTTTAACGTAATCATTTGAAGGTACTCGTTTTGCAATACTTCCTCTCTGCTTTCAAAATCCATATCCATCTGCTGTCCTTCACAAACCTCTTTTGCGGTACGATTAAACAATGTAAATATTGAGGGGAGTGACGATGCATGGATGGAAGCAATTTCTTCATAGGCTCTAACAAGCATAACATCACCCGCAAGCAAAGCGGTAGATTCACCATATCGAATATGAACCGTTTCTGCGCCTCTTCTTAGTGGAGCCTTGTCCATTATGTCGTCGTGGATTAAACTGAAATTGTGAAACAGTTCTATCGAAGCAGCAACTTTAAAGGCATCTTGCCCAACCTCTCCGAAGATCTCATTTCCCATAAGAACAAGAATGGGTCTTACTCTTTTGCCACCTATACCAATGATGTATTGGGCGGCATCGTACAGATTTTTGGGTTCCTCCGGAAAAAATCTTTTATTCACTTCCTGTTCAAAAAAAACAGATAATTCTTGAAATGATCTCATAAACTTTGATATAGAGATTTATTTTTTTGATTTTATTTTTTGTGTTCCAATCGCACCGATTCCTTCCGCTACCCAAGCATAATCCAATTGTCGCTTGGTTAAGTTTGCAGATAAAACCTGAATCCTGATTTTATCTCCCATCCTGAATTTCTTTTTTGTATGCGCTCCAACCAAAGCATAATCAGATTCCTCGTGAAAAAATTCATCGTATACATTGATGTCTCTCAAGCTAACCAATCCTTCGCATTTATGATCCACCGTTTCCACCCAAAAACCAAAAGAAGAAACACCACTGATTATTCCATCAAATTCTTCTCCCACATATTGTTTCATAAATTCAACCTGTTTGTATTTGTTGCCTGCTCTTTCTGTTTCCATCGCAGCCCGCTCTCGTTCACTACAGTGTTTACACCAAGCTTCCAAATTCTTTTCCCACTTCGGATTCCCATCCAAACAGTCTTGTAAAATTCGGTGAACCATCACATCCGGATATCTGCGAATGGGCGAAGTGAAGTGGCAATAATGCTCAAAACCCAACCCGTAATGTCCGATATTATCCGAAGTATAAACCGCCTTCGCCATGGTTCGAATGCCTAATTGTTCCAACACATGCTGCTCTGGTTTTCCGTGAACTTCTTTGAGCAAATTATTAAAAGACGTAGCTACTTCTCTTTCATCATGCATATCAAAATGATAACCAAACTTTCTGGCAAAAGCTACAAAGGGCTTAAGCTTCTCATCGTCTGGCGTATCATGTATGCGATAAGGAAATGGCAATGGCTTATCGTTCACTTTAATTTTTGAAACATATTCGGCAACCGTTCTATTCGCTAGCAACATAAATTCTTCTATCAGCTTATGTGCTTCTTTACTCTCCTTAACAATGATGCCGATTGGCTTTCCATCTTCATCCAGTTTAAATCTAACTTCTGTAGACGAAAAGTTTATCGCGCCATGATCAAACCTGTCTTTTCTGTAAGTTTGAGCAAGCTGATTGAGAAGCAATAACTCCTCGCTATATAATCCTGATTTTGTTTCAATAATGGTTTGAACATCTTCGTAGGTGAATCGATGATTGCTGTGTATCAGCGTTCTGCCGATCCAATGTTTTTTTATTTTCCCACTTCGTTCAATTTCAAAAACACAAGAAAAAGTAAATTTATCTTCATGTGGCCTGAGCGAACAAAGTTCATTGGATATTTTTTCGGGGAGCATCGGATTCACTCTGTCTGGCAAGTAAACACTGGTTGCTCTTTGATATGCTTCCTGATTTAGTAAAGACTGAGGTTTCACAAAATGACTTACATCAGCGATGTGAACTCCAATTTCAAAAACATCGTTTTCCAATTCACGAATGGAGAGTGCATCATCAAAATCCCTTGCATCAATTGGATCAATGGTAAAGGTCAACACATCCCTAAAATCTTTTCTGCGATCTAGCTCTTCTTTTGTAATGCGTTCGTTTAACTCATTCATTTCCTGAAGAACCAGCTCTTCAAATTCCAGCGCAAAACCATTTTCAATAAGCAGTTCCTTCATGGCCATATCGGCTTCATCTTTCGCTGAAATAACGGACTCTACCCTTCCGATTGGCTTTCTGTCGTTTGCATCCCATCTTATCAATTTCACAATTACTCGATCCCCATTTCCTGCCCCATTTAATTGATCATTGGGAATAAAAAAATCGGGAATGGGTTTGTTGCCTGATGGTTCAAAAAAAGCAATGTCGCGAGAGATATGAATGTCTCCTGTGAATCTGGTTTGTTTGCGCTCTGCCACATCAACAATCTTACCCTCTACTCTTCTGTTCAATCCACCACCTTTCGCAATTTGAACCCTAACAATATCTCCGTGCATGGCTTTGCCGAAATCGTTTGGTTTAACCAAGATGTCTTTTTGAAGTTCTTCTACAATTACAAATCCCATACCACTTCTGCTGATATCAAGTCTGCCCTTCAAAACTTTGATTTGGGCGTTGGGCGAAACCTTGGTTGATTTTTTCTTCTTCATGAACGAGAAATAGAAATAAAAGTTGTTCTTTTCTATATGCTGCAATGTACGAAAGAATATACTCGTTTTAAGCTAATCCTCCCTTGATTTTGAATGTCCGAAATCAAGTTCCAACCTGTTTTTGAAAAATTTAAATTACCTTGAAATCAACAAAATGCATTAAAAATAAAAATCGTGATATGCAAAGGAGAAGTTTCCTAAAATTAAGTGCGCTGGGTATTGGATCATTTCAGATTCCAAAGTGGTCTGTCGGAGTTCAAAAACCCATAGTAATATCTACCTGGGATAGCGGAATGCCGGTTAACGCGGAGGCATGGAAGGTCTTAGAAAAAGGCGGATCTGCGCTTGATGCCGTAGAAGCAGGGGCAATGCATATTGAAAATAAAATAGATTGTTGTGTTGGACTCGGTGGATATCCGGACCGTGACGGGATTGTAACCTTGGATGCATGCATCATGGACGAGAAATCAAATTGTGGAGCAGTCGCTGGATTAGAAAGAATCAAACATCCTATTTCCGTAGCGCGTAAGGTGATGGAAAGTACACCTCATGTTTTACTCGTAGGCGATGGGGCTCAAAAATTTGCAGTCCAAAATGGATTCCCATTAGAAAGTGACACCCTTTCAGAATCCGGAAAAAAAGCATACGATAATTGGCTCGAGAAGTCTCAATACAAACCAGAAATCAATATTGAAAATAAAAAAGGCAATGGTCCATTTGCACCTCCTTTTTTTGAGGATGGAACGCCCAATCACGATACCATGGGACTTCTTGCATTGGATCAGCAAGGGAATCTCTCAGGCGCTGTAACCACAAGTGGAATGGCATTTAAAATTCACGGACGTGCGGGCGATTCTCCAATCATTGGTGCAGGATTATTTGTAGACAATGAAGTAGGTGCAGCTACCAGCAGTGGCGTTGGTGAAGAAGTAATTCGCATTTGTGGTACACATACCGTTGTTGAATTGATGAGACAAGGATTTTCTCCCGAAATGGCTTGTAAGAAAGCATGCGAACGCATCGTGCACAGAGACCCGAAGAAAGCCGCAACCCTGCAGGTTGGATTTCTGGCCATCAATAAAAAAGGAGAAACTGGGGCTTATGCCATTCAAAAAGGATTCGTATTTAGTGTAAAATCGAATGTAGAAAACAAAATTCATCCTGCTAAATTTTTGATTTGATATGAATATCCAACTGGAAGTAATCGCCTTTAATATAGAAAGCTGTGTCATAGCAGAACAAGCAGGTGCCAATCGCATAGAGCTCTGTGATAATCCCGGAGAAGGCGGAACCACTCCATCATACGGCTTCATCAAACAAGCAAGATCCAAAACTAATATCGATTTGTTCCCTATCATCAGACCACGCGGTGGTGATTTTTTGTATACAGAAGACGAGTTTCAAGCCATGCAATATGATGTTGAATGGTGTAAAAAATTGGGATGTGATGGAATAGCAACTGGCATGCTAACAGAAAACGGAGATGTTGATGTAGAAAGAACCCAAATACTGGTTAAACTCGCCTACCCTATGAGTGTAACTTTTCACCGAGCCTTCGACAGAACCAATGACCCCTTTAAAGCCATGGAAGACATCATTCATTCTGGCTGCGAAAGAATATTAACCAGCGGACAATGCCCTACTGCAATTGAAGGACAAGAATTGATTGCCTCGCTTGTAAAAAAAGCGGACAACCGCATCATCATTATGCCAGGGAGTGGCGTAAGATCAGACAATGTGAATGAACTGATTCAAAATACAGGCGTCTCCGAAATTCACAGCTCTGCAAGAACCAAAATAAAAACTTCGATGAAATTCATTGCTCCAAAAATGAATGAATCACTCGATCAGGTGATGCTCGATCAAATTGAAGTAGAAAAAATCGTAGCGCAAATACGTATGCTTTAATCCTTTTTTGAAAACGGATGCATTTCATTCATGTAGGAGAATAAAACTTAGACAAAAAATATGCAAATAAGAAACGTGATGCTTTTATTGCTATGCATCATCCAAACTAAAATTTCATTTACACAGTCTATAAAAAAAGAATTGAGTGATTGGATACTGACCAATCCGAGTTCCAAAAAACCAAAACACAATTATCAATCCACGCTGGATAATCCAAAAATGCTTCATGCTTATGTTCCTGGAAGTATTTATACGGATTTGATGATCAATGGCATAATTGAGGATCCTTTTTTTGGAAACAATGAAAAGCAGTTGCAATGGGTAGACACAGGCATCTTGTATTATCATCATACCTTTTTTGCGGACAGCTCGCTATTGAAAAAGAAGCAAATTGATTTGATTTTT
>JBDLUO010000156.1:0-34545 GCA_039805285.1 Bacteroidota bacterium
CACTCACGTTTCTTCCCGTTCTGGGATCGAATCTATATCGATGTAAAGGACAAACCAAATTTCCCTGCACATCAACATAACCATCTTTCATCCTAGCTCCGGCATGCGGACATTTCGAAGCGCAAGCATACATCCCATCAGCAACACGAACCACCAAAATCGTTTTATCATCCACATTCACTTCCGCCATATCTCCCCCAGCTCCGAATAACTCCGCTCTGCTTTCCGCTATTTTGTACCAATTCATGGGTTGGGGGTTGGTGTTTGTCGTTTGGGGTTTGCAAACAGAGGTTTCAAAGGTTTAATGAGTTCAAGAAGTTTAATATAGTTCAAGTTTCACCTTCATTCATTTTAAAGATTATAAGGTTATACATTACTTTCATTTAATCCTGTTGAACCTCTGATACCCTTGAAACCATTTGAACGTTTTTAAGCTCAATAAAAAAACTCCGCCCTATACGGATAACGAATCTGATACATCTCTCTCACTTTATTCAAAATGGTTTGTCTCAACGCATCTAAATTTCTTCGCTCTGTTGCCGAAATAAATACCACATTGCCTCCCGTCTCATTGCTCCATCTTTCTTTCAAATCTCGCAGTAGTTCTTCTTTAACGGAATCTTCCAACCACTCATCGAATGTATTCGCTTCATATTTATCCATCTTGTTGAAGATCGTAATGATGGGCTTGTCTTGAGCGCCAAGATCAGCAAGGGTTTTGTTTACCACTTTGTATTGATCTTCATATTGTGGATGCGAGATGTCAACCACATGCAGTAACACATCGGATTCTCTTACTTCGTCCAAGGTGCTTTTAAAGCTCTCTACCAAATGATGGGGCAACTTGCGAATGAATCCAACCGTATCGCTTAAAAGAAATGGCGTAAGCTCAAAGACTACTTTTCTGGTTGTTGTGTCTAAGGTTGCAAATAACTTGTTCTCGGCAAAAACCTCACTCTTAGCCATCACATTCATCAAGGTCGATTTACCAACATTCGTATAACCCACAAGCGCCACACGTATGAACTCGCCTCTCTCTTTTCGCTGCGTAAAGGATTGTCTGTCTATTTCCGTCAATCTCCTCCTCAATAAGGCAATCTTATCTTTAACTATCCTTCTGTCTGTTTCAATTTCCGTTTCACCCGGACCCCTGGTTCCAACACCTCCACCTTGTCTTTCCAAATGTTTCCACATTCCTTTCAAACGAGGTAGAATATATTGATACTGGGCAAGCTCTACCTGCGTTTTAGCCTGAGCCGTTTTGGCTCTTGATGCAAAAATATCGAGTATCAAATCACTTCTATCGATGATTTTTATGTTCAACACTTTTTCAATGTTGATGAGCTGTGCACCGCTGAGTTCATCATCAAAAATGACAAGGTCTATATTCCCCTTCATCAAGATATAATCTCGAATTTGCTCGAGTTTTCCTTTTCCTAAAAAGGTTTTACTGTCGGGGTGAAGTAGTTTTTGTGTGAATCTTTTGACCGTTTTAGCACCTGCGGTTTCTGCCAGAAAAGATAGCTCGTCCAGATATTCGTTTACCATCTGTTCAGTCTGCTCTTTCTGTATCAATCCTACTAAGATTGCATTCTCTTCGTGTAAGACCGCTTTTTTCTTTTCTATCAAGGTCTGTAAGTTGTTGTTGGAATGATAAATCGAATTCGCTAAATCTTCGTCTATGTATTTCCGTTATTTAGTAGCTGCTTCGTACCATTTTTTGAGCACGCTGCAATCTTTATACTCTTCGTCGATGGTGATGTAGTAGCCTTTGATTTTTTGAGTAAACCATTTCTCCAACGCGTTTTCTTTTTTCTCTTCCAAAGCGCGTTGTGACACTTTATTATAATCGTCTTTCAAATTTTCGCGATGGGGTGTTGATTTTGATTTCAACCAAATGATGCGCATTCCTTTTTTACCTCTTTCATCGTTGTATTCTACGGGTTGCGAAAATGCACCAACAGAAAGGTCTCTTAATTTAACTACAAGGTCTTTATCCAATTGATCGATGGTAAGAAATCCGCCATCTTTTCCTTGGATCATTCCAGCTGTGAATTTACTTCCTTCATCATCACTATACTTAGAAACAGCAGTTCCAAAATCGATTGTTCCTGCAATTAATTTGGACCTCACCGAATCCAATTTCTGAAATCCTTCTTTCAATTCCACCTGAGTAACTTGTGGTATTTTTAAGATATGCCTTACCACCGCATCGTCTCCCATTCTACTCACCAATTGTATGATGTGATAACCGAATCTGGTTTTGAACGGACTCGAAATCTGTCCCTCTTTTAGTGTAAATGCTTTTGCCATCCACACACCATCCATGTCTTTTTGATTTCTGTTGATTTCATATAAACCGCCTCTTTCTTTACTTCCCGGATCTTCTGAATAAACAGACGACACAGTCCCGAAATCTTTCTTTCCCGATTCGATCTGTCTTTTGTAATCGTTCAGTTGTTCTATGCAGTATTCCTCTGCATCTTTGCTGGCTTTTGGATAAATAACAATCTGACCTACCTCAACTTCGGTTTCATAAAAAGGCAAGCTATCTTTCGGAATTCGGTCGAAATAATTTTTTACTTCGTTGGGTGTGATTTTAATGCTCTCCACAATTTTATTTCGCATTGCAGTTGCCAATTTCCGCTCACGGAAACTGTCTTTAAAATCTTCTTTCAATTGATAAAGAGATTTTCCGGCTATTCTTTCTACTTCATCTTTAGAACCATACTGACTGATAAAAAATCGAATTTGGTTGTCGATTTCTGCTTCTATCTCTTCGTCTGTAATGGGTAAAGAATCTTTTTCTGCCTGAAGCACCAAAGATTTTATTCCCAATGATTGTTCCAGTGTAAGGCATCTTGCATCAGCAGGAATTTCCATACCCTGCCGTTGCATGTCTAAAATGCTGTTTTCAATATCACTTCTCAAAATAACTTTATTCCCTACTACGGCGATGATTTTGTCTGCCAGTACTTTATTGGGCTGTGCAAAAAGGGCTGCGGAAAAACCCAAAAGGAACAGTGCCGAAATGACAATCTTTTTTTTCATGTTTTGTTTTAATCAGGACCTTGACAATCGCAAACGAATTTACGCGCTGCTGTTGTCCTTTCGTTTCGTTGGGTTTCAATTAACAAAAAGTTGTGAAGACAAATATCGGAGTCTCTACATCCAATCTGCAGTCCTTAATCATGTTCACACTTAATTTATATCAGCGAATTCGAAAATGAACGGATTCTCCCATTACAACTTTCTCTTTACTTCAACTTCTTCAAATGCTTCTACGATATCGCCAATTTTAAGGTCGTTATAGTTTCTGATTACCAATCCACACTCCATACCTGTCGTTACTTCTTTTGCATCATCACGGAAGCGTTTCAAACTTCCCAGCTCTCCGGTAAAGATTACGATGCCATCACGTACGAGTCGGATTCTGTTGTTTCTGGCAATCTTTCCATCAAGTACCTGACAACCTGCAACAGTGGCTTTATCGAATTTGTATGTTTCTCTGATTTCGACGTTAGCGAGTATTTTCTCTTCTACAGATGGTTCAAGCATACCTTCCATTGCACTTCGAATTTCTTCGATGGCATTGTAGATGATAGAGTAAAGTTTGATCTGTATAGATTCGTTTTCTGCAAGACGAGCTGCTTGTAGAGAAGGACGAACGTTAAATCCGATGATGATGGCATCTGATGCATTTGCGAGGGTAACATCACTTTCTGTAATCGCACCCACCGCTTTGTGAATCACCTTCACCACAATTTCTTGCGTACTTAATTTTTGCAATGAGTCACTAAGGGCTTCAACCGAACCATCCACATCACCTTTGATGATGACGTTAAGTTCTTTAAAGTTTCCAAGCGCAAGTCTACGACCGATTTCATCGAGCGTGATGTGTTTCTTGGCTCTCATTCCTTGTTCACGGAGAATTTGACCGCGTTTGTATGCCGTTTCTCTTGCATCGGCTTCATCTTCAAATACCTTGAAGGTTTCACCGGCCTGTGGCGCACCATTTAATCCAAGGATCAATACCGGTGTAGATGGAGGAGCCGTTTCGACACGTTGGTTTCTTTCGTTGTACATGGCTTTGATCTTTCCGAAGTATTGTCCGGATACAATCATATCTCCTTGGTTTAAGGTTCCATTTTGTACAAGAATGGTTGCAACATATCCTCTTCCTTTATCAAGAGAGGCCTCGATGATGGTACCGGAAGCTTGCTTGTTTGGATTGGATTTCAATTCGAGCATGTCTGTTTCCAGAAGAATTTTTTCCATCAACAAGTCGATGTTCATTCCTTTTTTGGCACTTATTTCCTGGCTTTGGAACTTACCACCCCAGCTTTCAACAAGGATGTTCATTCCGGCCAATTGTTCTTTGATTTTTTCTGGATTTGCTCCGTCTTTATCCACTTTATTCAACGCGAAAATCATCGGAACGCTTGCTGCCTGTGCGTGAGAAATCGCTTCTTTGGTTTGTGGCATCACGGCATCATCTGCTGCAACCACAATAACCGCGATATCCGTTACTTTAGCACCACGGGCACGCATAGCCGTAAACGCTTCGTGACCTGGTGTATCTAAGAAGGTGATTGCTCTTCCGTCTGGCAATGTTACTTCGTATGCCCCGATATGCTGGGTAATTCCCCCTGCCTCTCCGGCAATTACATTGGTTTGTCTGATATAATCCAGTAAAGATGTTTTACCATGATCTACGTGTCCCATGATCGTAACGATTGGCGGACGAGGTTTCATGTCTTCTGGTGCATCTTCTTCTTCTTCTACTTCTAGTTCTGCGGCATCGTCTACCCCTATAAATTCTACTTCGTAGTTGAATTCACTGGCTACGAGTTCGATTACGTCTGCTTCGAGTCGCTGATTGATCGAAACCATGATACCGAGACTCATACATTTGCTGATGATATCGGCAAAACTTACATCCATCAAGCCGGCGAGTTCACTCACCGAAATGAATTCTGTAACTTGTAAGCGGTTGGTTTGTTCGCCATCGCCCAATTGATCGGCCATTTCTTCGCGCTTGGCTTTGCGGTATTTTGCTTTTAAGCTTTTTCCTCTACCTCCTGCACCAGCTAGTTTGGCTTGGGTTTGTTTGAGTTTTTCTTGAATTTCTTTTGCGTCAATTATTTTATCTTCTTGACGTTTTGGCGCGCCTTGTCCTCCGCCACCTGGACGATTTCCGCCGCCTCTTGGATCGTTTTGTCTTCCACCACCTCTGCTGTCCGGAATGGCTTTAGCTCCACGACTCATTCCCGTTCCAGTATCTGTACCCGGTCTTTTTTGTATGGGTATACGTTTTCTTTTTTGCTTCTCTTCTTCGATGCGCGCACGAGTATCATCAACAGGCAATGTTATTTTTCCTAGAATTTTAGGACCGGTAAGTTTATCAGCCTGAATGTTTTCGATAATCGGCGCTGCAGGTGTTGCAGGAACCACTACCACTGGTGCCGTTTTTTCAGGAACCACTGGTTTTGGAACAAAAACTGGCTCTGGCGCTTTTGGTGCCTTTACTTCTACTTCTTTTTTTGGCGCTTCTTCTGCTTTTTTACCTTTTTTCGGTCTGGTTGAAGAGTCGATGCTGTCCAAATCAATTTTATCCAAAATTTTCGGACCTGTCATTTCTGGAGCAGCGATATTTTCGATTATCGTTGTTTCTACGACTGGTTTTTCTTCTGGAACAACAACTACAACTGGCTCTGGCTCAGGAACAATGATTTCTTCAACCACTTCCGGAACAGGAGGGGCCACTGGAGCAGGTTCTGGTGCTTTCGCTTTTTCTTCTTTCTTTTTGAAAGATAAATCCTCTTCGTCTTTCTTTTTCTTTGCTTCTGCTGATGCGCCTTTAGGCAGATCTACTTGTTCTGCTTTTTGTTTGGCAGCTTTATCTTGCTGGAATTCCGCTTGCAGCACTTGATACATCTCCGCTGAGAGCTTGGTCGATGGCTTAAGCTCATCGGCATTGAAATTCTTTGATGCCAGGAATTCAATAAGGGTGTTTGTTCCGATATTGAACTCTTTGGCAGCCGCCATTAAACGGGGTGTATTTACTTCTGACATGCTTGTATTTGATGCGACAATCTAGCTGTCGCTTGCTTTACGCTTTACTTTTATTTTCTGGTTGTTGAACGGGATTATTCACGTTCAAATTCTTCTTGCAAAATCCTGCGGATGTCTGCGATGGTTTCTTTCTCGAGGTCGGTTCTACGTTCTAGTTCATCGGCTGTGAGGTCCAATACGGAGCGTGCGGTATCACAACCTACGCGCTTCAATTCGTCGATGATCCAAGCTTCGATCTCGTCACTGAATTCTTCTAGATCGATATCATAACCATCTTCTTCGCCTTCGTTGTCGCGGAACACATCAATTTCAAATCCAGTTAGCTCGCAAGCCAATTTGATGTTTACTCCTCTTCTTCCTATGGCCAAAGAAACCTGATCTGGCTTTAAGAAAACATTCGCATGTTTCTTATCTGTATCCATATCGATGCTGGTGATTTTGGCAGGCGTAAGTGAACGCTGAATCAAAAGTTGTGTATTGCTTGTCCAGTTGATTACGTCGATATTTTCATTTTTAAGTTCTCTAACGATACCGTGTATACGACTACCTTTCATACCCACACAAGCACCTACTGGATCGATACGATCATCGTAACTTTCAACGGCAACCTTGGCTCTTTCTCCTGGATCACGAACAATCTTTTTCACCACAATCAGTCCGTCGAAAATCTCTGGAACTTCGATTTCCAGTAGTTTTTCAAGGAAAACAGGACTTGTACGAGAAAGTATAATTACTGCCTGATTGTTTTTCAATTCTACTTTTTTCACAACGGCACGAACCGATTCTCCTTTCTTGAAGAAATCACTTGGTATTTGCTCTGATTTCGGTAAAAGCATTTCATTTCCATCTTCATCCAAAATCAATACTTCTTTTTTCCAAACCTGATAGATCTCTCCGCTCACGATGTCACCAATGCGATCTTCATATTTTTTGATCAATACATTTTTCTTGAGGTCGTTGATACGAGCGGCAAGTGTTTGCTTACCAGCAAGAATCGCACGACGACCAAATTCTTTTTGAATGTCTACTTCTTCGTACAACTCTTCACCCACCTGATAATCAGGTTCAATGAGAATGGCATCTTTGTATTCGATCTCCGTTAAGGTGTTATATAGATCATCGTCGTCTACGATGGTTCTTCTGCGAAAGATTTCGAGATCTCCTTTTTGGTCGTTCACAATTACGTCGAAGTTGTCGTCGCTACCGTATTTTTTACGTATCAGGGTTTTAAACACATCTTCCATTACTTTCATAAGGGTAGGGCGGTCGATTCCTTCGGCATATTTAAAAAACTGAAACGATTCGATCAAGTTAATGCTTGCCATATTGATGTCCGACTCCTTTTGCTCTGCTCCCCGCCGGAAGGGGTTTTTGTGATTAAAATTTGATCTGTACTTTGGTTTGTTTGATTTCGGTGAAAGGAATTTCAATGGTGGTTTCCACCGCTTTTTTTCCTTTTCCTTCTGTATATACCAAGGTTATTTGTTCGTCTGTTGCGGCAGTCATGGTGCCTAGCTTCGTGCTTGCATCCAACAAGGTTACTTCTACCTGTCTGCCTACGTTTTTATGATATTGTCTCAACAATTTCAAGGGTTCATCCACACCTGGACTAGATACCTCAAGCGAGAAATCACCATCGGGATACCATGCCGCTTCTTCAATTTGTTTGTAAAGCGCGCGGTTTATTTTGATACACCTTTCAATGCCCAACCCATTGTCTGCATCGAGATAGATTTTAAAATTGTTGGTAGGCTTAATTCTAATGTCTACCAGAAACATGTCTGATTCCAGCAATGGCTCCAGTAATGCTTTTATTTGTTCTATGTGCGTTGTTGTATTCATATATACCGGTAAAAAAAGAAGGGAACGACCCCGTTCCCTTCCTCATTCCTTATTTCTACGCAAATATAGGCTTGTATTGGGGAACTGCCAAAGTTTTTCGGTGTTCTATACTGATTTTTAATAAAACCAGGCATTGGAATTGCCTTAATTACTTGATTTCTTCAAAATCTATGTACTCTTTAGGATCTGTCGGGGGTTTCTGCTTAACCTGAAAATCATTCCCGGTTTCATTGCTCCGACTGACATTTGTCTTTTCTTGAAAGTCTTTCATTTTGCGATTCATCTGCTTGGAAGCCTGATAAATAGGCAGAATGAAATCGAAAACCAGCTTATATAAAAGATAGATTACAAAAAGTTCTGCAATGAGTCTGAGGAGTTGCATGTTGCAAAATTAACGCAAACTTTCACAAGAATTCCGTTGCATGTTTTAAAACTTTCCCAATGTTTCTATGCGTTCGTTGGGTAAAAGATGGTGGCATTGAAAGCCAAGAGTCATAGCCGTTTCTATGTGAATCGAAGTGTCGTCGACAAATAGGGTTTCTTGTGGAATGAGTTTCGCTTCACTTAAAACGAATTGAAATATTTCTGAATCTGGTTTTCTCATGCCAATCTCGAAGGAATAAAACGCTTTTTCGAACAACGATTCCAGCGAAATTCCAGAAAATTGATCGCGAAATTGCTTGCTAAAATATTGATAATGAATGATATTGGTATTGCTTAACAAGAAGTATCTGTAATTAGATTGATTTCGCAATAGCCATTGAATGGACTCTTTTCTATAGTCCAACAAGATGGCATTCCAGGCTTCTTCCACTTGATGTATGGTGATGTTATTATTGGCTTGTTTTTGGATTTCGCCGAAAAAGACCTGCGCATCCATTTGCCCTTTTTCCAATAAACAGAAAAGCTCGGATGCCTGCGACTGGGCATATTGACGATCGAAGTTGGGAATGCCTATTTTCTCGAATGCGCTTGTCATTCTTAAAAAATCGATATCGTAAAGCACGGCCCCGAAATCAAAAATGATGTTTTTTATAGTAGACATCGGCTGATGGTGGTTTTCGGACAAAAGTAAGCATCACGGTCAATGATTTATCTCCTTTTTCTCTGTATCGGATTGAATTACAGGATGGAATAGGATGTTTGGCAGACGTTTCATTCGAAAAAAAGCATTAAAAAACCCCGAAACGTTGTTCCGGGGCTGATTATTTTGGCTTCAGTGTGTACGATTTTGTGCTTTTTCTTAGGATACAGAAGCCTTGTTTTTCATATAGGATAGGATAGGTAAAATACCTGTTTTGGTTTTTAATAGGATTAGGATCGTTGGTTAGGGATACTGGATGATTACGGATATAAAACTACTGGATTACCAACCATATGACAAGTATCGTGCCAAACCCTTTTTTAAATCAGGTATTTTTTCGGGTTATGGCCTATGTACATATACGTAAAATGCCCCTTTGAAAGGGGCATTACTAAGCAAAATATTGATTGTCAGATATCTAGAGAAGAATTATGAACAAACTTCAATAGAGATGCTGTATTCTTTAGATTTAATTTTTTTAGGATGTTGGAGCGATGAACTTCCACAGTTCTCACAGACAAGAACAGTTTTTCGGCAATTTCTTTAGAGGAAAGTCCCTCTTTGATTTCTTTAAGGATGTCTACTTCTCTTTCAGAAAGCTTGCTTAAATCTGGTGTATCATCGTCTTCGAACACCTGTTTAGAAAGGTTTTCTTGTATTTCTTTGCATACAAAAACCTTGTTGTCGTTCACAGAAAGCAGGGCCTCGAACATTTCTGATTTTTGGCTGCTTTTGGTAACATAACCCAATGCTCCGTTTTTGAGCATTCTTTTGGCAAAAGAGGGTTGGTTGTGCATAGATACTCCGATAATCTTTGTTCCGGGAGAGTACTTTTTTACGAGTTTGGTAGCATCAATGCCAGAAAGGGGTTGAATGTTGATGTCCATTATAACCACATCTGGCCTTTGGTTTTTGACCATTTCTAGCGATTTTTCGGTGGTATCGTTGCTAATACCAATCACTGAGAATCGTTCATCTGAGTTGATCAGGTCGGACCACATTTCAGCAACAAGGTTGTGATCGTCAAAAATAATGATGGTGATTTTTTTATTCATGGTTCATGATTTTTTGCAGGGGCATTTCGATGTTGAAGGTTGAACCCATTCTTTTTTCTGAATGAAACGATGTGGTTCCGTCGTAGAAGTTGGCTCGATTTGCAATGCTGTTGAGTCCAACGCCTTGTTTTGCTTTTTTAACGTCGAAATGCTGCCCGTTATTAGAATATTGGATTAGTAATTGTGTTTTTGTTTTTTTGAAGGTAAGTTTGATTTCTGTTGCTTTTGCGTGTTTAATGGTATTAAATACAAGCTCTTGAATGATGCGGAAGATGTTTCGTTGAACATCCCATTCGATGTTGTCCATGGTATCTTCTCTGTAAATTAAGGTAAACTTGATGTTTTTCGAAGTGATGTTGGTATGTACCAATTCTATTATTGCCTCTTTTAATCCTAGATCAGAAAGCGCAAGTGGTACCAGACTAACAGAAATTCGTTTCACCTCTTGTAATGCAAGCTCCACCTGATCTCTTACTTTACCCATAAAAGAGGCATCTATGTTTTTTTGTTCTTTTGCCATTTGAAGGAAAAGACTGGTATATGCCAGCTGATGTCCTACTCCGTCATGTAGCTCTCTTCCCAGAAGTTCTCTCTGCAGTTCTTCGGCTACGATGCTTGCTTTCATGATGTCTTTTTGCCTTCCTGCCTTCTCTTCTATGATGGCCTGCTCGAGTCTTCGCATTTCCGTAACATCCCACAATATACTTACCAATGATTTTACCTTCCCCTTTGTGTCATAAACGGGTGTTGTACTGAAGATGGTTTGTAATGTTTCTTTCTTTTTATTCTGAATTTCAAGATCGTGGATTGCTTCTTGCCCTTGTAAACTGAGCATGATTTTTTTCCGCATTTTTCTACGCGTTTGCTCATCCTTCAGAAACAGCGCTCCTGCGTTTTTATCTTTCAAATAATTAAGACTGTATCCGCTCATTTTTTCGAAGGAACGATTTACCCACTGTATCTTCTGGTTTGTGTCCATCTCAATTACACTCAATGTCATGCTTTCGAAAAGTCCACGATATTTCTTTTCATTTTCAACTAAAACAGCCTCTGCCATTTTAATTCTGGTGATGTCGCGGTTATGCATGAGGAGTTTGTAATGTTTTCCGTCATGCTGGTCGATTTTTCGAATGCTTGATTCAACCCAAATCAATTTGCCGTTTTTGCATCGCATCCGATATTCAAAAGTTCGGTCTCCTTCTGCCATCAAAGCAAACCAATTCATTTTTTCTAACCCCTCTTTGCATTCTTTGCATAAAAACAAGTTAAGTGATTTTCCGGATAAATAAGCATGAGAAAAACCCAATGTTCTTTTTACGTTGGGGGATACATATTCGATGATTCCTTTTTCGTTGGTCAACAAAACGATATCCGGAGAGTTACGGGTAATCATTTCTAGCTTTTCTTTTTCTCTGCTTAATGATTCCTGATATTCTGTTTCTTTGGTTAGGTCGAAATAGGCTCCAATGTACCCAGCAAAGCTTCCATCTGGGTAATACCTAGGTATGGCTTTTTCTGTGATGTAATGATATTTCCCATTTACATCTTTCAGTCGAAAAGAGGTTGATGCGGACTTTTGTTTGCCAATTTGTTCGCCCCATTCTTCAATTGCTTTTTTTCTGTCTTCGGGATGTACTTTAGGGATGAATTTTTTATTGTCTTTGAATTTCTCCATTTCATACCCTAGGAATTTTTTCATCTCCATGTTGGTATATGAAACAATGTTGTTTTTGTCTGAAACCCACACCATGACTGGGGCAGCGTCCATTATGGTTTGGAACCTGGATTCGGTTTCCTGCATTTGCATGGCATACAAATGTTCCCTTGTTATGTTGGTGATTCTTCCACTGATGTAATCATCATTTAATGAAAGATCTCTTTGTTTGTAAAGCGATTCACTCAGCCAAAATTTTTCTCCTGTTTCCGGATTAACAATCTGATACCTGATTGAGAGTCTGTCTCCTGGTTTCATCATCTTCAATTTCTTGAGATGTATTTTCGGATCTTCGCTAACTACCCGATTGCTTTTCTTTGCGAAAATATCTTTTTCGTTTTCGGGGTCAAATCCAAAATAATTTTTCCATTTACTGGAAATAAGATTTTTTTCACAGTTGTTGTTGTATACAATGAAGTGTGCATCTTCGGTAGATTCTAGAAAGTTCATCAATCTGCCGAAATTCTCTTCTGCTTTTCGTCTGATTTTTCTTTTTTCTGTTACATCCGCCGCATAGAGATTTACATATTTTTTCGCCTCAATTTTCTTGAAATAAAATATATAATCTTTTTCGCCACAGGTTAAGTCTACAGATCCGTTTTCTTCTATGTTAGGAATGAAATTTTTAAAGAACGTTGTTAATTTTTGTTTCTTTCCTTCGAATACAACCTCTTTAATTTGCTGACCCACAGGATTTAGAAACAAGATATTTCCATCTAGATTGGTTCTGAAAATGGGGTTTGGATTTTCTAATGGAAACTGAGCGATGTCTTCAATTTCTGCCGTTCTATCTTTTACTTGCTGTTCGAGTGATTCGAAAAGTTGGGTGAGTTTTTGATTGAGCTTTTTATATTCCTCTTCGTTGATATTGAAAAGGTGTTCTCCCAGCTGTTTATCGCGGTCGTTGTTTTTATATGATTCATTTATGGCACGGAGCAAATCCTGTAAATCCTGATTCTCCAACCTCGATTGATCGAGGTATTTATTGATTTGTCTTTGAAGGAGTTGATGATACATGATATCAGGGTAGTTCGCCAATAGTGGTGATGGTCATGGTTTGGTTGTGAAGATAATTTATTCTGTTGTTTTTATTTGGTGCAATCTCTCCGTATGAGAAAAATCCAGCGATTTGAATGTTGGCTGGAAGTTGCTCTAAAGCTGCCTCTACTTCTTCTTCGGCACGACTACCCATGGCTAACTTTCTGCCGACACAGCTAACCAACAACGCAAATTGCGCATCGGTTTTTTCCTCGGTTATTTGTTTTATTGCCTCAGAACCCGCATCTGATGCCGCCTGAATGAGTCTATCCACGCTTGACTTCATGAATCTGATGTTAGACCCTTCTGGCACATTACCAGCAAACGTCATCGTTTTGTTTTTTTCATCAATCGATAAAATGGTACGAACGATATAACTGTCGCTATCCTGAGATTTAATTGAAATCGGAAATAATAATGCGGACCCTGGTAGCTCTTCTGCATACTGTCCTAGGTATTTTTTATATAAATCAAGTGCATTTTCATGATCTATTTCATGAAGTACATTGCCCTCCGATTTTGTGATCATTTTTTCCACTCCAAAAATATCCCATCCCCCCTGATAAGCTGTTCCTACTCGAACTTTATCTCCATACAATGCGATCAATACTACATTTCCAGGTTTCAAATCTTCGTTCAACCCAACCAATGTTTTCGAAAAACGAGAACCATCGCCAGCCACACCTCCAGATATCAAAACCTCTTTTTGGGTTTCAACTTGTATTCCACTCAATAAATCATCTCCATTTATCAATTGGCCATCTACAAAAATGAGCACGTGTTTTAAGTGTGTTGTATCTATTTTTTTTGCCATCGCTTTACCCAATTCAAAACTGTTGGCGTAATCACTCAAATTTCCAATATTGAACTTCACTTGGGTTGCGTCGAATTGAAGCAAACTACATTGTGCAGTATTGTCATTGATTAAGTTTCGGTTGATTTCTCCGGCAGTAGAACAATAAACCAAAGGTGTATTGGGAAACCGTGCTTTCAATGGTTTTAACCATTCGGCTTGCTCGAGTAAATCACGAGAAGCAAAAATGAGTATAAACTCATTTGTGGTAGATTCATTTGGAAGATTTTCAAGTTCACTCCACTTCCCATTCTCGTAACTTATATTGAAACATTTCATATGTACTTATCCGCTTTTAGCATCTTCTTTTTGTTCAATGAGAAATTGAAGAACAGCGTCTGCGAAATTAAACAGTTATGTCTGCTATGCTTATATATTGTACTGAAAGACAATTTATTTAACCAAATACACGTAGTGCAATTACGTATTTCTACGTAGAGGATTAATGGTCTTGTTTTTGCAAGTTTTCTTACTCAAATATCGATTAAATGGCTTGATGATTGAAGGGTTGCAATACCATTTCGCTGATTACGCCATGCTCGGGTTGTTGACATAGGAACCAAATCGCTTTTGCAGCCTCCTCCGTAGTGATCATCTTGTCGCGCTGTACCCTCAAATCAATATTGTCCCAAAACTCAGAGTCGACACCTCCCATAAAAATATTGGTAAAGCGTATATCTGTTCTTTTTATTTCTTCTCTTATGCTTTGCGTCATTCCCACCAGACCGTACTTACTCGCGCTATAAGCAGCCGCACCTAACATAGGAACCTTGCCCAATACACCAGGTATGTGAATGATCAACCCCCTTTTTACTTCTTTCATCGCAGGTAAAAAGGCTTTAAGCAAAAGAAAGGGCGCGTAAAGGTTAATGGTCAGAGTTTTTAAAAACTCTTCCTCCGTTAACTGATCGGATGATTTGATAATCCCTATTCCAGATGCATTGATGAAAACGTCTATGCTGTTGTAACAATGGAAATACTGTGTTTTGAGTTGTTCAACCTCCATGGCTTTTGTGACATCTCCAATGAAAAGTTGATTGTCATTTAGTTTAAGTTCCGATCCTATAGCCTTAAGTTTTTCGGGATTTCTACCTGTTAGAAATAAATTTGCCCCAGACTGAGCAAGCAATTTTGCGGTTTTGCTTCCAATTCCACCCGTTGCTCCGATGAGCAATACGTTTTTCCCTTTTATTGTTTCCATTGTTTTTTATTTTAAAACAATCTTGGTTCAGAATTGTTCTGATTGGCATGGAAGCTTCTTTGATTTTTCCCCATCAATTGTTCACAAATCATCCGGTTCTTGCGGAAAACAGAGTGGTGTATCTAATTGAAGACCCTCTTTTCTTTAGACAGTTCGCTTTTCACAAGCAAAAAATCGTTCTTCATCGGGCTTCCATGAAAAGTTATGAAGCTCAGTTGAATGCCAACAAACACCTTGTTCACTACATAGATTCATCCTCAGATCTTGCCGATGTTCGTTTGCTTATTGGGCATCTAGCAGATAAAGGGATGAACATCCTCCATGTCGCAGACCCTGAGGATTTTTGGCTTAAAAAAAGAATTTTATCCGCCGCTCAAAAAGCATCTATAGAAATTCGTCTTTATGATTCTCCGAATTTCATCAACACGCAAAAAAACATTGAAGATTATTTTAAGTCGTCTCCCAAATATTTTCAAACATCGTTTTATACTCATTTTAGAAAATCACATCAAATTCTCGTAGATAAAGAATTGAAGCCGATAGGGGGAAAGTGGAGTTTTGATGCTGAAAACAGAGAACGAGTTCCCAAAGGTTTTTCCATTCCGTCTCTACCAAAAATGGAGGAAAATGATTTCACAATCGAAGCTATCGCATATTCAGAAAAACATTTCTCAAAAAATCCAGGAGTTGCTTCGCCTTTCATTTATCCCATTAACAAAGAAGAATCAGAAATATGGTTGCAAGATTTTTTTGTTCAACGTTTTGCGTCTTTTGGAAGATTTGAGGATGCAATTGTTCACAAAGAGTCTTATCTGTTCCATTCGATACTAACGCCAATGCTTAACGTTGGTCTGCTTCATCCAAAAGAAATTGTTGAGAAAGCGATTGTATTTGCAGATAAAAACGAAATTCCACTAAATGCATTAGAAGGATTTATTCGTCAGGTTATGGGTTGGCGCGAGTTTATGCGTGCTGTTTATCTAAGAGAGGGTGTTAAACAGCGGAATTCGAACTTTTGGAACTTCAAAAATAAAATACCAAAATGTTTTTGGGATGGAAATACGGGAATACCACCTATAGACATCACGATAGAAAAAATCAAAGAGACGGGTTATTGTCATCATATAGAAAGACTGATGGTGCTGGGAAATTTCATGTTGCTTTGTGAGTTTGATCCAAACGAAGTGTATGAATGGTTTATGGTTTTCTTCATAGATGCGTACGATTGGGTGATGGTGCCAAACATTTATGGCATGAGTCAGTTTGCAGATGGAGGACTCATAACCACGAAGCCTTATATCAGTGGCAGCAATTACATCATGAAAATGGGTGATTATCCGAAAGGAGATTGGCAAAAAATTTGGGACGCTTTATTCTGGAGATTTATGCATGTGCACCGTAACTTTTTCTTGCAGAATCCAAGATTGGGTATGCTCATCAGAACCTTCGACAAGATGGATCCAGCGAAACAGAAACAACATTTAGAAACAGCAGAAAATTGGTTGGCAAAATGGAAATAAGAAAAAAACCTTGGAACCGTCCGAATCAACCCATTTATAGCGTTTGCAGTAAGGGGGATAATGGATTCAACATGAACATTGTAAGCTATGTAACGCCTGTAAGCATGAAACCCAAAAGGTATATGGTTGCGGTTTACGAAGGCACAAAAACCTTGGAAAACATCAAACAAAATCCGCATGTTGTGTTGCAACTGCTTTCTGATGATCAATATCCTTTGGTTCGATTGTTGGGAAAACAATCCGGTAAGAAAATAGAAAAAATTGCGAAACTAGAAAAACAAAATAAACTACAACGTTGGAACAATTTTCCGGTTTTAAAAGATGCGCTTGCTTATGTAGAACTTAAAGTGATGAGTGTGGTACCTGGGGGAGATCACGAATGTTTTATTTGCGATGTTGTGGCGTATCGGAACGAGAATGATGGAGAAGCTCTGGGTTTACATACACTCAGCAAACATAAAATCATTTCGATATGACAAAAATGGTTCGCAAATCTGATTTGCCTTCTAAAGTTTGTCTGGTGTGTAATAAACCTTTTGCCTGGCGAAAAAAATGGACTAGAGATTGGGACCAAGTGTTGTACTGCAGTGAACGTTGTAAAAGAGAAAATAAAAAAAGCAAACCATGAATATATTGTCAACCATCGACACAGACAGGATTATAGAAATGGCATGGGAAGATCGTACCCCTTTTGAAGCAATTGAAATGCAATTCGGACTCAAAGAAAAAGAGGTGATAGAGTTGATGCGAAAAGAGATGAAAGCCTCTTCGTTTCGCATGTGGAGAAAGCGAATGAAGGGTAGAGGAACGAAACACCGTTTGCTACGGAGCGAGGAGGTGATGCGGTTTCATTGCAGCAGACAAAAATCAATTTCCATGAATAAAATTTCTAAACGATGAAAACAAATCCCTTCATCGTTAAATCATACGAAACCATTATTGGGGAAATTGATTCGTTTAGTCCTATACGTTATGGAAAAACCAGAAACTATAAAACTGGGACTGTTTCTTATTTATCTCCTTACATTTCGAGAGGCGTCATTTCTTTACATGCAATTGCAAAAAGAATGTTGGAAAAATATTCAGCAAAAGATGCTTACCCTTTCATCAAGGAACTTGCTTGGCGAGATTATTTTCAAAAAGTATGGGAAGCAAAAGGGGATGAGATTTTTACAGATTTAAAACAAATTCAAAGCGATGTTAAGCATAATTCTTCCATAAGCAGCATCGTACATGCTCAAACCGGAATTGTTGAAATAGACGCAAGCATTCGTCATTTTTATGAAACTGGATATTTACACAATCACATCAGAATGTATCTTGCTGCGTTGGTTTGCAACTTTGGTAAAGCGCATTGGTATAATCCTTCGAAATGGATGTACTATCATTTGCTGGATGGAGATCCTGCAAGCAATGCTCTGAGTTGGCAATGGGTAGCAGGAAGTTTCTCTTCAAAAAAATACTACTTCAACCAAGATAACATCAACAAGTACACAGGAAGCAATCAAAAAAACAGTTTTTTAGATAAATCGTACGAAGAATTGGTTGATATGGAAATTCCAAAATCTTTGGTGGAAAAAGAAGACCCCGTTTTACATACCAATTTGCCGAAATCCGAATGCAACGTGGAGCAAAAAGTAGAGGGGAAAGTATTTGTTTACAACAGCTTCAACTTGGATCCAGAATGGCATAAAAATGAAACAGGAGAAAGGATATTGCTGCTTGAACCCACGCACTTCGAGAAGCATCCCATCAGCGAACGGGTCATGCAATTCATCATAGATCAATCTAAGTTTATTCCCAATATTAAAATTTGCGTTTGTGAATTTTCTGAATTAAAAAAAGAATGGACTAATGCCAAATTCATTTTTAAAAAACATCCTACCACTAAAGATTATAATGGAACCGAAGAAATTCCTTTGAGTCTGTTTCCAGAAGTAAATGGTTATTTTCCCTCTTTTTCATCCTATTGGAAAAAAGCAGAAAGAGAATTGTATAAAATGGGTAAACAAACCTCACTCTTTGATTAGAACTCCTCTTTGAACATGTTTAATGGAATACGATGTAACCTCTGAAGATGAGGAAGTATCTAGCTTGCCGGAAGTTACTTCAAAAATCAGAAGATCATTTCGCCACTCATAGGTTGCGGTTAGCATGATGCCTTCGGTTGTAAATTGACTGTACAGTTTGTTCCCAAATCCGAAATCAGAAAGCAAAATCCCATCTCCTTCATCCGTAATAAACTTCCCTTTTTTTCTATCAGCCACACGAAGGATGTAGTCTTTGGTAACAGGCATTTTAGGCGATAAATATTCTGTTTTCCAATGCCACACGCTGTCTTTTATTTTGGAAGTGATGCTCATCACAACATCAACCGAATCCATCAACTGAGATTCTTGATACATCATCATTTTGCCTTTCCATTTTCCTTCGCGCACAGAAAATTGTGCTTTGGATGTCAAATTCAGCAACAGCGTTATGCATAAAAAAGCGATACTCTTTTTCACAACAGACATTTGAATGATTAAATGGGCTTTATGATTTTCAACTCGTTACGATACAGAATGATTTTTCCCTCGTTCTCAAGTTGTTTCAACAAGCGAGATATTACAACTCTTGATGTAGCAAGCTCGTCAGCTATTTGATTGTGTGATGCCTTTATTACAGCAGACTCCGTATGTTTCTGCTTTTCTCTCAGATAATGCAGTAATCTATCGTCCAGCTTATGAAAGGCAATGTTTTCTATGGAACGGAGTAACTCCATAAACCGCTCGTTGAAACTTCGCATAATGTAGTTTTTCCAAGAAGGATATTTACAAAGCCACTCATCCAGTTTAACATGCGGAACAGCTATAATTTGTGAATCCTCTTCTGCGATCGCTTTTACTTCACTTTTTTTCGCTTCCATGCAACAGCTGTATGCCATAGAACAACTCTCGTTTGCAGATAGGTAATAGAGTAAGATCTCTTTTCCCATTTCATCTTTCTTCAACACTTTAATCGTTCCGTGTACAATCAATGGCATAAATCGGATGTACTTGCCATAATCCATAATCAACTCTCCTTCAGAGAACGATTTGATTTCGCCAAATTGCATGATTTCTCGAATCAAATCGGGCTCAAATATGTTGTCGAATCCTTGACTGATAGCCATCTTTAAAAATTATAGTTTACGACAAAATTATAGAGTATCATATCCACTTTATTAAACTGATATTTAGGCATGTTGTATGTTTCGCCAACTCCTTTTTTCGCAACGATCAAACATTGTAGATCGAGTCCGGAAAGATACCCCGAAAATGCATATCTCAAATCGAGGTTTGCATGGATGTAAGAAGGCATTCCATATTTGTTCCACTCGAATTTTTTAACGTCTGGTAGTTGATAATAACCCACAGCAAGTGACGGTTTAAATCTGTTTTTCTTTTCTTGATAATTAAATCTAAGTGTTACCGCATGAACATCTGCCAATCCTTCGTTTCGCTCTCTGGAAATAAATGTAAAATAAGGATCGCGGCCCCATTCTCTGGGAAGCAACACTTTTCCGGCTTTCGTAATTCTATTGTATGCCAATTGGGTTTCGATTCGATTTTTTTTCGCCGATAATTTTGTTCCAAAAGAAAATGATTTTCCTTTTCGGTCGAAATAAGAAAGATTGGCTACTTCATTTCCGCCATTACCAACACCATCCTGCCTGATGAATTGTGTTGCCCATTCCCACTGTACTTTAGAGGCAGTTTGTTTTACCCAATGGGTTTCCAGCAACAAAGTATTGGAGATGTTTTCTGTAAACTGGTTCCAAAACTGAAGGTGCAAATTGGAATTCAATTTTCTTCGAACACCCAATAAGAATATGCCATCACTTTTTACATGGTCTTTGTATTGCGCCTTGGTACCGTTAGACTGAACGCCTTGTGGATAGAGTCCGATACTCGAAGCGACATTATAAAACCTAAAGGTTCCTCTCGGAGAAATGCCGTAAATCCAACCGCTTTCCCATTTCCAGTTTTTAATTTCCTTCGTCTCAAACCAAATGCCTGTAATAGCGGTCGGACGCATTCTGCCGTCTTGTGGATTGATGAATGGGGTGTTCATTTTTTGTCTGCCCCAGGTTAGCTTTATTTTTTTGTTCTCGTAAGAAACATAGGCTTCCTGCAACAGATTCATCTGTTTTTTGTTGTCTGGATTGGTTTGATCGAAGAGTCCGGTTTCGTAGCGGTTAAGCATTCCCGTTATAGAATCAGGAATTTTAAAATCGGGTGAGGACAAATTGAATGTATGTGCTGTACCTAATCCTACAGAAAATCCTTTCCATTGTTCGGTTTGATAGTGCAACTGAATTCCGGCGGCATGGGCGCTATAATCGGTTAGTTTCTGTGTATTGTCTGTAGCCATGAAATAATAACGGCCTTGTCCGGAGAATTTTCCATGTTTAAATGCATTCAAAAGGGTATCTGAATTGGATATGGCCCAGGATTGAACTATGAAGCAAGTAGTAAAAAAGAATAGAAAGGCCTTTTTGAATTTCATAAACATGAAGTTAAGGGTAAGAAAAAAATCAGCGTCTGTTTGGGGTCATTTGTTTTTTTGTAATGCGGCGATGGGTTTAAATGGACCCAGTTTATGTTGTTTTTCTGAAAAGCCGTCTGCGTAAGGACCAAAAGGATGATCAATGGGTTTTTTTGAAATGTCTGGCCAGTCTTTTGGCACAGCGATATGGGGTCGGGGTTGAGTAAGTACAAAAGCAGCTACATCCCATGCTTCTTCATCTGATAGTTGGGTAGTTTCGTGTGTAACACCTTGTGGCATATTGTATTTTGCATAGCGCGCAAAATTGCTGATGCGATACAAACCAGCTCCGTCGTTGAAACTGTTTTCACCCCATAGAGGTGGATAGCTGTATGTGGGTTGTCCGGCTATTTTTTGTCCCTGACCTTCCGCTCCGTGGCAAGACAAACATTTAGAAACATAGACCTTTTTTCCCAATGGGGCATCTGCTGCACGATCGATATAGGCAAGTTCTTTCAATCCGGATCCTTTTGCTTTTTCTCCTTTTTTTATGTTGGATCCAATGTGATTGATGTAAGTAACAATGGCTTGCATTTCTCTGCTATTCGTGTCGAGTGCTTTCCCGTTCAAACTTCTTTCGAAGCAGTCGTTCACTCTTTTGTATATGTTTTCTACGGAGCCGCTTCTGGCTCTAAATTTGGGATAGAGGGAGGCTACGGAGCCGTAGTTGTTTCCGAAAACAGCTGTGCCAGCCTGTAAGTGACAATTCTGACAGTTCATTCCGTTGGCGGTGTGGGCTACGGAGCCCTGCGGACCAATATAAACTGCTGTTTCTGCAATCAATTTTTTGCCGTATTCCGCCAAGTTCTTTTGAGTGGTGTCAGTGATTGCTTCAAGACTCACTGGCTCCCAAAAATCGGATTTCTTTTTTGATGAGTTTTCCGATTGAACCATCTCTTTGGTATCCGTAACGGTTGAACGCTGTGACAGATAAAAAATAAAACCGATGATGATTACAACCAATAAGCTGATGCTCCAAAGCAACCGACTAACGGTTTTTATTAAACGTTCAAGATTGTTAGATTCCATAGTTGAAAAATCAAATTGAAATTAAATCAATGTGGCAACCTGTCACGCAGCAATCCATATACCCATGTTCCGGCAATTGCACTAAGCAATGTCACAATTATAGCAGATGCGCCATAACCAACTAAGGCATACAATGGTCCCGGACAAGCACCCGTTATCGCCCATCCAAATCCAAAAAGGATTCCTCCATAAATCTGACCTTTATCGAATTTTTTGTCGTTGATTTTGATGGTCTCTCCGTAAATGGTTTTAATGTTGAATTTTTTAATCAACAATACCGATATCAAACCAACCGCAATGGCAGATCCAATAATGCCAAACATATGGAACGATTGCAATCTGAACATTTCCTGTATTCTGTACCAGCTAATGATTTCTCCTTTTACGAAAATGATTCCGAAAGCCAATCCCGTTAGTGTGTATTTAAGGTTGTAATACCACTTGTGTTTTAATTCACTCTCATTCACGCAGATGGCATCCATCGATCTAACATCTGCTGTATTTGTTTCTGTTGATTTTATTTCCATGATAATTTGCTTCTTTTAAAGTGACAAGATGAAAGGAAGAATGAGATTGGCCATGATGAATCCGCCGATCATAAAACTTATGGTCGCAACCAGAGAAGGCCATTGTAAAGTGGATAATCCCATAATGGCATGTCCGCTGGTACAACCACCAGCATATCGTGTTCCAAATCCGACCATAAATCCTCCAACTACCATCATGATAAAACCCTTGATGGTAAGCAATGCTGGCCAATTGAATAATTCGGATGGAACCAATCCACTAAGGTCGTTTATGCCATATGAAGCCAGCTCTTGTTGTAATCTTGGATCTACCAAAATGGCATTGGGATTGTCAATCCATTGGGCAGAGATGATACCGCCTAAAAGAATGCCTGCAACGAAAAACAGATTCCAACTTTCTTTCTTCCAATCATATTGAAAGAAAGGGATTTTTGCGGGTACACAAGCTGCGCAGACGTGACGGAGCGAGGAGCTGATTCCAAATGATTTGTTTCCAATAATTAATAATGTTGGAACAGTTAGTCCAATCAACGGGCCTGCTACATACCAAGGCCACGGTTGTTTAATCCACTCAATTAGGTTCATTGTGTTTTTTATTTTTTACAGTTGATGTTTTGCCAAGCGCCCAGATTATATACTTGAGGATGACCTTGAGATGATAAATAAGTTTTGGCTTGCTCTGCGCGATTTCCAGATCGGCAAACAATTCCAATTTGCTTGTATTTCTTTAAAGAATCTACACTTTGTTCCAATTCGTTCAAGGGTATCGAAACAGAACAGGGTGAGTGTCCGTCTGACTGCCATTCTTCTACGGTTCGAACATCAATAATGATAGACTCGCTTGATTCAACAAAAGGAAGTTGGTTGTTTTCATTTTCACCTTGTTTTTCTGAACAAGAAAATAAAGTGAAAAGCAAAGAGAAAATGAGGAGATACTTTTTCATGATTACTTAACGAATGATAAAACATTATTCCATGTACCGCCGTTGGTAACTTCGGTAATTCCTTTTTGTTGTAAAATGGTTTTTGCCATACCGCTTCTGTTTCCGCTTCTGCAAAAGACGATGATGTGGCTTTTATTTTTGAAACGATTGATGTTCGAAGCGATTGCTTCTACAGGAATGTTTACGGCGCCCGGAACGCTTCCCTCTGCGAATTCTCCTGCAGAACGAACGTCTACGAGCATGGCTCCTTCTTTAATCAATTTGCTGAGATCTTGCGCTGGCGCTGAACCAAATAATTTTTGAAAAAATGACATGTTGTTTGTTTTAATTGCTTGTAAAATTGTTGATGACTCCAACGAGTCCTGATTTTTGTACTACACCACTTTGACGCCATACCGCCTTCCCGTTTTTAAACAGAATGAGTGTGGGTACGCCCTGAATTTGATATGCTCTTGCTGTATCCGGATTTTTATCTACGTCTACCTTGAGTATGGTGACGTTTTCTCCAACCACGGTTTTAACTTCTTTCAAAATGGGCGCCATTGTTTTACAAGGACCACACCACTCTGCAAAAAAGTCGACCAACACAGGTTTGTCCGATTGAATGATTTCGTTGAATGTTTTCATGACTAATTTTTTGTTTACGCTCTAACCCAAGCGTTGGTTAAGGATTAATTTCTTTTTTCTCTTTTTTGAACATGCCCAGTAAAAGAGCTCCCATCATTGCTCCATATAAAGTGGAGTTTATGGGTTTTGAGGTTATCGCACAAGTCCCGGAAATGCATCCCACTTCACTCCAATACATCCATCCGATAATGGCACCGATTGTTGCTCCAATCAGATATAGCTTATTGTTTGATATCCACTTCTTCATAAGATGTTTCCTCTTTTTTATTTTGTCTGTTTTTTACAACTGGGGCACAAGTTCCGGCGCCGCAGCAACCCATATTGAACAGTGCCATGAAAACAAATGCTGCTCCTGCAATTCCAAACAAAACATCTTTCATGACTATGGATTGGCCGATCACAATAAAGCCCAAAACCAATCGAATGATTCTCATGATACTCCAGTTGTATTTTAGATTTTCTAACATGGTTTTATGCATTCATGATTTTGCTCTGACAAACGAAATCGGTTTTAGGAACATTGGTTTTTGCAATCGCACTGAATCCGCCTTCTATTTCAGTAAAGTTTCTATATCCTCTCGCTTGAAGTACAGATGCGGCAATCATGCTTCGATATCCTCCAGCACAATGAAGGAAAAAATGTTCTTCGGGATTCACATCCTTTATCCAATCGTTTAACGCAGTCAATGGACGATTGTACGCATTTTCTACATGCTCTGCACTGTATTCAGACTCCTTGCGGATATCAATTACTTTATCTTCTTCTTTGTTAAAATGTTTAGAAAACTGTTCAGCAGAAATTCGATCTACCACATCTGCTTCTTTACCGGCCTTCAACCAGGTTTCGAAACCGCCTTGCAAGTGACCAAGGATGTTGTCGAATCCCACACGACTCAATCGAGTTACGGTTTCTTCTTCTTTCCCAATTTCAGTAACCAGCAACAAGGGTTGTTTTACATCCATAATCATAGAACCCACCCATGGTGCAAAATCTCCATTAAGTCCGATATTGATTGATTGTGGTATAAAACCCTTGTAGAAATCTACATTTGATCGGGTATCCAAAATCAACGCTTCTGAATTTTCGGCAGCAGCTTCAAACTCTTCGGCACTTAAGGCTTTCATTCCGTTGTTGAGCACATCTTCGAAGCTTTCATATCCTTTTTTATTCATGGCTACGTTGAAGCCAAAATATCCTGGAGGTGGTGTTAGCCCTTCTGTTACCGCTTGGATGAATGATGCTTTATTGGGCTGATTTAGCGCATAATTCATCTTTTTTTGATTGCCTAAAGTATCCACCGTTTCTTTCATCATGTTTTTTCCGCATGCGCTTCCTGCTCCATGCGCAGGATAAACAATCACATCATCGGATAAAGGCATTATTTTAGAATATAAGCTCTCATACAATAAACCAGCCAATTGCTCTTGGGTCAAATGCGCGGCTTTTTGAGCCAAATCGGGTCTGCCAACATCTCCCAAAAACAGGGTGTCGCCACTGAAAATACAATGGTCTTTCCCGTTTTCGTCTTTTAGTAGATAGGTGGTACTTTCCATGGTATGTCCGGGCGTATGCATGGCCTCGATAGACAATTTACCAATCTTAAAAACCTCTCCATCTCTCGCGATTAAAGCATCGAACTCGGTATTTGCCGTAGGACCATACACAATGGTTGCGCCGGTTTTTTCGGCTAAGTCAACATGCCCGGAAACAAAATCGGCATGAAAATGGGTTTCGAAAATGTATTTTAACGTAACGCCATCTTTTTTCAATCGATCGATATATGGTGCCGTTTCTCTCAATGGATCAATGATAGCAGCTTCTCCGTTGCTCGTGATGTAATAGGCTCCTTGAGCGAGACATCCGGTATAGATTTGTTCTATGTTCATGTTGTTTGAATTTAGAATGTAAAATTGTAGGTTTTCAAAAGGGAAGTTGGTAACATTTGTTGCATTTCTCTTTTTTACTTTTTAATCAGGTTGATGAACAATTCTGTACCTGCTCTTTTGTAGAATGAATTGATTGCAGTTTCAAAATGTTTACCCTCAAAATAGGGTTCGAAAAGCAATTGGTATTCCTTTACAGACCCACCAAAGGGTGGACCTTGCTTTTCAAATTCCACATCAAAAAGAAGTCCAACCAGCTTTCCTTGAGGTGCTAACAATTCATGCATTTTTTGAACGTAGGATTTGCGCATAGAAGGTTCTATGGCACAAAAAAAAGTTTGTTCAAGAATGAGATCATACTGTGCTTGATGTAGAAAAAAATCGCCTTCAATGATTTTGATGTTGTTATTACCCTTGAATTTCTTCTGGATTGTTTCGATTAGAATTGGCGCGATATCAATCACGGTAATATTGGTAAACCCTTTACTCAGCAAGTATTCGGCTTCATAGGTGTTGCCACAACCGGGAATGAGTATACGAAGCGACTTATCCTTTATTTGATCTACATATGCTTTTATTGGAGGCGAAACCTCTCCCAAATCCCAGCCTGTTGCTTGGTTTTGATATCGACTGTTCCAATAAGCCTGATCGAATGAATCTTCTGAATGTGACATTGTATTAAATATGGATGAATAAATACGTTTCTATTTTTGAAAGCAAAGAATCACCATCATACTTCCTTTCCAAACATACGAATTCGGATTAAGTTATGGGATGACGGCATGATGTAATGATAGATGGAAATCATGTTATAGACAAACACAATTACTTTCCGTGCATAACTGAACGTTAAGAGAAATGAATAAAACCCTGAACAAGGGCGTGTAATAACTATTTTACCTTAAATGCAATGAAATAGTAGTTATTGATTACACCGATAGGCTCCAATTCCAAATAAAAGGAATCAATAAAATGCTTGTACGCCATAAACTCATGCGTGGGAACACTGAATTCGTCAAATAAGATGATATCGCCTTTTTTAAGAAAGGGAGCCAACGAAGTGAGTGTATACAAAGTAGCTGTAAACAAATCGGCATCCATCATGATTACATTGCGCCTAGAGTTGTCAAAGTCTTTTAGAAATCCGGGTAAGGTTTGCTGAAAAAGTCCTTGATAGAATCTTCCTCTATTGTCGGGTATTTCGGGAATGATGCCTGAGTTAAAATGTCCTTTTTTGTATGGACCGAAATCTTCTGGAAGACCGGTAAAGGTGTCAAAACCGTGAAAACGAGAGGAAGAATCTGTGTTTTGTTTCATCCACCATTGAAATGAATGTCCACGGGCCACACCAAATTCGAGATAATTGATGGGTTGGTCAAGCTTTTCTGAAGCGATTATGCTGCTGTATAACGTAAACCTTTTGGTATAATCCCATTTGGAGAAAAAATCGTTGCCTGGAATATCCTTATTTTCATTCACCCACCTAGACATTTTACTGAGATAAGCCAACTGCAGAAAAAAGCCTTCTAAAGGTCCGAAAATATAATGCAGACGAAGCTTCATGAAAAAAGACTTCGTAAATCTGATGATGGCAAATTTCATATCGGTTGGGTGATGGTGTGAAGATTAGTGTACAATGACCGTATTTAAACAAGAAAAGGGGGATGGGTTAAAACTTAACCCGATCAGAATAAGGAGTGCCAGCATTGAAAACGAAATCATCAATCGCTTTTTGATCGAGTACACCATCAACAATTAAGTTGTTCTTAACCACCACTTTGCCTATTTTTTCCGACTTTATTCCCGGAAAAACCACTTCAGCTTTTTGTTTTGTTTCTGGAAAAACAAATTCAAGGTAAACCACCCTGCCTTTTGGATTGGCCTGACTTACTTCTACTGGTGAGTTGAATTGTCTCATATTGGCACGAAATAAGAATTTACCCTGTAAATCAAGTATTTTATACACACAATCAATATCTCCGAATCCACAACCTTCGCGGTCTACTTTGAAAACTGGCTTACCGTCTACCGTGATTTCATTTGTTTTCTTATCAAAATCAACATCTTGGGTAAAACCCAAAAAAGGCATAAGTAACATTACAAAAAGGAAGAGATTTTTCATTGCGTCGACATTTTGTTTAAAAAGAAGTCAAAAATAGATAAAAGCAAGCAACAGAATGGGAGTAAATAAGAAAAAATCTATGCGTTGGTTATTGCTATGGTTTGAAAAAGATATTTTTTTTATTGATTTTCAATGATTTGTGAAGGTCGGTAAAAAATAAAGCTGATTTTTTGATAAAAAATAGAAATGAACAGACTACTTTTGCCATCCGATTTAAAATTCCATCTTCAGGGATAGCTGAGGATTAACCAAAAAAGTAACAACATGAGCAAATTGCATTTCACCACAAAACATGCTAACGAGGCTACCGTTCAGCGCAACTGGTACGTTGTGGATGGTACTAATCAAACCGTAGGACGCATGTGCGCAAAAATTGCCGCAGTATTGCGTGGCAAAAACAAACCTTATTACACTCCACACGTTGATTGCGGAGATTTCGTAGTTGTAATTAACTGTGAAAAAGTTGCATTTACAGGCAACAAAATGGAAGACAAGGAGTACTTGACTTACAGTGGATACCCAGGTGGACAAAAAGGAGAAGCTGCAAAAGATCTTCTTAAGCGTCGTCCGGAAGTGGTAATCGAGCGTGCAATCAAGGGTATGCTTCCAAAAAATCGTCTTGGCCGTAAAATGTACAAGAAAATGTTCGTTTATGTTGGATCAGAGCATCCGCATACCGCACAAAAACCTACACCACTCACCTTCACTAAAATTGCTCAATAATCCATCCGACAACCATTCGGATACTTATAACGTCTCATTATGGAAAAACAAAAAAACGCAGTCGGCCGTAGAAAAGAAGCGGTAACACGTGTTTTCCTCTCAAAAGGAGAAGGAAAGATCACCGTAAACGGCAAAGACTACAGAACTTATTTTCCCTTGGTTTATTTACAAAACCAAGTAGAAGCTCCTTTAAAAGTAGCTGAAGCAACCGACAAATTTGATATCCTTGTAAACGCTACCGGTGGTGGTGTTAAAGGACAGGCAGAAGCTGCAAAACTTGCGATTTCTAGAGCTTTGCTAGAAGTGAGTGCCGATTATCGTCCTGCACTAAAAGCGGCTGGATTGTTAAAGCGTGACCCACGTTCTGTTGAGCGTAAAAAACCAGGTCGCAAAAAAGCAAGAAGAAGCTTCCAGTTCAGCAAGCGTTAATATTTATTTGTTCGGAGTTTGGAGTTTGTTGTGTTTACATACAGTACGCCCCAAACCCCAAACCCCAAACAACCAATCATTTTAAATAAAATTATACATGGAAAATACATCCTTACAACAGCAACTTCTCGAAGCAGGCGTTCATTTCGGTCACTTGAAAAAGAAATGGAACCCAAAAATGCTTCCTTACATTTTTGCTGAAAAGAAAGGCATCCACATCATAGACCTTAACAAAACCGTTGAAGGTTTGCAGGAAGCTGCAGCAGCTATGAAAGCCATTGCTCGCAGTGGTAAAAAAATCATGTTTGTTGCTACCAAAAAACAAGCGAAAGAAATCGTAATGGAGTGCGCTCAACGCGTAAATATGCCTTACGTTACAGAACGTTGGTTAGGTGGTATGCTTACCAACTTCAACACCGTTCGTAAGAGTGTGAAGAAAATGCAAAGCATTGAAAAATTATTGGCCGACGGAAGCGCTGAAAACTTGACCAAAAAAGAAAAGTTGACATTAACGCGCGACAAGGACAAGATGGAAAAAGTACTTGGTGGTATTTCACAAATCAGCCGTGTACCTGCAGCTTTGTTCATGGTTGATATTGGTCACGAACACATCGCTTTGTCTGAAGCTAAGCGTTTGAACATTGGTACTTTCGGAATGGTAGATACCAATTGTGATCCAAACAAAGTTGATTTTGCTATCCCTTCTAATGATGATGCTACAAAATCAATCGCCATTATTGTTAATTATATCACTGCAGCAATCGCAGAAGGTTTGAGCGAGCGTCAGTCTAACAAAGACGAAGATGATAACAATGACAATGATGATAATGCTGAAATGAATGCTTCTCGTTTCGAAGAGCGTGGAGAAGGTGGTGATGACAGAAACAAGCGTTCAAGATCAGCTGGTGGTCCGGGTGGTGCAGGTGCAAAACGCCGTACTACAGGTCCGGGTGGACCAGGTGGAAGAAGACCAGCTGGAAAATAATTCAGTTTAAGGTTCATTCCGATTTGATATCTCCAATTTAGGGGATGTAAATATTCTAATAACTTACTCTTATAAAAGAGCTAAAAAATATAAGTATGAGCACAATTACAGCTGCAGATATCAATAAATTACGCCAGGCTACAGGTGCTGGTATGATGGATTGTCGTAAAGCGCTAACAGAAAGCAATGGTGAATTTGAAGCGGCAATCGATTGGTTACGCAAACAAGGTCAAAAAGTGGCCGCTAAAAGAAGTGATCGCGAAGCTAAAGAAGGTGTTGTTCTTGCAAAAACAACTGTAGACAACAAAGCTGGTATCGTTTTATGCATCAGTTGCGAAACCGATTTCGTTAGTAAAAATGCTGATTTCGTTGCCTTTGCTCAAAGCATCGCTGATGCTGGTATCGCAAACAACGTGAAAAGCGCAGAAGAGTTGAACAACATCGAACTTAATGGTACTAAAATCTCTGATCTGATCAACGATAAACTAGCAGCAATTGGAGAGAAAATCGAAATCTCTAAGTTTGAGAGAGTAGAAGCTCCTTATGTTGCAAGTTATATTCACGGTGCAAACAGAATGGGTGTGTTGGTTGCCCTAACAGTAGAAGCTGCTGAAGCTGGAAAAGATGTTGCTATGCAAATCGCTGCAATGAATCCACTTGCTGTTGATGAAACATCAATTCCTGCTGACGTAATCGCTCGCGAAAAAGAAATCGCTATCGAATTGGTTAAGGCTGAAGGTAAACCCGCAGAGATGGCAGAAAAAATCGCCATGGGTAAACTAAATAAGTTCTTTAAAGACAACACACTTATGGCTCAGCCATTTGTAAAAGACGGCAACAAATCTGTTGCAGAATACCTCAAGAGCGTAGATGCTAATTTGAGTGTTACTGCATTCAAGAGAGTCGCTTTAGGATAAATTATTATTAGCCCGGTTTTATTTCCGGGCTTTTTTTTGCCTTTTCGTTTTTAACTTCACACGCATATGCAACCAAAGTACAAAAGAATACTGCTGAAACTTTCTGGAGAATCATTAATGGGTAATAACAGCTTTGGCTTAGACCCAGAAGTCCTATCCAGATATGCTAAAGAGATTAAAAAAATAACAGACCTTGGAGTAGAAGTTGCCCTCGTAATCGGTGGCGGTAATATCTACCGTGGAATGAATGAAGCAGAAACCGGAATTGAAAGGGCTCACGGAGATTATATGGGTATGCTGGCTACCGTAATCAATGGAATGGCGCTACAGAGTGGACTCGAAAAAGTTGGCTTGTTCACACGCTTACTTACCGCCATAAAAATGGAACAAATTGCCGAACCTTATATCAGAAGAAGAGCGATCAGACATCTAGAAAAAAGAAGAGTCGTAATCTTTGGCGCTGGCACTGGCAACCCCTATTTCACAACCGATACCGCAGGTTCTCTTCGTGCCATTGAAATCGGAGCAGACGTTATCCTGAAAGGTACAAGAGTAGATGGCATATACACTGCAGATCCAGAAAAAGATCCAAATGCTACACGCTTCGAAAAAATTAGTTTTTCAGAATGCATCAAGCTGCAACTCAATATCATGGATATGACTGCGTTTACCCTTTGTCAGGAAAACAATCTGCCAATTATCGTATTTGATATGAATAAAGCAGACAACTTACTTAAATTGATAACGGGAGAAAATGTGGGAACCCTGGTTTCTAATCATTGATCTTTTCAAAAATCAGTTGGTTTTCAGTTGAGACAATTAGCAACTTTACTCATCTGGTAAGATGTATTTCTCTTTTTGTATTTCCTACTTACAAACAATCATCCCAAATGAAATCCATTTTCATGTTGTGATTTGAAGTTTTTATACCTTCATCTTCTCTTTACATGCATAATCCAATTTCATTCCCCTTTTTTCAACTTTAAAAATCAGCTCTTGTCAGAAAAATATTTCAGAGGTAAAATAACATTCATCAATAACGATAAACAAAAAGCGACCATTGAATACCTCTCACAAAACAAGTTGAAGAATATACAGGCTGTTATTGATGAAAAGCAGCAGGAAAAGTATGTGAAATTACATCTCATCAAAAAAGCGCACCGTTTTTTAGTCGGTGATCATGTTAAATTCATCATCAAAAAATCCACGGCAAATGTTTTTTTTGCCGATCATGTCATATTTGAATTTAACAATGCAGTTGAGGTTTTAATCAACAAGGCAAAATTGACCAATAAGTTTACAGGTTATATTAAACTTGTTGACGACGACTATTTTATAAAGGAAATTGACAGCTATCTTTTCTTTCCACTCAAACTATCTCGTTTCGAAATAAAACCAGAGATTTCCAATTCGGAGAAACCAATCATCTTTAAATTGTTGAACCTCGAAAAGCCAGAAAAATTAACCGCAGCTTTATACAATCACGATTATATTCCAGGATTTAAAGTGGCTGTAAAACAATTTAAGAACGAAGAAACAATTGACGCTGTTGTAAAAAAAGTATCTCCTTATGGTGTTTTCGTGGTGCTAAAAGACAGTCATCTAGATGCGAAATTGTCCATCAATGAAAAAGTCTCTGCACTAATCGAAATGCATAAAGATCTTACAGATCAAGTAATTCAAGTGAAAATCAAACACATCAGCTCCGATAGAATCGTAATTGAATTGGTATAGACATCAAGCGCTTTTCTTAAGTTAAGTTTCTATACGTAATACGGACTGATCATCAGATAAACAATCACACCGGTAACCGCTACATAAAACCAAACTGGCCAGGTAATTCTTGTTAGCTTTTTGTGCTTGTCGTATTCCCCGGTAAGTGCACGATAAGCCGTAAATAAGATGAAGGGAAGAATGATTCCAGCTAAAGGAATATGGGTAAATAAAATGAAATAGTAGATGGTTTTCGCTGCACCCGTTCCTCCAAATGAAGTTTCGTCGGTAAGTAAATGGTGTCCGATATAACTCAATAAAAACAGTACAGACAAAACAATGGCACATAGCATAATCGTCTTATGCAATTTGTAGTTCTTTTGTTTCGCAGTCAATAATCCTGCCACCAAAAGAACAGCGACAGCAGAGTTAATAAAGGCACTAACGGTTGCGAATACATGCGGATTGAATGGCAAATCAAGTTTTAACTTCACTCTGCCAAGGATAACCACCGCAGCAAATACGATAAATGAAACGGCGTAAATAATTGTCTTTGCTTTCTTGTCGTTCTTTTTAATAACGGGCGTTAACATGTTTTTTCTTTTTTCGTTGTAAGGATGTCATCGTGAAAATGGTTAAACCAATTCCTATGAAAATAACGGGTAAATAGGGAATAAATTCCCTGAATATGGTTGGTCTTTTTCTGTCTCTCTCTAGCATGATCGTAGGTATGTCCGAAGCTAGCTTGGCCATTTTAACGCTATCAAATCCATTGTACCATCCTCTTATTACCCGGTTGGTATCGAGTAGGAAAAAGTTTTCGGTGTGAATGAAAGCGGTGTCAATCTCTGTATCCGCTATGCTTGCCTTTAACTCATTGAATGCAAAATCGTATATCTCTTTTTTATCGCCATTTACGAACCACCAATGGTCGTGATCAACCCCTATTCGATCTGCAAACCTTCTCATGTGTTGAACACTGTCGTACTCCGGATCTACACTTATGCTCACAAACTGAACAATGTCTGGATGGTCGCGGAAAGACTCTTGTAATTTCTTCATCGACCTAGCCAAGCCCGGACAAATACTTGGACATCTGGAGAAGAAAAAATCGACTACAACTATTTTGCCTTTTAAATCATCCAAACTTACCTTCTTACCCAGTTGGTTGGTGAAATTTATGTTTTTGACTTGATGCCAAAGTGTGTCGTTGGACATTTTACCACGGACAGAAACTTGTTTTACGCTGTCATAAAAATAATGGGGAGGCATGATTACAGCATCCTTGCTGTAATGTTTCATAATGAAGTACCCTCCAAGAGGCATCAATACAACCAGCAGAAAAGAAACTATCGTTTTTTTGTTTAGCATATTCAATTCATCAACAAAATTAAAGGAAACAGGTTCGTTGTGTAATAAAAAAACCATCACTTTGAATCAAAGGATGGTTTTGTATAAAAACTAGATTTGATGATTAATGTTGTTCTGCGGCTTTAACCTCAGTTTGCATTTTGTTGGTTCTGCTACCTGCATCTGTGTTTCTTAAATTTTTCCAGCTGTTACCATCTGCAAGGAATGCGATGATGAACCAAACGAATAAAACCAAAGGAACAATGATGGTCATGATGAAGTTTCTGATTTCATCTCCAAGGTGCATGAATACAGAAACGATGTAGTATGCTTTTGCTAGGGTT
>JBDLUO010000157.1:0-12846 GCA_039805285.1 Bacteroidota bacterium
TTAGCGAAAATTCAGAAAAGCAAAGACTATGATTACAAACTCGTAAAAGCAGATGAGTTTTTCACCAAAGGGAAATATAGATACGCTCAAGTCCTTTACGAAGAATTGTTTCCCGTTTTCAAAGGGACACAAAAGTTTGAAGATCTTTACTATAAATATGCCTATTGTTTTTACAACGATGGCCTTTTTAGGGACGCAGAGAATTTATTCAAAGGCTATCTAGAAGTATTTCCCAACAGCAGAAAGGCTGAGGAAGTTGATTACATGAGAGCTTTTTGCTTTTATAAACTATCCCCTAAATTAGAATTAGAACAAGGGAATACTTTAAAAGCAATGTCGATGATGCAGACTTTCATTAACACTCATCCTGGTTCTCCTAAAATTAAAGAAGCTACCGAAATCATAGACAAGTCAAGAGCTAAATTAGAATTGAAAGAATTCAGAGGCGCACAACTGTACTATAATATCGGTGAATTCAGAGCTTCAGCAATTGCATTTAACAATCTTCTAAATAGTTATCCTGAATCTGAATCTGCTCAGAACTACAAAATAATGGTTATAAAATCGTATTTTAAGTTCGCCAAAATGAGTGTGTTAGAGAAACAAGAAGAACGTTTCGAAAAAGTAATTTCAGAATATCAAGATTTTTTAGACCGCTTTCCAGAAAGTAATCTTTTGAAGGAAGCCGAGTCATATAGCATTCAAAGTCAAAATCAAATTAAAGCCTTAAAAAATGAGCAAGCTTCGTCGTCATCTAAGCGGTAATACTGCAAGCAATGTTGAACCACGTAAATTGTCGGATCTTAAAGAAAAATCCGGAAACCTTTACGAATCTATTGCAGTAGTTGCAAAAAGAGCAAATCAAATCAATATCGCAATCAAAGAAGAACTCCACAATAAGCTAGAAGAATTTGCTAGTCATACAGATAGTTTAGAGGAAATTCATGAAAATAAAGAACAAATAGAAATTTCAAGAGCATATGAAAGAATGCCAAATCCAGCACTTCTTGCTACTACAGAATTTCTAGAAGACAAAGTCTATTTTCGTAGAGATGACGAAAATCTTTTTCATTAATCTCAATTAACAAAATCATACTAACCCAGCCCTGTCTGGGTTTTTCTTTATGTTAAAAGGCAAGAAAATATTACTCGGAGTAAGTGGAAGCATCGCAGCTTATAAAGCAGCTTTGCTCATTCGTTTATTTGTTAAAGCTGGTGCAGAAGTAAAAGTAATTATGACTCCAGCTTCAACTTCATTCATCAGTCCTCTCACACTCTCAACACTGAGTCGCTCTGCAGCTATTGTAGAACTAACATCAAACGCTGAATGGAACAATCACGTAATGTTAGGAAGATGGGCCGACCTTATGATTATTGCCCCTTTAAGTTGCAATACGCTTTCCAAAATGTCGCATGGAATTTGTGATAACATGCTCTTGGCCGTTTATCTTTCTGCAACTTGTCCGGTTGCAGTAGCTCCAGCAATGGATGCTGACATGTGGTTGCATCCTTCTACAAAAAACAATCTTGCTTTATTACAATCTTTTGGGAATCACATTTTACCCGTAACGCATGGTGAATTAGCAAGCGGATTAATCGGAGAAGGTAGAATGGCAGAACCTGAGGACATTGTAAATTGGACCCATCTTTTTTTCGAAAAACAACAATTGTTAAAAGGAAAAAAAATTCTGATTACAGCGGGTCCTACTTACGAAAGTATTGATCCCGTTAGATTCATAGGCAACCACTCTTCTGGAAAGATGGGTTTTGCATTAGCCGAAATTTGTCAAAACCATGGCGCAGAAGTAACGCTTGTTTCTGGCCCCGTTTCTTTACCCGCACCTTCTGGGGTTCATTTAATTTCGGTAACTACTGCCCGGCAAATGTATGATGCCTGTTTGCCTGTTTTTAAAACAAGCGACATTGCCATCATGAGTGCTGCCGTAGCAGACTTTACGCCTGTAGAAACGGCGCAACAAAAAATTAAGAAAACAGAACAATCCATTTCGATATCACTCACAAAAACTGAAGATATCTTAGCTGCACTAGGACAAGTAAGGTCTGAACATCAAATATTGGTCGGTTTCGCATTAGAAACCGAAAACGAAAAAGCAAATGCATTGGATAAACTAAAAAGAAAAAATGCGAACTTCATTGTGCTGAATTCACTAAATGATGTAGGAGCCGGGTTTGGATCAGACACCAATAAAATTACTATTTTTGACCAGCATGGGAAAGAATTCACATTTCCTTTGAAATCAAAAAAAGAACTTGCAGTAGACATCCTCAACACCATTTTACATGCGAAATAAAAATCTGATTTTATTTATATTGCTCTTGGTTACCCACGCTGCTTTTGCTCAAGAGTTTAACGCAAGAGTAAGTGTTGTGGCAAATCGGGTTTCCAATAACGTAAGCAGAAACACTTTTCAAACCCTTCAGACTGCACTCAATAATTTCATCAACAATAGGAAGTGGACAAACGACGCTTATACTGCAAATGAAAGAATTGATTGTACCTTTTTGCTTAATCTTGAATCTTCAGACGAATTAAATGTCTATAACGCGTCGTTAACCATACAAGCGGCTCGCCCTGTATTTAACACCAATTACCTTTCTCCACTCATCAACTACAAAGACGATAATTTCACTTTTAAATATCTCGAATTTCAACAACTCGATTTCAATGACAATCGCGTAACAGGAAACGACCCCTTGGTTTCAAATCTAACCGCAGTAGTAGCCTATTACGCATATATGATTCTCGGATTTGATGGGGCGTCTTTCTCAATGCACGGGGGTGATAATTACTTTCAAAAAGCACAAAATATTGTCAACAATGCCCCTGACGGAAGAAATGTAATCGGATGGAAAGCCTTTGATGGCATTAGAAATAGATATTGGTTGGTAAATAATATCCTAGACACAAGATATAGTGCCATGCATGATGTGTACTACAATTATTATCGTTTGGGATTGGACGTGTTGTATCAAGATGAGAACACGGCAAGGGCAGAGATCCTCAATATTTTAAATGTTATTGATCAGTTCAATACTGAGAATCCAAATACCATGATAAATCAGTTTTTCTTTCAAGGAAAATCAAACGAATTGATTAAAATTTTCTCAAAAGCATCTCCTCCAGACAAAGCGAGTGTTGTAGACATTCTTTCCCGCTTAGACGTCACTAATGCCAGTAAATACCAAGACCAACTTAAATGATGCGCCTTTTTTATATTCTATTGGCATCATCTCTGCTGATTGCATGCAAGGATTCAAACAGACAGTCTGATAAAAACATCATTCCGCCTAAAAAAATGCAAATGGTTTTGCTCGATTTCATAAAAGCAGATTCATATGATACCGAAATTTCAGCAAGAGATAAAAGCGTAAAAGACACATTAGATAACTTATCCAGACAAAATACAATCTTCGAACATCACAAAGTGACTCGAAATGCTTTTATAAACAGTTTAGAATATTATAAAAAAAATCCTGACATCTTCATACCTATATTAGATAGCATGTTGACGTTACAGGATAAATCCAAGAATGCCGACTTGTTTAACATTCGGTTACAATAATTTTTCAATACACAACATATGAATAAAGTGATTTCCCATGCAGCTGAAGCCATACAGGATGTTTTTGATGGAGCCGTAATTATGCTTGGTGGCTTTGGTTTATGTGGCATTCCCGAAAATTGCATCAGCGCACTGGTAGAAAAAAAAGTAAAAGGACTCACTTGCATTTCCAATAATGCGGGTGTCGATGATTTTGGAATCGGCTTGATGCTTCAGCAAAAGCAAGTTAAAAAAATGATTTCTTCTTATGTTGGTGAAAATGCAGAATTTGAAAGGCAACTTCTGAGTGGTGAATTAGAGGTAGAGCTTATCCCACAAGGAACGCTGGCAACCCGTTGTATGGCTGCAGGTTATGGTATGCCAGCCGTTTTTACACCAGCAGGCGTAGGAACCGAAGTCGCGATCGGTAAAGAAGTAAGAAATTTTAACGGGAAAGATTATCTGCTCGAGATGGCATTTGATGCAGACTTTGCCATAGTAAAAGCATGGAAAGGAGATACCATGGGGAACCTAATTTTTAAGGATACAGCAAGAAACTTTAATCCACTTATGGCTATGGCTGGAAAAATAACCATTGCCGAAGTGGAAGAACTAGTTCCCGCCGGCAGCTTGGATCCGAACGAAATTCATACACCAGGCATTTACGTACATCGAATTTTTCAGGGTGTGAACTATGAAAAACGAATAGAACAAAAAACAGTCAGACAAAAAATCTGATGAATAACAAAACAAAGAACAAATCAACTGAACTTTCAATTTTACATTACGACTTTTTAATTCAATATAAAAAATGGCACTTGATAAATTTCAAATAGCACAACGAATAGCTCAAGAGTTGAAAGATGGTTTCTATGTAAACTTAGGAATCGGAATTCCAACCTTGGTGGCTAATTATATTCCTGAAGGGATAAATGTGGTTTTGCAAAGTGAAAATGGACTCTTAGGAATGGGACCTTTCCCTTTCGAAGGCGAGGAAGATGCAGATTTGATTAATGCAGGAAAACAAACCATAACCACATTGCCAGGTTCTGTTTTTTTTGACAGTGCCATGAGTTTCGGAATGATTCGTTCAGGGAAAGTACACCTAACCGTTTTGGGGGCAATGGAAGTAAGTGAACGAGGAGACATTGCCAATTGGAAAATTCCCGGTAAAATGGTAAAAGGAATGGGAGGTGCGATGGATCTGGTAGCTAGCGCTAAAAATATTATTGTTGCCATGATGCACACCAATCCAAAAGGGGAGAGCAAATTGCTTCCAAGTTGCACACTACCGCTTACCGGTATACGCTGTGTGAAAAAAATAGTGACCGAACTGGCCGTATTGGAAGTAACATCAGATGGTTTTAGATTGTTAGAGAGAGCTCCCGGTGTTTCTGTAGAGGAGATAAAGTTAAAAACAGCAGGAAAATTGGAAATTCCATCGGATGTTCCTGAAATGCAATTTTAACGTAGTGCATCTGAAATGCCAATTGAATATTTTTCGAGTGGATACGACATAAAAAAAACCGCAATTTTGCGGTTTTTTTTATGTGTGTTGATTTCTTGATTAATGTGTTTTTGGTGCAGCTTCAAGTGTTTCTGCAGTTACACCAGAGGCATATTTCTCAAAGTTCTTTACGAACTGTTTAGCCAAATCATTTGCTTTTTCATCGTATGCCGTTTTATCAGCCCAAGTATTTCTCGGGTTCAATATATCCGAAGGCACTTCAGGACATTCAGTCGGCATCATCATCCCAAATACAGGGTGTGATTCGAAAGTCACATTGTCTAATTTTCCTTCTAAAGCAGCCGTAATCATAGCACGGGTATAACCCAGTTTCATACGATGTCCAATTCCATAAGGGCCGCCACTCCATCCCGTGTTAATCATCCAAACAGACACTTCGTGTTCTTTCATTTTTTTACCCAACATTTCCGCATATTTACCAGGATGTAATGGCAAGAATGGAGCTCCGAAACATGCGCTGAATGTAGATTTTGGCTCTGTAACCCCAGCTTCAGTTCCTGCAACTTTTGCGGTATATCCACTGATGAATTGATACATAGCCTGACCCGGACTCAGTTTGCTGATTGGAGGAAGAATTCCGTATGCATCAGCAGTTAAAAAGAAAATGTTTTTTGGTGTTTTTCCCACAGACGGTTCAAGTGCATTGCTGATGAACGATAGCGGATAACTTACCCTAGTATTTTCAGTAATCTTTTTACTTGCGAAGTCAATTTTATTTGTTCCTTCATGGAAGGTGACGTTTTCAACCAAAGCGCCTGGTTTGATGGCATGAAAAATTTCAGGCTCTTTCTCTTCGCTTAAGTCAATGGTTTTAGCGTAGCAACCCCCTTCAAAATTGAAAACCGTGCTATCTGTCCATCCATGTTCGTCATCTCCAATTAGATGTCTTTTAGGGTCTGCGCTCAATGTGGTTTTTCCTGTTCCGCTTAATCCGAAGAATATTGCAGTATCTCCATTGTCGCCCATATTGGCAGAGCAATGCATGCTCAACACATTTTTTTCGTGGGGCAGAATATAATTTAGGATGGTAAATATCCCTTTTTTCATTTCACCAGTATATCCGGTACCACCGATTAAGATTGTTTTTTTGCTAAAGCTAACCATAGCAAAATTATGTTGTCTTGTTCCATCTGTTGCAGGGTCTGCTTTAAATCCTGGTGCTTGAATGATGTGCCAATCCGGAGAAAAATGGGTTAACTCGTCAGCCGTAGGACGAAGAAACATATTGTAAGCAAAAAGATTACTCCATGGGTTTTCGTTGATCACTCGAATGTTTAGTCGATATGCTGGGTCGGCACATGCATAGCTGTCTCTTACCCAAATCTCTTTACCAGCTAGATATTGGATCAGTTTTTGATGCATCTTATCGAAATAAGAGGGCTCAATGGCTATATTGAAATCGTTCCAATGAACAGAGTCGGAGGTGATTTCATCTTTTACGATAAACTTATCTTTTGGACTTCTTCCTGTAAACTCTCCAGTATTAATCAACAATGCTCCGGTGTCATTCAAAATCCCTTCTCCACGACTCACGGCTTGAGCGCTTAGGTCTGATGGATTGAGCTGATAATGTATTGTTTGATCGGATGTAAATCCCATACTTTTCAGTGATTCAGAAAGAGCGGAAGGAATAGCTATTGTTTCCATGTTTAGATATTTATTAAAGAAAGGTCAAAGGTAGTAAACAGAAAATGATTGGGATAGTTTGAAAAGCGGCGAATTTTGAAAATATTTCAAGTATTTGGCTGTTCAAAGTCAAAAATTTGAAAATAGCTTTCCTTTTATACCAAGCTTTTTAGATTTTTTTTGATGTAGTTAAATAATGATTATTTTTTATTGCCCAAGGTGCGGACTTCAGCTGTTTTTAATAATGACCGAATCAATTTCGAAACTTATTCCTATTCCGTACAAATAAACTCGTATTTTCCGTTTTTCTTCCAACGGTTTTTTGTGAGTATTTTTGGAAAAAATTTTCAACACATTCATTCTATAATCAGGGAGCATCAAGGGAGGAACGCATCAAATTTAAACTTCAAAAAATGAAATATCAACCACTTAATCCCGACATTTTTGTTCAAAACAGAAGTCGTTTCATCAACAAAATGGAAAAGAAGTCGATTGCCATATTCAACAGCAACGACGAAATGCCTTTAAATGCAGATCAAGTGTATAAGTTCAAACAAAATGCAGATTTGTTTTGGCTTACCGGAATAGATCAAGAAGACACTATGCTGATCCTTTTTCCGGACAATCCCGATCCAAAATTCAGGGAAGTTCTGGTGTTAACAAGGCCCAATGAAATGAAGGAGAAATGGGATGGCAGACGATTGCGTACCCATGAGGCTAGAAAAATATCTGGAATTGAAACGATAGTATGGCTTGATGTTTTGGATGGGTTACTTCAAGCATGGGTTCATCTAGCAGACAACATTTACTTGAACACAAATGAAAATGATAGAAAGTCGGTGCATGTAGAAGTGAGAGATTATCGTTTTGCAAAAACAATGTTGGAGAAATATCCGCTACATAGATATATGCGTTCGGCTAAAATTATGAAAGCGTTAAGGGCTATTAAGATGCCGAATGAGATTGAGGTAATGCAAAAGGCCATAGACATAACAGATGAGACTTTTAGAAGGGTCATGAAGTTCATCCGACCTGGTGTGATGGAATATGAAATTGAAGCTGAAATATGGCATTCGTTTTTAAGTCAGCGTGCGACTGGTCCTGCATACGGATCAATCATCGCTTCTGGGGATCGTGCACGAACCTTACACTATGTAGAGAACAACAAAGAATGTAAAGATGGAGAATTGATTCTTATGGATTTTGGGGCAGAATATGGAAACTACTGCGCAGATTTAACCAGAACGATTCCTGTAAACGGAAAATTCACTCGTCGTCAAAAGCAGGTTTATAATGCATGTTTGCATCTTCATCATTTCGCTGCGAGCATATTGAAGCCAGGCATAAGCATTGTTGATTATACCAAGAAAGTGGGGGATGAAGCAACCGAAATCTTTCATAAAATCGGCTTGTTGAAAAAAGCGGACATTAAAAATGAAGATCCAGAAAATAGAGCGTATGCAAAGTATCTGTATCATGGCATTTCGCACCATCTTGGTATAGATGTTCATGATCTTGGAACAAGAACAGAACCGATTCAGGCAGGCATGGTATTTACCATTGAACCTGGTATTTACATTGAAGAAGAAGAGATGGGCATCCGCATTGAAAATAATTTTTGGATCACAAAAAATGGGAATAAGGATCTGATGAAAAACATACCCATTACGGTTGAGGAAATTGAGGCGTATATGAAAAAATAATCATCGAAATGAAAAAACAGATTCCGAACTTATTTACCCTGATGAACTTGCTTTTTGGATGTTTGTCTATCGTAGCGACCATGCAACATGGGCTTTCGATACAGTACAATCCTGAGGGCATTCAATATCTTGATATTCCAGAAGAAATATTTTGGGCATCCTTGTTCATCGGATTGTCAGCTGTAGTTGATTTTTTTGATGGCTTCGTAGCACGTTGGTTGGATGCAGTTTCTGAAATGGGAAAACAACTCGATTCCTTGGCTGACGTCGTTAGTTTTGGTGTTGCACCATCTATGATTATGTTTCAGTTTTTGAGACTGAGTTTATCCTCTGGAGAAAATGGATTGAATTTACCGATGCTCTATCTTTTTCCCGCTTTTCTGTTGGCCTTGTCTGCCGCTTATCGACTCGCAAGATTCAACATTTCTTTGCCAACCATCAAAGGATTTGAAGGCTTGCCATCTCCGGCTGCAGGTTTGTTTATTGCTTCATTTCCGCTTATTTATTGGCAAAGTTCAGCGGATGGTGTAGCTATGATTTTTACCAATCCCTGGTTTAATTATGGGATTATCCTTTTTGTGAGCTGGTTGATGATCAGTAAGCTGAAGTTGTTTTCATTGAAGATTACAAAAGGACCGATTGCAGCATATACACATCTCATTATTTTACTTCTGTTGGCCATTTTATCAGCCTTCTTTTTTCAATGGCTGTCCATACCCATAACATTCATGGGTTATATTGTTTTATCTTTGATTTTTAAAAATAAAATATCATGACATATACTGCTCAAATAAAAGTAATGCCGCTAAAAGATTTGTTAGATCCGCAAGGAAAGGCGGTTTTGGGAGGCTTACATAATCTGGGAATGAAAGAAGCAAATGATGTTCGCATTGGCAAATTTATAGAGTTGCAAATCGAAGCGGATTCTGAAACAGAAGCACAAACATTGGCAAAAAATGCCGCTGAAAAACTTTTAGCCAATCCTGTTATGGAGATGTTCGAAGTGTCTGTTGTATCTCATTGATTTTAATTTAAAACGCCATGCTGTATTTGGTTCCAACGCCAATTGGCAATCTGGAGGATATTACCTTACGCGCACTCAATGTGCTTCGTAGCGTAAATCTCATATTGGCAGAAGATACACGCACATCCTCAGTGCTTTTAAATCACTATCAGATTCAATGTCCGGTTACACCATACCACCAGCACAACGAACACAAAGTTTTTGCACACCTAGTAGATCAAATCCAGTCGGGTAAATCGATGGCATTGATTACAGATGCGGGAACTCCCGGCATCAGTGATCCTGCATTTATGTTGGTTAAAGAATGTATCAATAGAAATGTAGAAGTCTGCTGTTTGCCAGGCGCGACAGCGTTTGTTCCAGCTCTGGTTAATAGCGGATTGCCGACACATCGTTTTTGTTTTGAAGGATTCTTGCCTTTAAAAAAGGGCAGGCAAACCATGTTGAAAAAACTTGCAGTGGAGGAGAGAACCATAATTTTATATGAAAGTCCGATGCGTTTGGTTAAAACATTATCCAACTTAATCGAGTACTTTGGCGCTTCTAGAAATTGCAGTGTAAGCAGAGAGCTAACCAAAAAATTCGAAGAAAATAAAAGAGGGACGCTTCAAGAAGTACATGATTATTTTGCGGCAAAAACGGTAAAAGGAGAAATTGTAATTCTGATTGAAGGCATTGGAAAATAACATCAGCGTCAACCTCAAGTTATTTTTACCACTAAAAAATGGAATAAAAAATAAAAAATTCATGAAACAATTTTCATTCTTAATCCTGTTGATTTGTACAATTGGTTTTTCCGTTACAGCACAAAACGCTAGGTGGCAGCAGTCTGTGCAGTATGTCATGAATGTAGACATGGACGTCGAGAATAACAGATTCAACGGAATTCAGAACTTAACGTATAAAAACAATTCACCCGAGAAGTTGGATAGATTGTTTTATCATATGTATTGGAATGCATTTCAGCCCAACAGCAGCATGGATGTTAGAAGCAGAGAATTGGGCAAACAAGTGATTAACGGGAGACAAGATTGGGATGGAAGAGTAAAAGACAGAATCAGTATGCTAAAGCAAAATGAAATTGGGTTTCAGAAAATCATTTCATTGAAGATGAATGGAATGCCACAAAAATTTAAATATCACGAAACGATATTGGAAGTCAATTTAACTAAGCCAATAATGCCAGGTGCGACCGTAATGTTGGAGATGGTATTCGAAGCGCAAGTTCCATTGCAAGTTCGCAGAAGCGGAAGAGACAATCCACAAACAGGCGTGCGATTAAGCATGAGTCAGTGGTATCCCAAAATCTGCGAGTTCGACAAAGATGGATGGCATCCCAATCCATATATCGCAAGAGAGTTCTATGGAGTTTGGGGTAGTTTTGAGGTTAACATCAAAATAGATAAAACCTATAAAATTGGAGCTACAGGTATCTTAACGAATGCAAATGAAATTGGATGGGGTTATGATTTGCCAGGAACTTCACTAAAGTCTTGCAGTACAGAAAAAAGAATGTGGAAGTTCAAAGGAACAAATATTCATGACTTTGTTTGGGCTGCAGATCCAGACTATGTTCACCTAACCAAAAAATGCAAAAACGGTCCCGTGCTTCATGTCATTTATAACGAGAAAAAGAATGATGTTGTTAATGATTCTGCTTGGGCCAATTTGTTAACGGCTGCTGAGAAAGTATTGCCATTTATAGAAAAGAATTTTGGAACTTACCCATATCCGCAATACTCATTTATACAAGGTGGAGATGGCGGTATGGAATATCCAATGGCTACCTTGGTAAGTGGACCATCACTCGGAACCGCATTTCACGAATGGATGCATAGTTGGTATCAAATGATATTGGGTACCAATGAAAGTTTGTACGCCTGGATGGATGAAGGATTTACGAGCTATGCCGAGGATTTGGTTTCAAGATTTCATTCAGGATCATCTTCATTAGCGGATTACAAGAATGCACTAGCAAAGAATCCATCTAACGAGTCGCTGAAAAATTTGATTCAGAGTTTACCAGAAGATCATGCAGGAGCGTATGCCAATTATTTTACACTTGCCAAAAGCGGGCAAGAAGAACCGATGACAACCCATGCCGACCATTACAATTCTAACTTTGCATACAGCATAGATGCATATTCTAAAGGGGAGGTGTTCATGGAACAACTTGGCTATATCATTGGGGCAGAAAATAGAGATTCATTGTTGCTCGAATACTATAGAAAATGGAGATTCAAGCATCCTGAACCTTCAGACTTGATGCGCATTGCTGAGCGAAAATCTGGATTGGAATTGGATTGGTATCGAGAATATTGGGTCAACTCAACAAAAACCATCGACTATGCCATTGATAGTTTATGGGAAGAAGATGGACAGGCTAAAATCAGATTGAAAAGAATTGGATTGATGCCGATGCCTATCGATTTGAAAATCAACTTCAAAGATGGTTCAAACGAGCTACACAATATTCCTTTGAATCTCATGTATGGAAACAAGCCATCAGAAAACAAAGAAGAGAAGTTTGTGGTTGAGGAGAGCTGGAAGTGGACACATCCTACCTATACAATGACCGTGAACAGAAAATTGACAGAAATTACAAAAGTAGAGATTGATCCTACGAAGCGGATGGCAGACGTGGCTAGAAAAAACAATCTTCTGGAATTAAATTGGTAGTTTCTTGTTCCTACTTTAAAGGCTGATACAGCATGTATTTTTGATCGAAATAGGGTTCTGGGAAAAGTTTTTGAATTTCCCAAACGAAAGGCTTGCATTGGCTTTCGTGAATCTCTGCGCTCAAATCGCCACCTTTAAGGCATATCAGTCCATTCGGCTGATTGTCTGTTACTTTATATTTTTTTAGAACAGGCCTGCTCCAGCGCCAAAGATCTTTTAATGGCGCGACAGCTCTGGAAACAACAGCTTCCACTTTCTTGTCTTTTACTTCTTCGATGCGTGTGTGCTTTACTGTTACGTTGTTGAGTCCGATGCTTTCTGCAATCGATTCAACCACAGTCAGTTTTTTTCGTATGCTGTCTATCATAATCCACTCCACTTCAGGAAAAAATATTGCAAGAGGGATGCCTGGAAATCCACCACCACATCCGAGATCAATAACGGTTGAGCCAGGAGCGAAAGAAAACTGAGTGGCGATGCTCAATGAATGAAGTACATGATGTAGATAGAAATGATCCATATCTTTTCTGCTGATCACGTTTATCTTCTCATTCCATTCTTTATATAAAGGAAGCAACAGATTCAGTTGTTTCACTTGCGCTTCGCTGAAGTCGTCAAAATATTTTGTTATGATTTCCATGTTGTTATTTCCAGGAGTTCCTTGGTTTAGTGAATAAAGAAGAGGCAAAAATCAGGAAATAAAAGAACTGCCAAATGTCAAGA
>JBDLUO010000158.1:0-8000 GCA_039805285.1 Bacteroidota bacterium
GCCGATATGGATGCTTTGCCGATTCAAGAAGAAAATGAGAAAACTCCTTTTAGAACAAAAAGTCATTTCGGGGAATATCTACATCGTTCCAGAAAAAGTGGAACAAAAACCGAGTCCAAAATCCAACGAGCCGGAATTATAAACCAACTGAATTTCGGTCCCAAACCATAAATTATTTGTTATGTTAGACCGGATTAAATCATTGTCGGAAAAATACACTGAAGAATTTATTGCTGTCAGAAGACATTTGCATGCCAATCCAGAATTGAGCTTCGAAGAATGGAACACGTCTGCCTATATACAGCAGTTGCTGAAAAGCTGGGGGATTCCTTTTCAGGTTTTGGCATCTACAGGAATCAGTGCTTGTATCGAAGGTAAAAATCCAAACAGCAGAATCGTAGCATTGAGGGCCGATATGGATGCTTTGCCGATTCAAGAAGAAAATGAGATATCGTATAAATCGAATAACCCAGGTGTTATGCATGCTTGCGGACATGATGTGCATACCGCTTGCTTGTTAGGAGCTACTAAAATCCTACTCGAAACCAAAGAGGAATGGGAAGGAACAGTCAAATTGATTTTTCAACCCGGAGAAGAAAAAAATCCAGGTGGAGCAAGCTTGATGATTCGCGATGGTGTGCTCGAAAACCCAAAGCCTGAGCGTATATTCGGGTTGCATGTACACCCCGGATTAGAAACAGGACGCTTTAGTTTTAGAGGGGGTAAGGTGATGGCAAGTGCGGATGAAATTTACATTACGTTAAAAGCAAAAGGCGGACATGCTGCAGCACCTCATTTAACTGCTGATACCATTTTGATTGCCTCTCACATTGTTATCGCGCTTCAACAGATAATCAGCAGAAACAATGATCCATTCAATCCGTCCGTTCTTTCTATTACATCCATTCACGGCGGAAACGCGACGAATGTCATTCCATCAGAATTAAAAATGATGGGTACATTTAGGGCAATGGATGAAACATGGAGATTTAAAGCACATGAACTCATTCAAAAGCATGTAAAAGATATCGCAGAAGCTATGGGCGCCGAAGTGGATGTAAAAATTGATATAGGATATCCATTCGTGTATAACAACCCTGAACTCTCTGATCATGCGAAAAATTTGGCGACTGATTATGCGGGAGTCGAAAATGTATCGGAAACAGAATTGAGAATGGGAGGAGAAGATTTTGCATTTTATACGCATCATATACCTGGATGTTTTTTTAGATTGGGTGTAAAAAATAAAAATGAGGAAGTGATACATGCATTGCATACGCCTAAATTCAATGCTGATGAAAAAGCAATTCAGCATGGTATGGGAATGATGGCTTGGATGGGAATCTTTGGATAGTTCAAAGCAATAAACCACATCTTACATTAAAATATAAAAGATGAAAATCGCATTTCACGGAGCCGCACAAACCGTAACAGGATCAAAGCACATCATAACTTTGTCTAACGGAAAAAAAATTCTGCTTGACTGCGGAATGTTTCAAGGAATGGGACGCGAGACAAATGAACTGAACAAGGATTTCGGCTTTAATCCTGCAGAAATTACATACATGATCCTCTCTCATGCTCACATCGACCATTGTGGGTTGTTGCCAAAACTGATAAAAGAAGGATATAACGGTAAAGTGTACTCGACGCCTGCGACCAAGGATTTAGCTAAAGTACTTATGGAAGATTCTGCAGGTATTCAGGAGCAGGACATTAAATTTGAAAACAAGAGAAGATCCTTACTCGGACTCCCTTATCTTAAGCCACTCTATACCACAGAAGATGCAATGATTGCTTCTGATCATTTCGAAACGGTTGAATATGATGTATGGCACGAGATAGACGATCAAATTTCTTTTTGCTACACAGATGCAGGACACATCATTGGTAGTGCAGTAGTGAATTTGCGGATCAAGGATAAAGGAGAAACCAAGACCCTTACGTTTAGTGGAGATGTTGGTAGATATAGAGACATCATCTTGAAATCGCCCTCTGTTTTTCCTCAGGCAGACTACATCATATTGGAATCTACCTATGGGAACAGTCTGCACGACGAACACCATTCATCTACTGAAGCATTATTGGGGTGGATTAAAAAAACATGTTTAGAAAAAAAAGGGAAGTTGATCATTCCCGCATTTAGTGTAGGGCGAACGCAGGAGATTCTTTTTACCCTAAATCAATTGGAGCTCGAAAATAGTTTGCCACATTTAGATTATTTCGTTGATAGTCCCTTGAGTATGAAGGCCACGAATATCGTTAAAAGTTATCCGAATTATTTCAACGACAGAATACAGAAAGTGCTTGAAAACGATGATGATCCATTTGGATTTCGTGGATTAAAATTCATCAAGAGTGTCGAGGAATCTAAGTTGTTAAACTATCATAAGAATCCTTGTGTGATTATTTCTGCCAGTGGTATGGCCGAAGCGGGAAGAGTAAAGCATCACATCAGTAACAATATAGAGAGCAGCAGAAATACCATCTTGCTTACCGGATATTGCGAACCGAATTCATTGGGTGGAAGACTAAAGAAGAAGCCAAGAGAAGTGACGATTTTCGGGCAACCGCATGAAGTGAATGCAGAAATTGCTGAGCTTCGAAGCATGAGTGCCCATGGAGATTATGAGGATCTTTGTCAGTTTCTTTCTTGTCAGGAACCTAGAGCGGTTAAGAAATTATTTTTGGTTCATGGAGAGCCCGAAGTGCAGCATGATTTCAAACAAAGACTGATCAGAAAAGGATTTACAGATGTAGAGATTCCTGAGATGCATCAAGAAATCGGATTGGGAAATGGATGAGTTATCTGCTGATCTAATTCAGAAGTGTTGAAGCAATAAACACAATTATTTATTCCCATCCAAAGTTTGGAAAACCAAATTGGACACAAAATGTTGAGTGTAGCTAGACTTGTTTTTTTCATTGACATCGGTTAATCCTGGCAGATGCAAAGAGAAAAATTGTTGTAAATGCGAAGATTCAATGAGTGTACTGCTTAGTGATTTTGGATATGGATATGAAGGACAATAGTCTGTGATTATATCTGCAATTCTGGAACAAAGTTCTTTGTAAGGTTTAAAAACCTGGTGTTTGTTGATTTCCTCAACATCTTTGATAAGGTATACCTTGCTGCTTTCTGAGATTACAATTTCGTAAAGAGCAGTCTTGTTGTATCCCATTCCTTCTGCGTCATCGGAGATGGATTCTGTCAACAATCCTATCGCTTTTTCCAGTTTTTTTCGGCTATCTGTTATGTTTTTTAGTTGAAGGTTTAGTTGGAAATCCAAGTATTTCCAATACCAATTGATGATGTAAAGCAACAACCTATGTTTGTTTTCAAAATACCGGTATACCGTAGCCTCTGTAGTTCCCACCTCGGCAGCCAATTTTTTGAAAGTAAACGTTTCAAATCCAAGCGAATAAATCAAATCGATACTTAAGCTCACAATTTGTTTGCCCAAAGCAGAACTTTCAGGATCCTTTACATAAAGGGCATCGTTAAGTTTAAAATGAATCGTGTAAGCCATTATTTTCATTTGATGTACTAAAGTAGTAAAAATATCCATAAGCGTACAAATTCTATCAAAAAAGATAGTATTACTATTGTTATTGAATATTTTGTTTAATTTTGCATAAGAAAATATAAACGGTCATTATTTGGTTCATTTCATATGTCTACTTTTATTTTATATCATTGTCATATGTTATGCCCTAAAATGCACATTTCCGGTTGGTTTTAGCCGACTAATATGCGCATCTCGTGAGTTGCTATTTTATATTTTCTGTTCGTTTGGGAAAGCCTTTATTATCAAACAATGTAGATATCAGGCGAATCGTTATGCCTATTTCATGGAATATTAAAAAGATCATATGCTTACACCCTATCAGAGATTGTCGCAGATATTAAAGCCGAACAGCAAAGAAATTTATCAGGTATATGTATTTGCCCTTATTAAAGGATTGATAGCTTTGTCTTTGCCGTTGGGAATACAATCCATCATCAACTTGATTCAGGGGGGAAGTATTTCTACATCATGGATTGTACTTTCCGTGCTTTTGGCATTTGCCATAGGATTCAATGGTTATCTGCAACTTTTTCAGATGAGAATCATGGAGAACATCCAACAACAAATTTTCGCAAGAGCAGCATTTGACTTTACCTACAGGCTTCCAAGAATCAAAATGGAATCTATACAACAGTATTATCCACCTGAGTTGATGAATCGTTTCTTTGAAATTTTGACCATACAAAAAACACTATCTAAAATCATCATCGATCTCTCAACAGCTGTTTTACAAATTGTATTTGGTCTGATCCTACTATCTATTTATCATCCATTTTTTGTAGTATTCAGCATTCTTTTGGTTCTTATGGTGATTGCCATTGTAAAATTGACGGCAAAAAAATCGTTACAAACCAGTCTTAAAGAATCAAAATATAAATACAAGGTAGTTTCTTGGTTAGAAGAATTGGCGAGGGCAAGAGATTCATTTAAATTGTCTGGAGCAACAAGTTTGCCGATTGATAAAACTGATGCTAGGGTTGTGGAATATCTGAATGCAAGAGAAGAGCATTATGGTTTGTTGAAGGTTCAGTACAAATTATTACTGACTTTTAAAATAACAGTTGCGCTTGGACTTTTGATTGTTGGGGGAATTCTTGTCATCAATCAAAAAATGAATATTGGACAGTTTGTAGCATCAGAAATCATCATTTTAATGATTATCGATTCTTGCGAAAAAATCATTGTAAATCTGGAAAATGTATATGACCTTTTCACTTCGGCCGAGAAAATGTCACAGATAACGGATTTGGAATTGGATACGGAAACCTTTGCACGAGAAGATCAGTTTTTGGATGATCAGCATCCATTGCAGGTAGAGCTCAATGGCATCTCTTTTCAATATCCTGGTAGTGAAGCAAAAATCTTAAACGACATTAACTATACGTTTTTAGCGGGAAAAAAGTATTGCATAAGTGGTTCTAATGGCTCGGGAAAATCTACACTTTTGCATTTGATTTCTGGCGTATATCCACCAACGTCAGGTACAGTTTGCATCAATCGTTTGCCCATTTCTAATTATCAAAAAGAGAAGCTGTATACCCATGTTGGAAATGGCCTAAAAGAAGAAACGGTTTTTGAATCCAGCTTCTACGAAAACATTACGCTCGGACGTGATGAAATCACTTCCGAAATGGTGGATAGGGTAATAGATGCCTTGTTTTTGCGAGAGTTTGTAAAGCAATTGCCTTCTGGATTGCAAACGGTATTAGATCCATTGGGAAGCAAATTGCCTGGAAGCGTGATACAGAAAATAATTTTAGCAAGAACGCTGGTTATAAAACCAAAGCTGATTTTGCTTGAACAGTATATGGATGCAATCAGTGAAAATGAAAGAAACAAGATTATCGATTTTCTCATTCAAGATTCATCATGTACACTCATCGCTATTTCGAGTAATCCCTATTTAAGATCTTCTTGCGACTTTCAATTGGAAATTCGGAATGGGGCATTAAAATAATTGTAAAACATCGAATCAACTATGTTTTTATTTGATATCATAGACCAACAAGCCGCTCAAAAAAGCGAGAAGTTAAAATCTTCAAAAGTGCTCAAAAGCAGACTCAGGAAAAGTCGGCTTTTGAAAGTGATGTACGTGCTCGGCATACTGGTACTGATCATCCTATTTCTTCCTTGGACACAGAACATTAGATCATTCGGAAAGGTGACTGCATTGCAGCCCGAGCAAAGGCCACAAGCGATTCAAAATGTGATTGCTGGCAGAATAGAAAAATGGTATATACAAGAAGGACAGTTGGTAAGAAAAGGAGACACTATTTTACAAATCAGTGAAACAAAATCTGAGTATTTCAACCCCGATTTGGTTGATAACACATCGCAACAGCTGGAGTCTAAAAACTTTTCTGTTAAATCGTATATGTCAAAACTTGAAGCGATAGATGCGCAAATCAATGCCATGATCGCATCAAGAAAATTTAAGTTGGAACAGGCAGAAAACAAACTGATACAAAGCAACTTGAAGTACAGAAATGATACGCTTGAATTATCGGCCGTGAAGCTGAATGAAAGAGTTGCAAAAGAGCAATTGGATCGTATGGATCAGTTGTATAAAAATGATCTTAAGTCTTTAACGGATCTGGAGGGAAGAAGAATGAAATATCAAGAAGCTCAGGTGAAGTTGATGTCTCAACAAAATAAAATAACAACGAGTAGAAATGAAGTACTTAATGCTGAGATTGAACTTCAGAACATCAATGCCGACTTCACCGAAAAAGTATCGAAGCTAGAATCAGATAAGAATTCTACGCTCTCTAACATGTATGACGCTGAAGCAGCAATGACAAAATTGCAAAATGACTTTGTGAATTATAGCATTCGCTCTGGTTTTTATTTTATTACAGCGCCACAGGATGGTTATGTTTCTAAAGCGATACAGTCTGGGGTTGGTGAAACAATAAAAGAGGGGACAGACATTGTAACGATTGTGCCATTTAGATATGATCTCGCAGTAGAAATGTTTGTAAAGCCATTGGATGTTCCTTTGTTGGAAGTTGGACAACATGTTCGTATTCAATTTGACGGGTGGCCTGCGATTGTTTTTTCTGGTTGGCCGGGGTTAAGTTATGGAACCTATGGAGGAAAAATAGTAGCCATAGATAATTTTATCAGTGAAAACGGAAAGTATAGAATTTTGGTTTCCAGAGATGAAAAATATCCGGCTTGGCCTAAAGAAATCAGAATGGGTGCAGGTGCCAGCAGTTTTATCTTGCTGAAAGATGTATCGGTTTGGTACGAATTATGGCGTAACATAAATGGGTTTCCTCCTGATTATTATAAAACAAAATCGATTAAGAATGGTAAACCTAAAGAGTAGTGTTTATGGGTTATTTCTTTTGTTGTTTTTGAATGTGCAAGGTTATGCGCAAGCAGATACGGCCAATAAAAATACTTTATTAACCTATAAGAATTTTTTACTTTGGGTGGAATTAGAGCATCCTATTGCAAAGCAATCGGGACTATTTTCGGTTTTTGCGGATGCAGAAAAACAAAAAGCGAGAGGCGCTTTTGATCCCAAATTATTTTACAGCATCAACAATAAAACCTTCGATCAAAAAAATTATTACCGTTTTGATCAGGCGGAAATTTCAACACCTACTTGGATTGGTGCGGATGTTAAAATCGGGTATGAAAACAACAGCGGACTTTATGTAAATCCGGAGGAGAAATTACCCAAAGATGGACTCTTGTATACTCAAATTTCATTGCCATTGTTGCAAGGATTGATTGTTGATGAGAGAAGAACGGCAGTTAAACAAGCTGAGGTATTGCAAAGGATGGCGTCTACGGAGCGACAGTTGCTGCTGAATGAGTTGTTTTCTAAAGCATCTAAGGCTTATTTCCAATGGCAGTATGCAAAGCTCAATCTGGATGTGCTTCAACAGGCCTATGATATTTCTAAGGAAAGGTATACCGCCGTTACTTTATCGGCAAAATATGGAGATCGTCCGTTTATTGATACCGTGGAAGCTGCGATACAATTACAAGACAGATTGTTGATGTTGCAACAAGGACAACTTGAAACTCGTATTGCACAAAATTATGTTGAAGCTTTTTTATGGGACAGCGATCGTGTGGTACAACTGGATTCCAATATGACTCCAGAAGCCAAGGTTGATTTTGGTGATTTGAATCAATGGATTGCCAAACAGGAAAACAATGTAACGGATTGGCAGACAGAAAATCCGACTTTGAAATTTTATGATTTCAAGGCCCAGCAATTGGAGTTGGATAAGCGTTGGAAAAAAGAGAAACTTAAGCCGCGTTTAGATTTGAAATACAATCCATTGTATGATGCAGGAAACATCAGGCCCGATTTTACCAACAATTTCAAATGGGGACTTAGTGCACAATTTCCATTGTTTTTAAGAAAGGAGAGGGGAGATCTGAGAATCACCCAATTGAAATTGAAGCAAA
>JBDLUO010000159.1:0-3305 GCA_039805285.1 Bacteroidota bacterium
ACATCCCCCAATTTCAACCCATATAACCCTCCTATCAATGAACCATCCAACCAACATTCTGCACTGTGTGCATATCCCATCTGATGCAACTTGATGTATGCAGCAACAAACTCATCGTCAATCCATGAACCAGAATCATCTTTGCGCGGGATGGATTTACAGGCTTCGATCACATTTGCAAAAGCACGATTCATACTGAATTCGAATTCTTTTTTTCGAAAAACCTGTTTCATGCTTTTTGAAACTTTCACATGAGCTGGAAATAAAACACAACGAGGATCGAGGGAATACCAATGAATCAGTCCGTTCTCTACATACCAAGGAAAAATTCCATTACTGTATGCCTCCAATATACATTTTGGATCAAACGAACCTCCTAATGCGAGTAATCCGTCTTCATCTGCCAATTCAGGATCAGGAAAGTGATAGATTGATGAATTTCTCATCGAAATAGAATGCGTTTAAATTGAAATCAGAATAAATCATCCATTGGATTCTTCCAAACCCCATTGATCTCTGAGTGCGATGAGATCGGGACTTAATTCCTTATTGGCATCGTAATGTCCGGCATTTCTTTTTTGACGCATAGCTTCATAAACAGATACGGCACAGGCTACAGAAATATTGAGGGATTTGATGATGCCTACTTGCGGTATGATAAAATTTCCATCAGCCAAAGTATTGAGCTTTTCTGAGACGCCACTGTGTTCGTTACCAAAAATCAAAGCGACACTGTCGGTCAGATCCATGTCATACAGATCAACCGAATCTTTACTGAGATGCGTTGTAAAAATTCGATTGTATTTTTTTCTGAGTGCAGTTACACATTCTTCAACATCAGAAAAAGCATGGGCTGTCAGCCATTTCGAAGCACTCGAACTGCTTTTAGATCCCCATTTTTTATGCTTGGGTATGATGGTATTGAGGATATAAATTTCCTGGATGCCTACTGCATCACAGGTTCTCATAACGGCTGATATATTATGAGGATCAGCTACATTTTCAAGAACAACGGTCAGATTAAACTGACGTTTAAGGAGTACAGCATTCAAGCGTTCGAATCTTTCGGGAGTCATATTTCAAATTATTCTGTCAAAGATAAAGCGCTTGACTCAAATTCATTTTTCCAAAACAGCAGTTCGTCTTATTTTTAAAGTATAAATCAAAATAAATGAAACGCAATTTCCTGCTTGCCACATCCATCCTCTTTCTTTTTTCATGTAAAGAAGGTGTAGAAAAGAAAAGTGCCGACGTAGTGGCATCAAATATGGATACAACCATTGATCCCTCTGTTGATTTTTTCCTTTATGCGAATGGGAACTGGATCAAAAACAATCCGATACCAGAGGAGCAATCCAGTTGGGGCATCGCGAACCTTGTGATAGAGGAAAACATGAAAAGACTCAGAGAGATAAGCGAAAAAGCGGCAGAAACAAAAGATAAAATGGGAAGCGGCAATCAACTTATTGGTGATTTTTGGGCTACGGGAATGGATTCTCTTAAGATTGAAAAAGATGGACTAGATCCTTTAAAGTCCTATTTAGACAAAATAAATTCGATTAAAGACCTCAAGCAGTTAACATCAACGGTTGCAGAATTGAAGCAAATTGGTTCATCTACATTTTTCAGCGATTATGTAGGCCAAGATGCAAAAAACAGTGAATTGATGGCCTATCAATTGTTTCAAGGCGGTATAGGACTTCCGGAAAGAGAATACTATTTTAAAGATGACAGCGCTACCGTAGCCATCCGAAATGCATATAGCTCATACATCAGTAATATACTTATGATGTCGGGTTACAACGAAGCAAACGCAAAACAATCGGCAGCCTCCATTTTGAAAATGGAAACCAACCTAGCTAATTCGCATAGAAAAATGGAAGACCTAAGAGACCCGTACCGTAATTACAACAAAATGACGGTAAAAGACCTTGCGCTTACATGTGGAAACATAGACTGGATGTTGTTTCTGAATACAATGGGTGTAAAAACTACAGATTCTATCATTGTTGGACAACCCGAGTTTTTTAAAGCCCTAAACACAGCGCTTACTGCAACAGACCTTGAAACCTTGAAAAGTTATATTCGATTTAATCTGATCAGCGATATGTCATCCGTTCTTCCGGATGCGTATGGGAAAGAGTCGTTTCAGTTCAACAAAATGCTTAACGGAGCGAAGGTGAGAAAGCCGAGATGGAAAAGAGTGATTCAATTGGAAGAAGGTGCGATGGGAGAAATGCTTGGACAATTATATGTAAAAGAATTCTTCAATGAAAAAGCAAAGCAGCGTTATACAAAGATGGTCGTAGACATCAAAGAAGCCCTTAAAGACAGAATTTCGAAACTCAGTTGGATGAGTGACACTACAAAACAAAAGGCATATGTAAAATTAGCCACCATGAAAAGCAAGGTAGGCTATCCAGAAAAATGGAAGGATTTTTCAAGCATGAAAATAAGCAGAGCAAGTTTTGCTGGTAATTATATACAATCCAGAATTTGGTGGCACAATTACGAATTCAGTAAGCTTGGAAAGCCGGTAGATAGAAACCAGTGGGACATGTACCCTCAAACATACAATGCATATTACAATCCGAGCAACAACGAAATTGTATTGCCTGCAGGAATTTTCACGATACCAGGTTATAGAGATGAAGAGGTTGATGATGCAGTGGTGTATGGCTACGGAGGCGCAAGTACCATTGGCCACGAAATAACCCATGGTTTTGATGATGAGGGAAGACAATTCGATGAAAAAGGGAATCTATTTAGTTGGTGGACCAAAACAGACGAAGAGGCCTTTAAGAAAAGAGCCGATGTTATGGTGAATCAATTCAACGAATATGAGCCGGTAAAAGGATATCACATCAACGGACGTGCAACATTGGGTGAGAACATCGCTGATTTGGGCGGCGTTCTATTGGGCATAGAGGCATTTAAGAAAACGGAGCAATTCAAAAAGAATGAAAAAATTGCAGGGTTCACACCGATGCAACGTTATTTTTTAGGCTATTCTTTAGGATGGCTTGGACATACACGTGAAGAGCAAGAAAAAAACAGGTTGATGACAGACGTTCACTCTCCTGCCAAATACAGAGTAAATGGACCTTTTTCGGATGTGGATGAATTTTACAGCACATTCAATATCAAACCAGGATTTCCGATGTACAGAGCAGATAGTTTGAGGGTTAAGATTTGGTAATCGTTGGCAGGTTCGCCATGTTTGGATGTTTGGGGTTTGGAGGTTTGGGGTTGGGCCCTGCCTTTGCAGGGGTTTCAGAAATTTCAGGGGTTTCAGGGGTTTCAGA
>JBDLUO010000160.1:0-36881 GCA_039805285.1 Bacteroidota bacterium
GATGCTTTTCTTTTGAGTTTCGCATTGTGAAGTCAAACGAATACGATAGTTACCTAAAAAAAGTGGGAAACACGCTGAGGAAAATTCGAAAAGAAAAAGGCTATTCCATGGAAAATCTAGCCAACGAAACAGAGATAGAATATCGACAGCTTGGACGAATAGAAAGAGGTGAAATCAATACTTCCATCATATCTCTACTACGCATCTGCCAAACGCTAGATATAGAAATGAAGACTTTGTTTGAAGATTGAAGATTTAGGATTAATGATTTATGATTTGTGATTAATGATTTGGGATTAATGATTTGTTGTTTATTGTTTATTGTTTGTTGTTTTGAGTTGAAAAACGGATGTGAGCGAGCTAGGCAAAACGCGCGGAGCGATCGGGTTTGCCTTGATTTTTCTTTGCTTCGTTTCTTTGTATCAAGACAAAGAAATGAAGAAGAAAGTCAAATGCTCTATTGGTGCCATTTGCTCTTGTAGAGAACCCCAATAGATGTTACATAAAATCCTCTTTTGCATTCATTACCTTATATTTATTATTACCCATCCTTTCTGAATCCAATTCTATTTCTTTTTGGAGGAGGTTTCGGTTCCAGCATTTTTTTTAATGTCGAAAAGATGACAGAAATCTCCTTGTCGTGCATCCCTAATTTTTGTTCAATTTGCTCTATTTTCAACAATAAGTCTTTGTTGAGTAATGCCAACTCTCGAATGGCAGTAAATACCCTGACAATCTGAATGTTTGCTTGAATTGCTTTTTCGCTATTTAATATACAAGCCAGCATCACTGCACCATGTTCCGTAAAGGCATGTGGTAAATGATGTGAAAAAACCAAATTCTTGAGGTGGTCGCAATTTGCGACCACCTCCATCTTTTCCTCATTTGTAAGTTGAAACATAAAATCCTCGGGGAACCTCGAAATATTGCGTTTGACTTGCTCATTCAACCTTTTGGTAGTTACTCCATAAATTGACGCTAAATCTCTGTCTATCATTACTTTTTTTCCTCGTATTCTTATGATACAATCAAGTATGTCCTTTTCTGTTATCATTACTTTTTTATCATACAAATAACACATATTCTGCTTTGTTATCTATCAGAAAAACAACAGCTTAATGTGTGAAATTTCTTCTGTAAATATGCTGAGAGAACCTGAAAACCTTCGAACTCGATAACGTGATAACTTGTGAACCTGAAAACCTGATACCCCGAAACTTGATACGCTCTTCCCCACTTTTACCCTCTACGTCGAGCAGGCATTTTCCATTCTCATACTACATTTTTGCATAAAAAAAACTCCCCGCTAAGCGAGGAGTTTTTCAATATAATAAAGCAAGAAATTATCTAGCCATATTTACAGTGTATGGTGTTCCGAACCAACCTCCGTTTCCAGAAGCAGGATCCAACAAACCAACACGCAGTTTAAGCGTAAGGGTTTGGTTACATGCAGAGAATGTACCTGGACCAGCTACTGCAGTTTCAACCATTACTTCCCAACCAGTGTAAGCTGGATTGGTAGAAACAGTAGAAGCTGGTGCGATACCGAATTGACGATCTAGGGTTACCAATCTGTTGCTTGAATTGGTCCAATCCAAATTAAATGTAATTGGAGCCCAACCAGCATCAAAAATGTTGTCTACAACGATGGTTCCAGTTGTTGCTGAAGTTGATGTTGCAGAAGTGATACTTGTTGTGTATGGTCCGAATGGTCCACCAAAATCTTCGTTTGTGTTATCGTAATCACCTCCTAAATCTGCAATAGTAACCAATCCTTCGTTACATCCGCTACGAATAATCAACACAACAGTGTCCATAAAATCCGCAACTTTCATAGAAGGTTCTGCTAGAGAGAATATCAAAGTATCTTTTCTTCCACCGATATAAGTAGCAAGATCTGCCTGAACAGTGATATTTGCAATTGCTTCTCCGCCTTTAATGGTAACGGTTCCAGCATTGTTTCCAGTAGCAATGGTATAATGAGTTCCACCAATTGCGCCAGAAGGTGAAGTTACTTTGTAGGTAACAACACGGTCAGATCCAGATACGTCGGTTGAACCTACTTGTACTTTATATGCAGGCGTAGTGTTATCTACTACTTCATATAACTGTGAGGCTTTACCTACAAAATGTGCAAAAGGAGGTGCAACATCTACATCGTATGGCTTTGTTTTATCGCAACTTCCCAACAGAAGTGCTACGGCAGCAAATGCTACGAGCGTGAGGTTGTTGAATAGTTTCATCGTTTTTTATTTTAGTATGTTAAATTAATAATTGTCGTTTTGACGAATGTTCGGATTAGCCAAAATTTCTGAGTTTGGAATAGGCAAAACAAAACGATAGTTTCCAACAGGAAGCGTTTGCCAATCTGCACTTGCATCAGAAGCTAAACGATTTACTGGTAAGTCGTTACGCTTCAAATCCCAGAAACGGAAACCTTCAAATGCCAATTCTTTGTAACGCTCAAGCATAATCGCATCGATCAATACAGAAGCACTTGCAAATGTTTCATTGGTATAACCTGTAATACGGTTAGAACGTAATGCATTCAAATCTGCTGCAGCAGCTGCCAAATCTGGTGTTGATTTTCTAGCATTTGCTTCTGCACGAATCAAATAAATCTCAGCAGTACGACAAGCTTTCATATCTACCACGCGTCCGCCACGTGAAGAGGTGAAAAATTTATTTAGATAATTGTTACCAGAAGCATTTGTACCGATATAGGTTTCAAGACGGATATCGTTAGGGCTATAAGAAGCCGCAAGTTTATCAGATGGTGCAATGTTCACATTACCTCCAGTTGTTGTCCATAAACCGCCAATAGCTGTACTTGTTGCATAACGAATTCTAAAAAGTACTTCGCTGCTCACATCGTCTGTCCAAATAGCTTGGAATTGTCCTCCAGAAACCAATGGCTTCACACGTGAGTCAATTACTTCTGTAGCGTAGTTGATGGCTGCATCGTAATCTTTTTTGTAAAGTGCAATTCTTGCTTGATATGCAGAAACGTTTACTCTATTCAAAACCGTATCTCTGAAATCACCTGGATTTACGCCTGGCAAAAGGGTTCTTGCTGCATTAAGATCAGCTTCGATCTGTGCCATTACTTCGCCCATGGTGTTACGAGCTGGTTTTCCTACTGGATTAGAAGTTAGCAAAAGAGGTACACCTCTACTTTCAGTTGGGTTGTAATTTTTACAATAGGCCTGAAGCAATCCAAAATGAGCAATTGCACGCATAGCCAACAATTGACCTTTAAGGATATTTCTTCTTGGCTCTTCCGAAGGAGTAGCAGTTACAGTTGGAACTTTTGGTAAAACACGATTTACCTGATCGATAACACTGTAATATGAACCCCATGCTCCGATAACATCACCACCGGTGGTGTTGTCAGACGCAAATTGGTAACGGTAAGTTAGTGCACCACCTCCCGAATTGTCTGCTCCTAATTTTGCTTCATCAGACAACAACGCACTTACAAACATATCGTTCGCATACGCGCCATAACGTCCATAAATCGCATTGGTTCCTAGTTGAACATCATTCAGTGTCAAAAATGCATTTGCCTCACTAAACGTATCTGTTGGTTGTTGATCCAGATCTTTTTTGCAACTGCTGAATCCAACGGCAGCAGCAGCAATGATCAGTAAAAATTTATTGTATTTCATAATATTCTTGCTTTTGGGATTGATTAGAAGTTGATTTCAAGTCCTGCAGTTAATCTGCGAGGGTTAGGGAATTCACTCAGGTTGATGTTGCTCGCACCTGCTTCAGGATCATACCCTCTCCATTTTGTCCACATGAACAGATTTGAACCTTGAACATACACGTTCACGCCAGAAACATATTTCATTTTCTTCACCATATTTTTTGACAAAGTGTATCCCAATCTCAAGTCTCTCATACGAAGGAATGATGCATCATGAATGATTTTAGACGAGAAGTTTGTTCCGTACAATGGACTTGGTGTATTGCTGATGTCTCCTGGTTGTTGCCAGAAATTCAAATCAGAAGATTGGTTGTAACCTGCTCCAAGGAATCCAACTGGATTTTCTACGAAGAACTCAAGGTTGTCCACTTTCTTAGCTCCACTCTGCCAGCTAAACAACATAGACAATTCGAAGTTTTTGTAACGTGCATTCAAACCGAAACCTCCTCTGTATGGAGCTTCCCAAGTACCGAATTCTTGAACACGGTTTGCAGCGCTGTATACGGTTGTAAGTTTACCATCTTTATCATAGTACAATGGCATACCTGTAGCAGCATCAACACCAGCCCACTTCACTTCGTAATGGGTTCCTAAAGGATATCCTTCGTTGATTAACTCTGTTCCATCTTCGTATGGTTCTTCACCACCCAAGCTGGTAACACGGTTTCTGTTATATGCAAAGTTTGCATTGATGGTAACGGTAAGGTCTTTCATACGTACCACTTCTCCATTCAAACTCAATTCAATACCACGATTTTGAAGTTCTCCTGCATTGATATTCAAAGCAGCTCCGTTTCCAAAACCAGCAGTTGATGAAAGTTTTTTACTTACAAACAAATCCTTAGTGGTTCTGTTGTACACGTTGATATCACCATACAATCTTCTCTTCAACAATTCGAAATCAATTCCAAGGTTTGTTGTGTAGGTTTTTTCCCATTTCAAAGCTGGGTTACCTGGATAGCTAGCAATGATGGTATTTAAACCAGAATAAGATCCTTGTGTGTAAGCACTCTGGTAAGGATAATCTCCACCAGGGAAGTTATCTGCATTACCCGCACCACCATAACTCAATTTCACACGTAGTGTATTGATGGCTTTGATGTTTTTGATGAAGTCTTCCTTGGTTGCATCCCAAACTCCACCCACTGACCAGAATCCTTGCCATCTGGTGTCAACAGGAAGTTTTGAAGATCCGTCACGACGATAAGAAGCAGTCAATGTGTACTTTCCTTCGTAAGTGTAACGTGCAGTCAAAAGACCAGAAACAAGTGCGTTTTGTGATTTTGCACCACCTACCGTGTGGTAAAGCTGATTGGTTGCATTCGCAGGAACGATAACAGCCATGGTGTTCGGACGCTTAGGATCTGATCCGAAACCGGTCATGCTCAAAGATTTATTATACTCTCTGATGTATTCACCATAAGCAGAAACATCAATATCGTGTTTGTCTTGGAACGACTTTCTGTAAGTTACAGAAGGACGAACGGTTGCACGCATAAAACGGCTAAGTCCTTCTGATTGGAAACCTGCTCTACCCGTAATACTTGTTGAAGTTCTACGTGTGAACGGAATTTGACTTCCGTAGTTGGTATTCTGTGTTTCACGGAAATCAATACCAGAAGTTACTGCAGCAGTAATGTCTTTTGTTATTTTGTATGTTGATGTAGCACCCAAAGTAACCTTGATTTGATCGTTGTAATTTAGATCATACTTGGTCAATTCTAGCTGATTTGCAGCAGCGAAAGGTGCTCCAACTCCAGTAGCATAGGTTACACCATCATCTTTAAATGGTTTGGTGTATGGTACGTTTACTGCTGAAGTAAGGAATGGATTACCCAAACTGTTTCCAGTAGAAGACTGCTGGAAGTTTCTTTTGGTATAACCTAAAGTAGAGTTAAAAGAGAAAGTTACTTTATCATCAGCATAATCCACGTTGTTACGGAAAGTAACACGCTTCATGTCTGTACGCAAAGTAATACCTTCTTCATTGTACAATCCTAAACTGCTATACAAACGGGTTTTTCCTGTACCGCCAGACAAAGTAATCTGGTGATTGCTGAAATTACCTGTTCTGAAGATTTGATCTCCCCAGTTTGTGTTGATTTTAGAGAATGAATCCAAAGCTCTTGCATTGGCTGCTTTTTCGGCAGTTGACAAGAACTGATATCTTGGGTTGAATGGAGAATAGTAGAAACCAGGAATTCTGGTATCGTTAGATACTGGACTGGTTGCGTCACCTTGTGCTGCAACAACGCCATAATTTTTTTGAGCGTTCAACAATTCTGTTGAGTTCATCGGACGGAAAGCGAAGTTTGGTTTTTCAACAACGCCATACTGACCAGAATAACCAAATTTAAGTTTTCCTGACTGTCCTTTTTTAGTAGTAACAACGATAACACCCGCAGAACCTCTTGAACCATACAATGCAGCAGAAGCGGCATCACGAAGTACATCGATAGATGCGAAATCGTTAGGGTTTAATCCTTGGAAAACACCAGCTTCCACTGGAATTCCGTCTACCACGTACAACGGACTTGTTCCACCAGAAATAGAGTTTGATCCACGAATGATCACATTACTCGCTGTTCCTGGCTGACCGCTACCAGACAAAGAAGTGATACCAGGAGCACGGCCCTGAAGGATTTGATCGAACGAACCTACTGGTTGATTCTTCAATTCTTTCTCACCAATTTTAGTGGCAGCTCCCACATATTGAGATTTTTTAATTTTACTGATACCCGTAACTACCACACCTTCCATGTCTTGCGAATCTCCAGCAGACAAGCTTGGTGAAATAACTACTTTGTTACCAATGTTTGTGGTAACTGATTCAAAACCAATAGAACTGAACTCCAATGATTTACCATTGGCAGGAACATTAATTTTGTAAGTTCCATCTGTACCTGTGGTTGTACCCACATTGGTGCCAGATACGATAACTGATACGTTAGACAATGGTTTGCCATTGGCGTCGGAAACTTTTCCCGTAATCGTTTTTTGTGCAAAAGCACCCAACGATACTGCCATGGAAACCAGTAAGGCTAAGACAACTTTTCTCATGTTTTTTATTATTTAGGTGAACAAATATAATTGGGAATTCTGAAAACTTAACTTTTAGTTTACAATTTTTATCTAAAAAATTCTACCTCATTCTCATCAAGAACTTAACTGTATTAATTTATTTAAAATGTATTTCTGCTTTTATATCAAATTATTGTCTTTTTTTTTCTCATTAAAATCAACAAAATCGGCAATAAAACTAAATTGGTAACAGTTCCTACCAATAACGTGATGGATGTTAACCAACCCAGAGCAAAAGTGCCGCCAAAACTGCTTGCGCAAAAAATGATAAATCCGGCCATTAACACCAATGAGGTATATATTATAGATAATCCTGTTTGCTGAACCGTATCTCTAACTGCAGATTCAACGTTATTGTCGTAATCGGGCAAAACCTGTCTGTAATTCACCAAAAAGCGGATGGTAATGTCTACGGCAATTCCCAAAGCAACACTAAACACCAATACGGTCGATGGCTTTAATGGAACTCCAGTCCAGCCCATGATACCTGCTGTAACGATAAGTGGAACGAGGTTAGGAATGAGAGAACAAAGTAAAATTCTTGCCGATTTAAAGAGATAGAGCATACAAATTGCAATCAGTAAAAACGCCCATAAAATACTCTCTTTCAGTCCATTAACGATAAATTTACTGCCTTCTAAAAAGGTAATGCTCGTACCAGTAAGGGTTACTTGGTAGGATGTATCAAAGTATTGTTTGGCTTTATTTTGAATGCTGTCTAACAAAATCGGCAGCTTTTCTGTACCCACATCTGCCATACTCACACTGATTCGGGTATATCGTTTCTCTTCATCCATAAAAGATTTGAGCAACTTGGTCAGATTATCTGCACCATTAGCATTGCCCTTCCCTTTCATCAGATCCATCAGAAAAACAGCTTCAAAATCCCCAGGCATACGATATCCCGAAGGATCGTTTTCATTCAATCCCTGTGTGGCGAATTTGAGTCCTTCGGATAAACTTAATGGACGGTTCATATCAGGAAGAGTAGATATATAGGTAGCCAGTGAGTCTGCTTTTTGAAATGGCTTCAATCCACGTAGTCCCCTTTTTTTCTTACTGTCTATCACAATTTCCAATGGCATAATGCCTTTGAAATGTCTTTCAAAAAATTTTAGATCTTGGTAAATCTTTTCAGACTTGGGAAGATCGTCTACGATAAAGGCAACGGATTTGAGTTTGAATATGCCTACAACAGACAATGCCAGAACCAATCCGGTTATGATTAAAACGCTTCTTTTATGTTCAAACACCCAGCTTTCCACTTTATTGAGGAAACGGCCAATCCATTTGGCATCCAGGTATTTCAATTGATTTTTCTGAGGCGTGGGTAAATAGCTTAGTACTGCGGGCAGCATGATGAAAGAAACAACGAAAATCAACAAAATGCTCAGTCCGGCTACCAATCCGAATTCTTTTAAAACTGCACTCTTGGTAAGCGCAAACACAGCAAAACCGATGGCTGCCGTAATATTGCAAAATAGCGTTACAACACCCATTTTGCTCACCATTTCCACCAACGATTTATGCTTTCTTGCTTTGCCATCGAGTTCAACATATTTTAAATATGAAGTGTGGTACTTATTGATGAAATAAACGCAATTGGGTATGCCAATAACCACAACCAAAGATGGCAAAAGGGCTGTCAACAAAGTAATTTTATAACCCAAGAGATGAATCAAGGCTACCGTCCAAACAACACCAACCACTACAACACCCATCGATAATAAGGTTGTACTCCAAGATCTAAAGAAAAGCAGCAAAATCAAAACACTAAAAAGCAAGGAACCCCAGAGAAAGAGTTTCATCTCTTTTTGAATCATTTCTGCTACGAGTGTCCGAATCAGTGGCAATCCGCTGATATGTGTTTTTATCTGCGGCGTTTGTCGTTCGAATCCATCAATTTTTTGTTGAATATCATGGATAATTCTGCTTCTCGCAGGGGAATTCATCGAGTCTTTGTTCACCCGAACTGCCATCAAATAAACAGAAGAATCTGCATTGTATAGCAGCGTTTCATAAAAAGGCAGACTTTTAAACAAATAAGCTGCAGAATCCAATGCCGACTGCGTTTCAACTTGTTCTGAGAATATTTTTCTGGACCTTAACTTCTCTCCCGTGCTGTCTCTTTCTAATATAACTGCGGAAGGAACGGCAAGTACATCTTCTACACAATGGCTTTCTCGAATGTTTTTTTGGAGCTGCAGGTAATTATTAAAACTAGGCAACGAAAAGAAATCTTTGTTTTGAACGCCTATTACCACCACATTGCCATCATCTCCGAATCGAGCCTTAAATTCTTGATAATCTTTATATTTCGGGTTGTCCGTCGGTATGGCTTTTGCAAAATCATAGCTCAGCTTCACTTGCGAAGCAAAATAACCCATGATTCCCGTTGTAACCAATAATGCCATCAACAACAAAAAACGAAAGCGAAGGACAACTTCAGCAAGCTTTTTCCACATAAGTCCAATTTTAGCGTTTGAATTAAAATTGATGCAAAGAAAATTCATTTGCTAAAAACATCCCGAATTAAATTGCAGCATCATCATGACGCATAAAACCAGGGCCATTGTCATAAAAACCGTGAAATACGGAGAAACCAGCATCGTTGCTTCGATGCTCACCTCCTTGTTCGGATTACAGACCTACCTCATCAACGGCGTTCGCAAACAACAAAAAAAAGGAGAAAAATCTATTCTTTATCAACCTGGAGCCATACTCGATCTCGTGGTTTATCACCAGGACCAAAAAAATCTACAGCGCATAAAAGAAGCGCATTGGGCGCATATTCATGAACATATCCTGTCTGATGTAATTAAACACAGCATCGCTTCATTTATGATGGAGTTGCTCCAAAAAACCATTCGTCAGCCCGAAACGAACATCGATCTTTTTGAATTTTGCGAAGATTGTCTGGTTTGTCTGGATAAAGCAGATCGAAAAGCGACAGCGAATTTTCCGTTGTTTTTTGCCCTTCAGCTTCCGCAATTTTTCGGCTTTAAACTTTCATTGCCCAACAACCAAGCCAACTTCACTTGCCTGGATTTAAAAGAAGGATTTTTCTTGACTGAAATGCCAGATCATCCGTTGTACATAACGGGCGAAGCAGCAAACATGACGGCTGAGTTATTGAAAGCGAGTCATCCTACAGATTTAGATCAATTCGATCTCAATCAAAACCAACGCAGAACTTTGATACAGCGATACATGCAATATTACTCGATTCATGTTCCAGAATTCGGACAAATGAAAACGCTGGCTGTGATGTATGAAGTTTTTGGATGAGTAGTTCAAACAACTTTTTTTCTCTAAACGAATGTTTTTAAGTTGGAAATCTTCGTTTATGCCTTACCGGTAAGTATCTTGTTCCAATACAGCCAAGGCAATATTTTTGTTTTCAACAACCACATGCTCCATCGAGGAACAGCCTGATTGAATGGGAATGTCATCTTGGGTGTATTGCTATAATCGAACTCTGCCAGCATCAATTTTCCATACGCTGTCGGTATCGGACATGCGCTGTACCCGCCATACATTGCCTCTGTTTTTTGATTGGACAAAAAAGACAAAACATTTTGAACCACAACAGGCGCTTGTTTTCGGATAGCCGCCCCCGTTTTGCTGCAAGGTGCATTAACACAATCACCCAGCGCAAAAACATTTGAAAAACGGGTGTGCTGCAGTGTATGCTTGTCTACTTCTACATAACCTAGCGAATTATTGATTTCGGACAAGGGGGATTTTTTTATGAAGTCTGGGGCAGATTGTGGAGGCACCGCATGTAGCAAGTCGAAATGCATGGATTTTTTTATTTCTGCTCCCGACTCGTTTTTTTCGATGAAATAAACCGTTTTCTTTTCGGCATCAATCTCAGTAACATTTACACCAAAATGGGTATGAATGTTTCCTCGCTTAACAACTTCTGTTAGTGTTTCTGCATATTCTTTGATTCCGAAAATCATTCCGGATCCCGATAAGTAGTGCACATCGCATTTATCCAATATGCCTTTTTTTCTCCAGTAGTCTACAGCCAGATACATGATTTTATGTGGAGCACCCCCACATTTTATGGGTGTGGTTGGATTGGTGAAAACGGCTGTTCCACCCTTGAAATTTTTAATCATTTCCCATGTATACGGCGCATAACGGAAGTCGTAGTTGCTGCTGACGTTCTTGTTTCCCAAGGATTCTTTCAATCCTTTTACTTTATCCCAATCCAATTGTATCCCCGAACAAACAATAAGCGTATCGTAGGTAAATTCCTTGCCAGATTTACAAACGACTTTATTCGATTCCGGGTTAAAAACAGATACTGCATCTTTTATCCATTCTGCTCCTTTGGGAATAAAATCTTTTTCATTTCGAACTGTCTTTTGAATATCAAAAACTCCCGCTCCCACCAAGGTCCATGCGGGTTGATAATAATGCTTTTCGGATGGTTCGATGATTCCGATTTTTAGCTGCTTATTTTTGATTTGCAATTGTGAAGCAACCGATAACCCTGCATTTCCTCCCCCGACAATGAGTACTTGATAATGATGATTCATAGCGTTTAATTTATTCCCCCAAGGTAGTTTTTGAAAGTAGAACAATGTGTGACTTTTGTCACCCTAATGAAACGATGGGTTTTCCAACATTCATCGACATTCCATTCGAAATAAAATCCACAGGGCTTACACTTGATCTGTAATATGATAAAAACCTGGGGTTTTCCCTTTTTCAAAACTTCCAAAGCGATGTTCCACACCGAGGGCTCTTGCTCCATTGATGGTTGCCCATGTAAGCATTTCCGTTAGTGGTATCTCGGGGTGATTTTTTCTGATGGTTTTGATTTCTTCCCAAATGTTCAGACTGTCGTTTGAAGCCAGAGAATCTGTACCCAAAACCAATTGAACTTGGCAGTTCTGAAACATCTTTATTGGCGGTTCTTCACCTGTTATATATGCATTGGCATTTGGACACAAGCAATAGTATAAATGATTCGGATGCTGAGAAAATTGCGCATCAGCCATGAACAAATCTTTTGGCTCGGTAAAAACATTATGTACCAAAATCAGTTTGCGAGCAGATGGAAAAGAAGCAATGGTTTGCTGTAAGCTGCTCGTTTTTTGGGGTTCGAAAAAAGAAATATCGATGCCTAACTGTTGATACAAATCTAGGAATTCGCCCGTCCTATTTTGAAAAAAATCAGTTTCTTCTTTCGACTCTTGATTATGCATGGTTAGAATGCCTTCCGCTTCATATCCGCAAATCATTTTCAACAAATCTGCAGAAACAGAATATGGAGCATGGGGAACCAAAGTTGCTGCTTGATGCGCTTGTCTGAATTCGTGGAGCAAATCCTGCCCCTTTAAAAAACGAGCCTCAGCTGAAGCAGGAACAAATCCGCTCAGTTCTATAAAACTGTGATAATAGAGCTTATTTTTTCTTTTTTGTTTTAGGGTATTTGCCGTGTTGCAGATGTCACCAACGGCAATAATTCCATTGGCAATCATCTCCGATTCCGCATCCATTATGGCTTGTTCGATAAGATCCTGCTCCTCCTCTCTGTTTCCCATCACAGACATCACAAATTGCTTCAATCCAGTCATTTTCTCTATTCGTCCCTTCAAGTATGAGAGTTCGAGATGACAATGGGTATTGATAAAACCCGGACACAGCATGCCATTGAAATGTTGAATATCATCTCCTCCATCCACTTCATCAACCAGATCGATCAAAACGCCATTTTGATCAAAAACAAGCACGGTTTTGTCGGGCAAAAAGCCGCCATTGCTGAATATCCTGTCTGATGTTATTTTTCTGTACAATCGGATTGAATGAGATGTAGTAAATTTGCACGCTTTGTTGAAACGGCAATTCATTTTCTGCTTATGAACAAGCAAGAAAAAATTAAAATTACAGTATGTTAGATAAACTGGACGCAATCAAGGCGAAATTTGACCAGCTGGGTGTAGCACTGACCAATCCTGATATTGTGAATGACAACAGGAAGTTTAGCGCCATGAGTAAGGAATACCGCAGTTTAGGGAAAATTGTGGACGTTAGAAATGAATATGTGAAAGTGCTTGATGATGTTGCATTTAATAAAGAAGTGCTTTATTCGGATGACGAGGAAATGCGCGAGTTGGCGAAAGTAGAACTGCCTGGATTGGAAGAAAAGCTGACTCAATTGGAAAAAACCATAAGAAACCTGTTGATTCCAAAAGATCCTTTTGATGAAAAAAACGCCATTCTGGAAATACGTGCAGGAACCGGCGGAGACGAGGCGTCCCTGTTTTCTGGAAATTTATTGAGGATGTACCTCAAATACTGCGAAAAGAAAGGCTGGAAAACATCGATACTCAGCGAAAGCGACGGAACGGTGGGAGGTTACAAAGAAGTTCAGGTAGAAGTTACCGGCGACGATGTATATGGTACGTTGAAATTTGAAAGTGGTGTACATCGGGTACAAAGGGTTCCGGATACGGAGGCAAGTGGCAGGGTGCACACGAGTGCCGCAACAGTAGCCGTAATGCCAGAAGCGGAAGAAGTTGATGTGGAACTAAAAGAAAGCGATGTAAAAATGGAAACCGCTCGAAGTGGTGGAGCTGGAGGACAAAACGTAAATAAAGTGGAAACCAAAGTGTTTCTTACCCATAAACCCACTGGAATTGTAGTGGTTTGTCAAACAGAAAGAACACAGTTGGCGAATCGAGAAAAAGCGATGGACATGCTAAGAACTCGTTTGTATGATGAGGAAGTAAGAAAAGCGGAAGAAGCGATTTCAAAACAAAGGAAAAGTTTGGTGAGTACTGGAGATCGAAGTGCAAAAATCAGAACGTACAACTATCCTCAGGGTAGAGTAACCGACCACAGAATAGGACTTACGGTGTATAATTTGGATGAAGTGCTGAATGGAGAAATCCAAGATTTTATTGAAGCGCTGCAATTCGCAGAGAATGCAGAGAAAATGACCACAACATCAAACTGATCCAAAACTAAAGCCTAAAAACACGAAAATTGGCCAATTCAAAATCATATTCATTTTTGAAAAAACGGAATGCCGATGGGGATGAGGCGAACATGAGCTTCATTGAGCACCTCGAAGCATTGCGTTGGCATATCGTTCGATCAACCATTTTCTGGCTGATTGCAACGATTGGAATTTTCATCAACATAGATTGGATATTTGACAATATCATCTTCGCTCCCGGAAAATCAGACTTCATAACCTATAACCTGCTTTGTAATTGGGGACAACAATTGGGACTTGGAGATGTACTCTGTATGCCCCCCATCAATCTTCAACTCCAAGGTAACACCATCAGCGGACCCTTTATGTCGGCCATGTCTATTTCTATGGTTGGCGGGCTCATCATCACATTCCCTTATCTGTTTTGGGAACTTTGGAGATTTGTAAAACCTGCACTTTCTCAAAAAGAACTCCGTTATTCTAAAGGGAGTATTTTTTGGGTATCCCTCTGTTTTTTTACGGGCGCTGCATTCGGATATTTTGTACTTGCCCCGTTCACTTTTAATTTTTTAGCCAACTTCACCCTGGGCACAACAGGCGCTTATCGATACATGCCCACACTAGACGACTACATCGATTCGTTAAATAACATCATTCTTGGCTGTGGACTATCCTTTGAACTGCCCGTTTTGGCTTATGTTTTGGCGAAAATTGGATTGATTACCGGGGAGTTTCTCCGCAAGTACAGAAAGTATGCATTTGTTATTATCTTGTTGCTTGCTGCCATAATCACACCTTCGCCCGATTGGACCAGCCAGATTATTGTTGCAATACCTCTATTGTTGCTTTTTGAAATCAGCATCGTTATTGCTTCTAGAGTTGATAAAGAAAACGGCAAGAAAGAGAAAGAGTGGAGTTAAAATAGGAGTGGCTCATTGTTGAGCCGATATTTGAAAAGCTGAAAATTTGAGACTAACATTGCAATTGAAATCGATTCTGATTTAAAACAATCGATTTTTCAATACAGCGATTCATTCCGACAGCGTCATTATTTGAACCCAAAATAAATCAAAAAAAATGTTTGCTCTAGACCTAAAAAAGCCAATTGCCATCGGTTCGGACCATGCCGGATTCGAGTACAAAGCAATGTTAAAAACCCATTTATCAGCTCAAGGTTTCGAAGTGATAGATATGGGAACGCATGATACTTCATCTGTTGATTATCCAGATTTTGCTCATCCTGTTGCACGTTCGGTTGAATCTGGTGAATCTGGATTCGGCATTCTGATTTGTGGTAGTGCAAACGGTGTTGCCATTACCGCAAATAAACACAACAGTATTCGTGCTGCCATTTGCTGGGCGAAAGAGTTGGCCGAACTTGCTCGCCAGCATAACGACGCGAACGTCATCTGCATACCTGCACGATTTGTTGAAGAATCTGTTGCCATTTCGATGGTTGATGCATTCATGAATACCCCATTTGAAGGCGGTAGACACCAAAACCGAGTGAACAAAATTTCATGTTAGAAAAAATCAATTTTATGCGTTTATACCTATCCCTTATTTTATCTTTTTTGGTAACCAGTTTGGTCGCTCAAAACAAAACAGCCACCAAATATTCGGAAATGGTTACAGCCACGGCACTTAAAAAACACCTAAATGTAATTGCATCAGACAGTATGATGGGCAGAGAGACTGGCACAGAAGGTCAACGTATGGCAGCTCAATACATTCAAACTCAGTTTGATCGCATCGGCTTGAAACCCTTACCAGGAATGAGCGGCTTTCAGCAAATGTATCCTATACGCACAGACTCTATGGAAGAATCCAGCCTAAGCCTATTTGGAGAAACATTCAAATATGAAACGGATTATCTTGTTCCGATTTCAGAGAATCAAAGCAGTGAAGTAATGGCAGATCGCATCATTTTTGTTGGATATGGTATTGATGACAATGCATATTCTGATTACAACAACAAAGATGTGAAAGGAAAAGTGGTTGTTTTCTTCAATGGCGAACCCATGAGAAAAGAACGAAAAATAGCTGAGGGCAACTCCGCCTCGCTGGAAATGAAACTCATTGCCGCACAAAATAGAGGTGCAGTTGGCGCAATTATCTTAGACAAAAGCTCAGATAGATTTAACGTAAGACTGGCTGGAAAATCAAGAAGAACGGGCATGTATTATGCCGCAGATCTCACTGAAACAAACAACTTGCCTCACGTTTATATGTTACCTGCTTCGATTCAAAAATTATTTGGTAACGATTACGACAACATTATTGATGCTGCCAAAGCCAATATGATGCTCAACGAGCTTTCGGCTGAAGCAGACGCTTCATGTAAACTGACAATCAGAAAAAGCTCTACCGTTGTTGAAGCAAGCAATGTGGCGGGCATGATCGAGGGTACAGAAAAAAAGGATGAATATGTTTTCATCACCGCACATTACGATCACCTTGGAATTCGCAACGGAAAAATATACAATGGTGCTGACGATGATGGAAGTGGTACAGTCTCTGTAATTCAGATGGCAGAAGCTTTTGCTAAAGCCGCCAAAGAAGGAAATGGACCCAAAAGATCTGTTGTTTTTATGACCGTAAGTGGCGAAGAAAAAGGACTTTGGGGAAGTGAATACTACTCCGAGCATCCGATCGTTCCATTGGAAAAAACATCGGTAGACCTCAATATCGACATGATTGGAAGAGTGGATACGGAAAGAAAGAAAGCAGATACAGGGAACTACGTTTATGTAGTAGGTCATGATAAAGTAAGCAGTGAACTAAGCGAAATCAATGAGAAAGTAAACGCGAAAACAACCAAGCTTACTTTGGATTATAAATTTGATGACCCGAAAGATCCGAATCGCATTTATTACAGAAGCGACCATTATAATTTTGCAAGAAAAGGAGTTCCGGTTCTGTTCTTTTATGATGGCATGTTGAAATCGGATTATCATCAACCTACAGACGACATTAAGTTTATCCATTGGTCTTTGTTCGAGAAAAGAGCAAGGATGATTTTTAACACATGTTGGGAAATGGCAAACCGCGATCAGATGTTGAAAAGAGACCTAGGTGTTCCGGAAGGAATCAGATAAAGGCCGAAGTGTAAAGAAAATAATGAAATGAAAAATCCCGCATCAGCGGGATTTTTTTTATGGTCTAAATTCGATGGTTCCGGTTACTGTAGGGTGTTCTTTACAATGATATTGGAAAACCCCAAACGTATCTTTTTTAAATAAAAAGCTTTTAGCAGGAAGAATCAGATTGGTTCGTATTGTGGTTGTGTCATCGGAGATTATGGTGTGCGGTTGGCCCGAATTATTTACAAAGGTGATCGAAGTACCGGTTGCCACCTTTAAATATGTCGGCTGTACTGAACCATCCAATAAATAAACATAACTGGTGGTTAAACCTCCTCCCTGAGAAGTGAAATTAGAATATCCATCATCGCAAGAAGAAACAACAAATGCGGTTATTGCTGAAAGAAAAATGATGGACTTTGAAAAAATATTACGCTTCATATCTACATTATGAGCCAACAAAATACATAAAAAACTCAATATTTCTTATGTAAGACGTCCGCTTTTGATTTCTGGGCTTATCCACAATATGAAATATCAAGCCGACAGAAGACAATTGATTAAATATTTTTTCACAATCCGAATACCCAGGAACATGCTTCGTAAATTTGAGGTATGCATGCGTATCTGGATGGATTAAACCCCCAACAAAAAGAAGCCGTACTCCACAGAGATGGTCCCATAATGATTATTGCCGGCGCTGGTAGCGGCAAAACGAAAGTAATTACCACTCGAATCGCCCATTTGATGGCTTCGGGCGTGGATGCTTTTCACATTCTTGCCCTGACCTTTACGAATAAGGCTGCGGCAGAAATGAAAGAAAGAATTGAAAAAATTCTCGGAAACAGTGAAGCTAGAAATCTGTATATCGGTACTTTTCACAGTGTTTTTGCTCGAATCCTAAGGGCAGAAGCTCCAAAACTAGGATTCCCATCCAACTTCACCATCTACGATGGAGAGGATGCTAAATCGGTTCTCAAAACCATCATCAAAGAAAAAAATCTAGACGACAAGCATTACAAACCGAATACAGTTCTTGGAAGAATATCTCAAGCAAAAAATGCATTGGTGAGTCCGGAAGAGTATGCGATAGACAGTATGCTTCAGCAAGAAGATACGCGTACAAATCGTCCGATGATTGGATCTATTTACAAGGCTTACACCGAAAGATGTTTCAAGAATGGGGCGATGGATTTTGATGATTTGCTTTTTTACATGTACCGATTGCTTACGACCATTCCGGAATCGCTTCATAAATATCAGCACAAATTCAGGTATATCATGATTGATGAGTACCAGGATACCAACGTTGTTCAGTATGAGATTGTGAAACTGCTCGGCGCAATGCACGAAAATGTTTGTGTTGTGGGCGACGATGCACAAAGTATCTATAGTTTCAGAGGCGCAACCATTCAGAATATCCTGCAATTTGAAAAAGATTATGATCAAATCAAAATCGTTAAACTCGAACAAAATTACAGGAGTACCAAAACCATTCTTAATGTAGCCAATGAAGTAATTGGAAACAATAAAGGTCAACTGGAAAAGAAACTCTTCACCGAAAATGCGGACGGAGAAAAAATTCGCATTGTCAGAACGATGACCGATAACGATGAAGGAAAAATTGTCGCTGATACCATACAAGAATTAAAGCTGAGAAATCATTTTTACAACCGCGACTTTGCGATTTTATATCGAACCAATGCACAAAGTAGAAGTTTTGAGGAAGCACTCAGAAGGATGGGAATCGTGTACAAGATTTACGGTGGAATGAGTTTTTATCAGCGCAAAGAGATTAAAGATTTTATTGCCTATCTGCGACTGATTGTAAATCCGAGAGACGAAGAAGCGTTAAAAAGGGTAATCAATTATCCCGTGCGAGGCATTGGTAAAACCACCATCGATAAATTGGTTCTGATTGCCAATCAGATCAACGCTTCTGTTTGGGATGTGCTCACGAATGCAGCGTTTCATGGATTCAAAAGTTCAACGCTTGAGTGTTTGGATCAGTTTGTGACCATGATAAAAATGTTTCAGAGCGAGATGCCGAAGAAGAACGCATATGATCTCGCTTTCACTGTAGGCAAAAGCACCAATATCGTAAAAGAACTCTTCAACGATAAAACAACGGAAGGACTTGCCAGATATGAAAACGTTCAGGAGTTATTGAACTCAATCAAAGAATTTACAGAAACGCCAATGAATGAAGAGGATGGTGAAGTTGGAGACAAAGGATTGGGCACGTATCTACAACAAATTGTTTTGCTTACCGATACAGATGATGATAAGGAAGATAAGGATTCTGTAAAATTGATGACCATACATGCTGCAAAGGGACTTGAATTTCCTGTGGTTTTCTTGGGCGGATTAGAAGAGACGCTTTTCCCCAGTGCGATGTCCATCAACACGCGAGAGGAATTGGAAGAAGAAAGAAGATTGTTTTATGTAGCCATAACCAGAGCCAAGAAGAAACTGCATCTTACCTATGCCAATGCGCGATATAGATTCGGACAACTTCAACAAAACGATCCAAGCAGATTTTTAGAAGAAATCAATGAGGACTATATCGAAAGAAGTTATGCTGGCGGAAATGCTTCCAAAAACACAAGATCTACGGGCTGGAATCAATCGAGTGCGTATGATCGTATGCGTGGTGGATATGGAAACAGTCAAAGTCAGAATACCCCAGCAAAAACCATTATATCGGTTCCAGCTGCAAGACCACAGACGAAAGAACATGTACCATCAGCGAACTTCGTAGCCAACGATACCAAAGATTTGAAAGAAGGACAAAAAGTGGAGCACCAAAAATTCGGATTCGGAACGATTGCCAAAATGGAAGGCGCTTCTCACAATCCGATAGCGACCATTCAATTCGATATCAATGGCGAGAAAAAAATCATGCTCAATTATGCGAAACTGAGAATTGTGGAATAATCAATTGATTTATTAACCAATTGTATAATACACGCATGTAGTTAAAAAATTTCTCAGCACCGGAATGGCAGAAATCAGGCCCAATTGTTTTCTCGGATTCAGTCCGAATTTATACTTGTAAATCGGGTTTATGAGAAAATGGGTTTTGTGCAATACGGAGAATCCCGACTTTTTTACAATGCGCTCAAAACGCTCGATGGAAATTCCGGTTTCCTTCACCTCTATCAAATCTTTTATTTTTACTGGATTTTCTCCAAATAGTTTCAAAAACGGTTTAAAAAGAAACATTGGCAAAAGGTGATAGTATGGAAGTACGCTCAGAAACTTTTTGGTGCAAACTTGCTGATGTCCGCCAAATGGCATTTGCCATGGTGGGAAACCGAAGAAAATTTGTCCGGACGGAGCAAGTAGTTTTTTGAGATGCGGAATAAACGCTTCTTGGTTGGGTACGTGCTCGATGGTGTCTTTTAAAACGATAAGGTCGAAATAATTGGTGAATTGACTTACAAAATCAGTGTCGTAAACGTTTTTGTTGATGAAATTGAGTTTGTTGTTGAGGATATCCGCCGCATACACTTGTTTGGCAATGTCGATGCGAATCTGATCCAAATCTACCCCAGTGCAAATGCAGCCACGATCCACAAAAGGCTTTAGTACCCCGCCTTCTCCACAACCGATTTCAAGCACTTTCATACCTGGCACGATGGATTTTGTTGCTTCTATGAAAGGCAAAACATATTGTGCCGCATTCTCAACCTGTTGTTGGATGCGTAAATCTGCGTTGGAATGGTGTTCAAGAGCCATAACTTGAATTGATTTGCACGAAAATAACATAATTTGGTATAGGATGTTTGTTGTTTGGGGTTGAACGTTTGTTGTTTGTTGTTTGTTGTTTGAGGTTTGAGGTTTGAGGTTTGAGGTTTAGGGTTTGGGGTTGAACGTTTGTTGTTTGTGGTTTGTTGTTAGGCATACAAACCTTTTAAACCTATTAAACTTTCCAAACCTACCAAACCATTGCCTTCGGGCAGGTACCAAACTTCCCAATTATACATTAATTTTGTACCCTAAACCGAAGCGTATGATAAAAACAGGAAATCCGGTGATCAGCATTTACACCGAAATGACCCCGAACCCAGAGACCATGAAATTTGTAGCGAATAAATTACTTTACCCTGGAAAAAGCATCGACTTCCCAGAGGAGGCAAGTGCAAAACCTTCGCCACTCGCACAAGAACTTTTCAGCTTTCCTTTCATCAAGGCCGTTTTTATAGCAAGCAACTTCATCACCCTAACCAAAACCGCAGAAACAGCGGATTGGGAAGATATGATTCCAACCGTTAAGCAATTCCTTAAAGAATATTTAGAAGAAGGAAAGGCGGTAGTGAATGAAGAAGAGGTGTTGAAAATGAAAACAGAAAGAGGAAATGAAATCAGTGCCGACGACGATGATGTGGTAAAAAGAATCAAAGAATTATTGGAGAATTACGTAAAACCAGCTGTTGAAATGGATGGCGGTGCAATACAATTCAAACAATTCGAAAATGGCACGGTAACACTCATGTTACAAGGCAGTTGCAGTGGTTGTCCTTCTTCTATGATTACCTTAAAAGCGGGTATCGAAGGAATGATGAAAAGAATGATACCCGAAGTAAAAGAAGTGGTTGCGGAAGCTGAATAATCCATCCAAACTTTTCTGGTATGGATCGAATCCAATTTGGTAATCTTTTGATTGAGAATGTGAAAGCCATTTCGTGGCAGGAATGGACAAGCACTTTTTTTCAATTGATCAGTGTTCGTTTAGCGCAAAAAAACAACATCTGGGTTTACCCTACGGGTATCATTGGCGTTGCGCTTGCTGTATATCTTTATCTTTTTGTTTCCCAACCTCCACTCTATGCCGACGGCTTGCTCAATGTGTATTATGTTGTGATGAGCCTATATGGTTGGTGGTGCTGGTCGAAGAAAAAAAATGCTGATTCCGTTTATCTCATTTCTAACTGCAACCGAAACGAATGGATTGTCGGAATCGGTTTTTTTCTGATTTCGTGGGCAGTCATTCAATTTGTTCTTACTTCATTTTCCAACAGCAACACCCCGATTTTAGACGCACTCGTTTCTTCAACTGCCATAACAGCGATGTGGTGGATGGCAAAAAGAAAAACGGAAAACTGGCTGGCATGGATTGCTTCAAACCTTGTGGCTATTCCACTCAATTTTTACAAAGGTTTTATTTTATATGGTTTGATGTACATCGTTTTTCTATTCCTAGCTTGGCAAGGATTTGTATCGTGGAACAAGAAAATCAAACAGCAAGTCCATGGATAAAATCATCCGTATTTCCATAACCGGACCCGAGTCCTCGGGTAAATCGACATTATCAGTTGAGTTGCAAAAAAGATTTGACGCTGTTTTGGTGCATGAGTATGCCAGAGTCCATCTTGAAAATAACGGAAAGGCATACACGTACAATGATGTGATTGAAATAGCGCAAAATCAAATTTTACTGGAAAAAGAAGCCATAAAGTCCTTCAATCAAAAAGCGGGTTCAGATAAAAAGAACCGATTTGTTTTTTTTGATACCGACTTGTATGTGCTAAAAATATGGTCCGAACTTGCTTTTGGAAAATGTGAATCTTTTATTTTGGATCACCTGGCGAATGATGTTTACGATATGCATTTGCTTTGCAAGCCCGATCTTCCCTGGACATTCGATGAACTTCGTGAACATCCCGAACCAAAACAAAGAAACTTCATCTATCAACACTATTTAGACGCAATGCTGCATCAGCCCAAACCTTGGTTTGAAATTTCTGGTGATGGTACCAAGCGAATTGAAATGGCTGAAAACGCAATCCGATCAGTCTTTCAGTAGTGACTGTATATCCGGGTATCCTTCCAGATTGTTCATCTGCACCATTATTTTTCCGGATCTTTTGCTCACATAGCGCGATGGCGGACGAACGGCATATTTTTTAGGATTCGGTAAACAAGCAGCAATCATAGCGGCTTCTTTTCGGCTGAGTTTTGAAGCATCCTTCCCGAAATAGGCCTTAGATGCGGCTTGCACACCAAAAATGCCGGGACCCATTTCTGCAACATTCAGATAGGTTTCTAAGATTCTTCGTTTACCCCACACCGTTTCTATCAGAAAGGTGAAATAGACTTCAAGTCCTTTTCTAAAGAAACCACCATGTTGCCAAAGAAAAACGTTTTTTGCCGTTTGCTGGCTGATGGTACTTGCTCCCCTAACCCGATTGGGATGTTTCTGATTGAAGTCCATGGCTTTCTTTATCGACTTTATATCGAAGCCGTTATGCTCCGGAAAAAGCTGATCTTCGGAAGAAATAACCGCCAACTTTATATTGTCTCCCATTTCCTCATACGATACATAATCGCGCTGCAACCCTTCCCCTTCAGTCATGTTGGCAATCTGAGTCAGCGTAAAAGGTGGATTTAACCATTTCAGGATTAACATATATCCCAAATGGCTAATCAACAAGATCAAAAATATTTTTTTAATCCAGCCCCAAAAGCTCGATTTATTTTTATTAGTCATTCCAATTTTTTTTTATGTTCACATACATCCGATACAAAATGGCTTAAATTAATCGCCTTTCCAGGAACTATATAACAAAGCCATTCCAAAGGCAACAAATAAAAATCCAGCAATCCGATTGATTCGAATGATGTTTTTTTCGTTCAGTTTGCTTTTTAATTTTCCGGAGAGATACACTTTAAGAATGTCTGCGGCTATGTTGATGGAAAGGCACAAAGTGAATAGAACTATTTTATGTTCCAACTTCATGGAGATAGAGTTGGTCGAAGCTGCCAACCAAAGCGCAATAACACTCGGATTTAAGGTATTGATCAAAAATCCGGTTATCAACAATCTCGCATGTTTACTTCCCGTTACTTTAATGATGTTCTTTGTTTCATCTTGTTGTTCATACTTCTTGAAAAACACATAAAACAATCCCAGTCCGATAAGAAAAATTCCACCTGCTGTTCCGATTGATTTTTTATAGGTGAACAATTCTCCCAGCCAGTTTCCGAAAAAATTTGCAGCAATCACCAAAAGCAAATCACTCAACCACACACCAGATGTAAAATACAATGCACTAGAAATGCCGTAATTCACTCTAACTTTGATGATGGTAAAAATGACTGGACCTACAGAGAATACCAAGGCGAAGCCCAATAGGAGTCCGGATATTATTGCGTCTGTCATGTCTGTCTGTTTGTGCTGCGTGGGAATCAGAATTGAATAAAGGTTCTCCACTCTTCGTGGATTTTGCCTTTCAAAACCCTAGGAAATTTGTGTTGTCCACCTACTTTTCCCTTGTGTGTCATGAAGTCTAAAAAGATACTTTCTTTTAGCACTTTTACTGAAATGGATTTAAGTGCATGTCTGCGCTCCACTTCGTAGTCGTCGTTGAGTAATTTTAGTTTTTCATCTATCACCTGTGCCAGTCTTGTTTCGTCTATCTCATCGTTGCAAGCTACATACCATTGGTGTCCGAAGAAATTTCCGGATGGCACACCCGCAACCGTAAACTCAGGAATGGAAATGTTCAACTCCGTAGCTGCCATATCGATTGCCTTGTTCATATTGTCTACGCTCAAATGCTCTCCTACCAAACTGAGAAAGTGTTTGGTTCTTCCGGTTATGATGATTTCCATTCTTTCTTTATCCACCAATCGAACGGTATCTCCAATGGCATAGCGCCAAGTTCCGGCATTGGTGCTGATTAAAATCGCGTAGTCTTTGTTTTCATCAATCTCATGAATCATAAGCACCTCGGGATCGTCAACGATATTTCCATCGCTGTCGAAATTCTTTTCGTCGAAGGGTACAAATTCAAAAAAGATGTTGTTATTGAATGCGAGTTGCATGCCAACGGCTCCTTGTCTACTCTGATATGCAAGAAATCCTTCGCTCGCTAGATAGGTTTCAATATAGATTATGGGCTTACCCATTAGTTTCTCAAATCCTTTTTTATAGGGCTCCATGGCAACGCCTCCATGAACATAAAATGCCAAGTTTGGCCACATTTCATGGATGTGATTCAACTTATATCTTTCTATTATTTTCTCTATGCACAACTGCAACCATGCAGGTACGCCTACAATAAAGCCAATGTCCCAGTTTGGCGCCTGTTCCACGATTTCATCCAGTTTCTTAGACCAATCACGTTCCTGGGCTATTTTTTTTCCAGGTTTATACAGGCCAAGTCCTTGAAACCAAAAGGGAATGTTTTTTTGTTGGATACCGCTAAGGTCGCCCGCAAAATAAGTTGGACCTTCTTGCAATTGGGTACTGCCTCCAAGCATCAGCCAACCTTTACCGATGGCTTTTCTGGGTACGTTTTCATATTTGGCCAAACTCATCAATTGTTTGAGACTGGTTATGGTATTGCTCTTGATGAGTTCTTTGGTAATCGGTATATATTTACTCGCCGCTTCGCTTGTACCGCTACTCAATGCAAAAAACTTAATGACCCCAGGCCAACACACATCCGATGTGCCTTCCAAAGTCTTATGCCACCAATCGCGGTAAATTTTGTCGTAATTGTAAGTAGGAACAAGCTGCTGAAATTTTTTCCCAGGATGTCGGCTCAACAATATTTCATCGAATCTAAATTGCTGACCAAACTGGGTAAAACGCGCTTTTTTAAGTAGTTTTTTTAACACCCTGATCTGTTGCCTCCTCGGATCTCTAACGGGGATGCTCAGTGCCTTCGCAATCGTTTTGGGTATTTTGAGTTCAAATAATGCCATCAATATTGGAAATAATCTTTAAGGTAAGCAAAATTAGTCGATTGCGGTTATGAAAATACATGGAATGTGAATTGAGGAAAACTCTTGCCATTTATCAAATCACAAAAATTCATTTGGCTAAAAATAACTACTTTGCCGTTCGAAAAAGCGATTTTTTGCTTCTATCATTTTAAATCAAAAACAATAAAGATGAAAAAATGGATCTTATCTGCACTGATGCTTGTTAGTGTATTGACCAGTCGTGCCGACGAAGGCATGTGGCTTCCGATGTTGCTCGGAAAGCAAGTGTACAGCAACATGGTTAAAAGGGGGTTGAAACTAACCAAAGAACAACTCTATTCTGTAAACAAATCCTCATTAAAGGATGCCATCATCATTTTTGGCAGAGGTTGCACAGGAGAAATTGTAAGCAACCAAGGTTTGATTTTCACCAATCACCATTGCGGATATGACGCGATTGCTACTGCAAGCAGCGTAGATCACAACTATTTGAAAGATGGTTTCTATGCTTTCAACAAAGACCAAGAAATCAAAACTACATTAACTGTTCAGTTTCTTGACAAGATTGTGGATGTGACTGCAGAAGTAGAAGCGGGCGTTAAGGGCTTATCTTGGACAGATCGCACCAAAAAATTACAAGAGGTATACAAATCAATTACAGACAAGGTTGCTGATAAGGAAAACGGAGTAAGTGGCAGAATCTACAGCATGTTTAAAGACAACCAGTACTTGATGTATGTATATAAAACATACAAAGATGTTCGTTTGGTTGGAACACCTCCAGAGAGCATTGGAAAATTCGGTGGAGATACCGACAACTGGGAATGGCCTCGTCATACAGGCGACTTCTCTATCTTCCGCGTTTATTCATCTAAAGACGGAAAGCCAAGTGAATACAGCAAAGACAATGTACCGATGAAACCAAAGCATTTCCTTCCGGTAAGCATCAAAGGCATTAAAGATGGTGATTATGCTATGATCTACGGTTATCCAGGAAGTACCAATCGCTATGAAACCAGCTATGGCATCAAATTGAAAAATGAAATAGAAAATCCAGGACTTGTTGCGTTGAGAGACATGCGTTTGAAATTCATGCACGAACAAATGGTGAAAGATCCTGCGGTTAAATTAAAACTGGCTTCTGACTACGCGGGTATCGCAAATTATTGGAAGTTTTTTGATGGCGAAACAAAGCAATTGACCAAGTTTAACACCTATGCAAAAAAACAAGAGATTGAAGGAAAATTCACTTCTTGGGCAAAGGGTAAATCTGAATACGAAAACATCTTTACCGAATACGAAAAAAATTATGCTGCATGGACGCCATACGCGAAACACCGTCAGTACTTGAGAGAAGGAATCATGGGTTCTCCATTGTTGTCTTTCGCTTCGAGTCTTATGGGCTTGGAGGCGGTTTTGGTTAAAGCAGGAGCTACTCCAGAAGACATTAAAAAAGCGGTAGATGCTGCAGATGAAGCACGTAATGGCTTTCTAAAATCTGAAGATAAACCAAGTGATAAAAATATACTTGCAGGTGTTGCAAGGGCTTTCTACATGGAAATTGAAAAGGCTCAACATCCTGCAGGCACATATGAAAAGCTTGCTTCGTATGGTGATTTAAGCGAAGAAAGCACTTATAAAAAATGGGCGGCAGATGTATTTGCTCGTACCATGATTTTTGATGATGCAAAATGGAGCGCTTTCAAAGCGAATCCAACGGCTATGGGCTTGCAAGAAGATATGGCTTTTGATTTTTCGACCTCGTTTGTAAAAAATTACAACAGCAAATACGCGCCTTTCTTTACCGCGTTCAACAACAAGAACAACGAATTGGGAAGAGCTTACTTAAAAGGAATTATGGAGCGTGATACTGCAGCTGCAGCTAAAATGTATCCTGATGCGAATTTCAGTATGAGGGTTAGCTATGGCAATGTGAAAAGCTATAAGCCTCGCGACGGACTTTTCTGCGATTACATTACCACGTCGAAAGGAATTTTAGAAAAATACAAGCAAGGAGATTATGAGTTTGATTTGCCAACAAAGCAAGTTGAATTGTTGAAGAAGAAAGATTTTGGTCCTTATGCCGATAAAGTGCGTAAAGATTTGGTGGTTGCTTTTATTACAACCAACGACATTACCGGAGGAAACAGCGGTAGTCCGGTAATCGATGGCAACGGAAACCTTATTGGACTTGCATTCGATGGCAACTACGAAGCGCTGAGTCATAAAATTGAATTCGACAAAGACCTTAACCGCACCATTTGTGTGGATGTGCGTTATGTACTTTGGTGTGTCGATAAATTGGGTGGTGCAAAAAATTTGATTGAAGAAATCAATCCAATTCGTTAATCATCACAACAATCTAGATAAAAATAAACCCCGCAAATTGCGGGGTTTATTTTTTAAGAAAAATTTGACTTATAGTTGAACAATGAAACTCAATTATCCTAGCATAGATTTGGGTATGCGTATGTTGTATTGTGCTCCGCTTTTGGCTTCCGAATTCACAATCAAAGTGCCATTCAAATAATCTATCCTGTTTTCAATACTCAGCAAACCCAGACCCGACATTTTTTTTCGTTTGTTATCCGCAAATGTAAATCCGACCCCGTTGTCCTGGGTGCGTATGAGTAATTCATTTTCTGTTTCACTAATTTCAATCACCAGATCTTTTGCTTGTGCATGTTTAACGGTATTCAAAACGATCTCCTGCAAAATTCGATATACCTGATTGTTGGCTTCTTTACCCAGATCCACTATCGTTTCATCAATGATTTCGATGTTCATCATTTCGTTGTATCCATGTTGCTCTATGAAGTAACGGATGCCTTCTTTGAAGTTGAGCATGTAGATGGATATGGGAGATATGGAACGACTCAGATTTTTAATTTGTTTCACACACTCCGATATGGCATGATTACAGGCTTCAACCTGAGGATGATGCGAAAGTCCTTCGATGGAGGCCAAACGCATTTTGATTCCGATAAGATGCGGAGCAATATCGTTGTGCAACTCTGTGGCAATGGCAGACCTTTCCGCTTCAGAAGCTTTAATTTCTGAGGTGAGTTTTTGTTTGGCCAAGCGCAAATTTTGTTTGTGTTGCCTCACCAAAATGTAGGTGAAATAAACAGCTACCAAAAAAAGAATTGCTGTGGCTAAGATATACGTTGTAAAAAAACTTCCTTCTTGGGTATCCATAATAAAGCAATTGAAAAAAAGATATAACTAACGGTATTCACCGCATTCAGTAAATAGCTGATAATTCCAAAATTTATAACCCAACCGGGTTCATAGTGAAAATAAAAAAATGCTACGTTTTTCACCAGTATTATTTGAGTGAGTGTGTTGGGAATCAGAATCATCAAAAGAATTTTCCTGTGATGATTTACAAATGAAATATCGAATATCTTTTTTGCCAACATCAAGGAAAGAAACAAGTTAAACGTCTCAAAACACAACATACTTAAACTGTGTCTGTAACGGCTTAAATCGGCAAAAATCAGATCGATAGATATCATTATTACATACACAACAACATACGCCAATCTGTATTTGTTCTTATCCTTCCATTGCATACATTCAGAAATGAAGAAGAAGTACAATAGTTGCATGGGTAATTGAAAACCGAAATTGATGAGATTCATCGCCAATGGCTTAAATGCCCAGTAACCGATAGACTCAAAAAGATAGCCTACAGTGAGAAGTAGGACAAAATAACGGTATGTTGTATTTAGATCACGCCAACGAATCCAGCCGATAATGGTAGGAATAATGATGAGTTGAGAAAGCAAATATTTTATGGGACTATACATGGATTATAATAAATTGGACGGACAATTGTTTGGACAACGGATTCCATTATCAATGATGATGGAATTTGATCCATCCAAAATATCCTCTCCTTGGGCATCTACTGCTGTAAAAACCAAACGAACTTTATTGTTTTCATCCATCCCAAAATAAGCCCTGAACTGGGTACAACCATCTTGGTTGATCAAATCCTGAATTGCACTCGCATCAAAAGTTTCAGCATAAGGCAATGAATCTTCGAATGAAGTGGTGAGCATATCGTCCAACTCGTTTCTAAAACGGGATGTGAGATCTTGGGCTTCTGAAAGAGAAATAAAATTAGAAGGCATATCAAATGAATTTTAAAACAAATATAAGTGTTTTCGACTCTTTGCCATGTTGGTCGAGAAGATGTTTATGTTGGTCAATAGACCAACATGAGAAAGAGAAGAGGAGGAAAATGCTGAAAAATGGCGTGAAAAAACTAATTTTGCCACAAATTTCAAATTATGCAAAAAGGTCCGGTTTCTCAATACATCCAACATCATTACCGTCATTTCAATGCTGCGGCACTTATGGACGCAGCCAAAGGATATGAACTCCACTTGATGGAAGGGGGAAAAATGATGGTTACACTCGCAGGTGCTATGAGTACCGCCGAGTTGGGACTGAGTTTTGCCGAAATGATTCGTCAGGATAAAGTGGCCATCATCAGTTGTACCGGTGCAAATTTGGAAGAAGATATCATGAATCTGGTTGCCCATTCTCATTACAAAAGAGTACCCAACTACCGCGATTTGAGTCCACAAGACGAATGGGACCTTTTGGAAAACCACTACAACCGCGTTACAGACACCTGTATTCCCGAAGAGGAAGCATTCAGAAGATTGCAAAAGCACATCCATCAATTGTGGAAAGAGGCAGACGATAAAGGAGAGCGCTATTTCCCACATGAGTTCATGTACAAAATGCTATTGAGTGGCGTATTGGAGCAGTACTACGAAATTGATCCTAAAAACAGCTGGATGTTGGCGGCAGCTGAAAAAAATATACCTATCGTTTGTCCGGGTTGGGAAGACAGTACCATGGGCAACATCTTCGCATCTTATGTGATAAAAAATGAAATGAAAGCTTCTACCATGAAATCAGGTATAGAATACATGGTTTGGCTTGCGGATTGGTACAGAAATAATTCTTCTGGAAAAGGGGTAGGATTTTTTCAGATTGGTGGAGGAATAGCTGGAGATTTCCCAATTTGTGTGGTTCCGATGATGTACCAAGATCTAGAATGGCATGATGTTCCTTTTTGGAGCTATTTCTGTCAGATCAGTGACTCAACCACCTCTTATGGTTCATATTCTGGAGCGGTTCCCAACGAAAAAATCACTTGGGGTAAATTGGATATACATACACCGAAGTTTATCGTGGAAAGTGATGCTACCATTGTTGCTCCACTCATTTTTGCTTGGGTATTGGGTTGGTAATTTACTGAGCGACTAGAAAGATTCCATCCTTTCATCTTATTTATTACAGCGCTGAAATCAGGCTTTACACTCGTATGGTTTTACACCACGCGTTTTACATTACAAAGCAATAAGCAGCTATTTGTGCCACCATGCCCCAAATGAGTCCGGCATACATTTCAAAAGGTTTGTGCGCGTTAAGGATGAGTCGTGATGATGTAGACAAACCCGTTAGCAAAAGAACGATACAAAGAGGTGCTGCCATTAACACCGAGCTTTCTTTCATCAACAAAATCATAAAGCAAAGCCACCCTCCCATTGCCATACCGTGCATGCTGATTTTGAAATAGATATTGGCAATCAATGCGCCTGACACAGCGATAAAAATACCCAAAACAAAACTTACCCATTCCAAAGGAAAACGGGTTTGTTCTTTAAAAACGGTATACCCCCAAAAAAAGAAAATGCCACATGCGATGTAGGGTATGATTCTGTCTTTACGCTCACGTAAAAGAATAGACGAAACGAATCCGAGTGACTTTAAAAGCAATACGGTAACCAAAGGAAAAACCACTAGGTTGAGTACAACAATTACAAGGGTTTGTGATTTTCCTGCATCGGAAAAGCCGGCGAAAATATCTGGATGAATCCACATTAAAAAATAAACCACATATACCGGTATAAAAATAGGATGTAGCACATAAGAAATCAAGCCCGCAAAAAAGCGAAGCAAGCGTTGTGTGAAAGAGTATGTTTGAACTGTGATTTCTTCCGATTGAGACATGATGCGTTATATTTTTTTGCGAAGTCTGGCTACTGGTATGTTTAATTGCTCTCTATACTTGGCCACCGTTCTTCTTGCAATGTTATACCCTTTTTCTTGAAGCATTTCAGTGAGTTTTTCATCACTGAGTGGATTGGTAGAATTTTCTTCGGCTATAAGATCTGAGAGAATTTTTTTTACTTCGCGGGTGCTTACTTCGTCGCCGCCTTCGGTTTGCATACTTTCACTGAAAAAGAATTTCAGGCGATAGGTTCCAAATTCGGTTTGAACAAATTTACTGTTTGCCACGCGGCTTACTGTAGAAATGTCTAAAGAAGTTTTCTCGGCGATATCTTTCAGGATCATGGGCTTCAATTCGGTTTCGTCTCCAGACAAAAAGAATTTATGTTGGTGTTCCATGATGGCACCCATGGTACTCATCAGTGTGTGTTGTCTTTGTTTGATGGCATCAATAAACCATTTTGCGGAATCCAGTTTTTGTTTGATAAACAAAACGGCTTCTTTTTGACGCTTATCTTTTTTGGAGCCTTTTTCGTAGTCGGAAAGCATCTCTTTATACCCTTCGCTGATTCGGAGATCGGGTGCATTTCTTCCGTTTAAGGTAAGCTCAAGCATACCCGATTGGTTACTGATGAAAAAATCGGGAATAACATACATTTCGTTGCTCGAAGATTCGGAAACCAAAATGCCAGGACGGGGATTCAATCGAACAATTTGCTGTATTACTTTTCTGAGTTGATCAGAATCGATATTCAATCCTTTTTGGATTTTCTCGTAGTGCTTCTTCGTGAACTCTTCGAAATACTTATTGATTACTTTAATAGCCAGTGCCACATCATCTCCTTCATCTATTTTTCTTTTTAATTGAAGCAGTAAACACTCTTTCAGGTCTTTGGCGCCTACTCCTGCAGGATCGAATTGTTGTATGAGCTGCAGAATTTTTCCGATTTCCGTTTCGTTTGTTTCGAGGTTTTGCCTGAAAGCCAGATCATCTATTATCGAAGAGATTTCTCTTCGTAAATATCCATCATCATCCAAACTACCAATAAGCTGTTCTGCAATACAATGTTCTCGGTCGTTCAACTTGAGCAGCCCCAATTGTTGAACCATTATTTCGTTGAAGCTGGCTTCTACTTTGTGAGGCGTGGTTTTTTGCTCATCCGGATCGGGGTAGTTGTCATCTCTTAATTTGTAATCGCCTGGTTCATCGTCTGAGTCGCTGATATACTCTGCAATGTCGATGTTATCATATTCTTCTTCACTTCCGTCTGGTTCTTGTTCATCATCCAATTCTCCCGAAAATTCATCTTTAAAATCCAGGTCATCATCATGTCCTTCCTCCGAAAGTTCCAAGGCAGGATTCTCTTCCATTTCTTCTTTGATACGCTCTTCTATTTGTAGCGTTGGCAATTGCAATAGCTTCATCAACTGTATCTGTTGGGGAGACAGTTTTTGTAACAGTTTTTGTTGTAAGCTTTGATGCAGTGCCATATAATCTAACTTGATGTAAATTTACACCATGAGCATGCTTTCTAAAAATCAAATCAAGTTAATTTTTATTCTGGGCTTGATATTGTGTTGTAAACTTGGATTTGCACAAAAAAAAGTTTATGCTTTTTCGGGGTATGACATGTTCAATAAAAACACAAGTGCCCCAAATTTACCGATGGAGAAAAAAAGTTTTTCAATACCCTCGCATTTTTATGCCAGTCAATTGGGTGTGGTGTGCAAAAAAGAATGGATGCTAGAAAAAAAGACGGGCGTTCCATTTCGTTTCAGATTGGGTTCCGTTTCTTATTGCGATTGGATGGAAGGTAAACCCAATGCGGTCAAATCAAATTATTGAGGTGATTGTGTTGATGAAGTTTCAATTTCATTTTCATATTCTTCGTGATGCACCGCAAATTCGTTGATGTATATTTTTGTTAGCACTAAAAAATAACTCACCAATAAAGGACCAAAAATCAATCCCACAAAACCAAAAAGATTGAGTCCGACTATCACGCCCAAGATGGTAATGAGTGGATGTACGTCTCCAATTTTTTTCATTAGGGTGATTCTGGCTACATAGTCTACATTTCCGGTGATGAGCAAACTATAGAACAAGAGCGCTGTTGCTTGCCAATCGAGCCCCGTAGCAAACATGTATGCCACCAAGGGCACCCAGATTATCATTGTACCAACAAAAGGGAAGAAAGCGAAGAGTCCAGTAAAAAAGCCCCACATGCCCCAATCTGTTACACCGAAAATCCAGTAACCTAGCGAAGCCGTAACGCCCTGAATGATACAGATTACCGGAATGCCAAGTGCATTCGCACGAATCATGTCTTTGGTTTCGATTGCCAGCAAATGGATGTTGTCTTTTTTTAGGGGTATGATTTTGCTCAAATATTTTTCCAGATTTATTCCGGCGATGAGCATGTAATAATAGATGAAAAACATCATGATCAGATTGGTAAGCAACACGGCTGTACTGTTGAGCAAGCCAGGTATGATGGACGAAATATTGCCTGCGAGCATTTTTGCATTTTCTTCATTAAACAAAGAAACGCCTGCGATTTTTTCGAGTTTGCCAATGATGAGTTGAACCCCTTGTAGCAATTTATCCTGGTTCTCCGCAATGGCATGCATCTTGGGTTTGATCAACTCAATGCTGAGGTACACCGGTATGGCAATCATGATGAGATAGGCAAGAATGAAGAGCATTGCCGTTAGCCCTTTCTTCCATTTTTTTTCGTAGACCAGTTTAAAAAACAAGTTTCGGCTGATGATGTAAAGCGTGATGCCGCCTAGAAAGCCCGGAATAAACATGGTTAATTCAGAAATCAGAAGAACCGCAATAGACACGATTAAAATGAGCAGAAATACCTGCTTGAATCTTTGATTGAAAATTTTTCCTGTCATTTTTTATGTTGTTATGCCTCTTTCCAAACTGAAGCTCCTTCGCTGCAGTTGGAACAAATGTCTATGTTTTTTCTTCCGGTCATCAGTTCGGAGCGGAACTTTTTATAGGAGTCGCTTTTCCAGATTTGTTTGAATGATCCTGATTTTAGGTCGCCCATTCGATGAATGGCATCTTTGTCGAAGCAGCAGGGAACAACGAGGCCATCCCATGTGATTACATTTGCATGCCACAGTTTCCAACAACGGTTCACCATCTTATTCTTGGGCCTGTATTTGCCGTCTTTCCCAATCTTATACCTGCTATACTTCTCTTGTACTGGAATCAATTGATTCGGATCATTTTCATAATCATACACCTGTGCGGTTTTAAACCTGACTTCATCCACCCCAATTTCTTCTGCCAATTTTTTTATTTCTTCTATCTGATGCTGGTTGGGTTTTACCACCAAAAACTGAAAGAAAACAAATGGTGTTTTACTGTTTAATGCGGTTCTCCATTTGATGATGTTTTTCGCACCTTCAATTACCTTATCCAGATTCCCGCCCACACGATATTGTTTGTACACATCTTGTGTGGTTCCATCAATTGAAATGATGAGTCTGTCTAGTCCACTCTCCACGGTTTTTTTTGCAGCATCATCATTTAGATAATGTGCATTTGTGGAGGTGGCGGTGTAAATTTTTTTGGAAGAGGCATACTTTACCATATCTAAAAAATCGGGGTTAAGATAAGGTTCTCCCTGAAAATAAAAGATGAGATAGGTCAGATGTTCATGGATCTCGTCTATGGTTTCTCTAAAAAAGTCGTTTTTAAGCATACCGGTCGGACGAGAAAAAGCACGAAGGCCACTGGGGCATTCGGGGCATCTCAGGTTGCAGCTTGTGGTGGGTTCGAAGGATACCGAAATGGGAAGTCCCCATTGAACGGGTCTTCCTATAAGTCTGCTCAATTGAAAGCTGGTGAAAACAAGAAAAGCATTGGCCACTCTTTTGATGGTCATCTTTCGAAGCAGATTAACAGTATCGTTTTTATTAAAGCGTGGCATACGCAAAATTAGCGTTTATTCCCTCTTGTGATAGACTGAGTTTTATAAACAAAAAATGTAATGGCCGCTGTATTAAATCAATTTCAATAAGTTATAAGCCTAAGTAAAAGAGGTGCAACCGGAAAATTCAAACCAATTGTCGTAAAAACAGTTCCGGATCCCAGAAAGCCTAAAAGATTAATTTACACACAGGATTGTCTTTAATTCTTTAATTTCAAACAAGAATAGTATGAAATATTTATATTTAATTACTCTTATTTACTTTTCCGTTTTAACCAATAAAAAAAGTGTCGCTCAAACTACAGGAGTTTCAGACACGCTTTCTTATTTACAAACTATTGTTGCAAATAAATCCCAATTTATTGGTCAGCCTTTTTCTGTTTTATACAGTACTTTACAAGTATCTATAAAGTACTTTTCACCATTCGGCAATATCGCTCATGATAAAAGAAAAGAAACTTCAACGGAATTTAGTTTCTATTTTCCACAGACTGCAAATGAAATTTATTTAACCTACCCTAGTTTGAGGATTTCGTGGCAACCTTATTTAGACAATATTATTGCACATTCTTTGTTTAATCAATATAGCGGAGGTTGGTTTCCTCAGGTTTTACAACATTATTCTGTAGGCATCATTTCTGACATCCAAATAAGAGAGTAATAATTTTAATTGATTGAGTACTGTAATTTGACACAATTATCTTTTTACCATTTGAGTTAATTATTTTTTATCATTTTTCATCAACAAAGTTTGTTTTAAATAGTATATAGTCATTTACTTAAAAGTAATATTGGCAAAAATTAGTGTTTCAAAAAAGGGTAGCACCTTATTTCTTTTATGGTAGTTAAGTCGGACAATTGTAATTTTTTATGTAATTTAAATGTTCTCAATGCAACCATTTCGGGTTGTTGCTGTTAATATCCTCAATATGGGCATGGAAGATGAAACAAGACTTTTTTTAACGTTAATCGCCAATACAATTGCGAAAGTGTTGCTGTGGATGATGGCCAATACCTTTATCGGTATCTACTACGGACTCGGATTTTTCGAGGGAAGCCCTTCCTGGCAGAACATCGTTTATTATTTCGCCTTCGTGGGAAGTTTCGTTTTTTTGTTGTTGCATCTAAAAAAGAAATGGAATCGTTGATCAACTGCTGTGGTCTGAAACGATATACCATCTCCCTTTGATTTTTCTCATCAACAAGGTAAAATGTCCTTGAAGATTCCCAATGGTTCTTGTAAGATGCCATTTTCCAACAACCTGATAATACTTTTTTGATATCCGCTGGATGCTGATGAGTGTGAAATTCAATTTTCCCATGGCGGATGTATCGGGATAGCCTCTCTT
>JBDLUO010000161.1:0-13053 GCA_039805285.1 Bacteroidota bacterium
ATGAAACTCTTATTCTGAAAATACACAGTATCAAAAAGCAAAAAGGTAGAAAAGTAAATATAGTGGTCCATATCGGATGACTGAAAATAAATTGGGGCAACCCCAAAAAAAAGACCAACCAATAAAATGGATCTGCTCCGTAAGTGAATAACATTGGATTAGATAATCCAACATAACCAATCCCAGAAAAAACCATTATCCCATATTCAAAAAACAAGATAACAAGTGGCAACCATAAAGGATGAATATTCATGTTTTCAATCCAACGAACATTTAATTTCATAGTGTTGTGGATTTAATGACCAAAGAATCAAGTAGGCGTATTTCTGATTGATGGTTATACCATTCGTATTTCATCAATTCCAAGTGATCCAATTTATTTGCTTTATTTCCTGATTGTTTGAGATACCAAACTGTCCAATCTTCAAACTTAAAATTTGGGGTTTTTAGTTTGTTATAAATCGGATTTAGAAAGGGATATTTTTCTTTTCTCGTAGTAAAAAAAACATCTGAATATTGTGCATTTTGATGCTGTAAAAAGAGAGCATAGTTTTTTATCGATTGTTCCAAAAGGTCTTTTTTCCAATACGGCTTGTCGGTTATGCTTACCAAGATTCCATTTTGTTTTAAACCATAATGACATAAAGTGTCCGAAGAGATTGACTGGCCTGAAAACATATCGTTGTATGGAAATAAAATGAAGTCCATTTTTTTCGAAGCGAAAAAAAACCAAGCGATAAGATAGAGTAGTGCAGCAAAATAAATTGACTTTTTGAATCCAAAAGATTGACTTTCATTATGCTTTCTCATAAATCAAGTCGTTTTTTCATTCCATAAAACATAAATAAAAACAAGGCGATGTAACAGGAAGTACTGATCATTGAGACAATATAAATATTCCCTTTCCTTGAAAAGGTTAGGTTCAAAATCAACACAACAATCAATCCGCAGATGTCTCCTATTAGCATTCTTTTCAACATTCCTTTTCCGATATAGAAAGCGTTTAGCAGCGTAAGTAAACCTAAAGCGAGATATCCAGGAAGAAGAATATTCATGATTTTATGCATGTTAATAAATGCTTCTCCGAATAACAAAGGGAATAGAAATTTTCCAGCAATTAAAATACAAAATGCAATAGCAACCATGATAATCACATAAGGTCTTAATACTGAAAACCAAGAATTACGTTGTAACATTTGCTTATGATCACTGATGAATGGAAGAAGAGTTACGCTGATCATTGAAGCGTATAGCAAAAAATATTGACCAATCTTTCCACACTGAACATAATTACCGAACGAAATTGGATCGGCATATTTTTCGGCAAAAAAATGATCTGTTCGAATAAAAAAGAAATACACCAAGGTTGAAAGCATGATTTTGAAACCGTGCATAACAGCCTTTTTATCATTTCCATCAGGCAATTGAAAGTTGAGCTTCTTTTTAGGTAAGGCAATGGCTGCCATGATTAGTCCTTGTAAAAATATATTGACTGAAAACAAAGTGAAAATCAGGTTTATCGATACAGGTTTTTGTGTAAAAAAGAAATAAAAAAAACACAGGCAAAGTATAAAATTGGTGGAGAGCAGAACGGCATTTTGAGCCATAAAACGTTTCACCGAATTCAGTAATCCCTGAAAAAGAAGTAAAATGGTTTGTCCGGATATAAACAACAAGGCAAACTGATTGCTTTGAATTTTTAGACTCGTTACGTTTGATAGAATGGAAATCAGCAAAAAAATAAAAGGAATAGTCAATAAGGATGAAACACACAAAATGAAGAACCATTTTTTGTATGAATCAGGATGGGTAGAAATGGCCTGTATTGCGGCATAGTCTAAACCCAAGGAGCATAAGAAAGACAAGGAAGTCAACCAATAGAGTTGGTTTATGATCCATCCGGATTGAGCGCCTCCCAGCAGTCTAACCATCAAAACATTAATCAAAAAAACCAACCCATGGTTCATGATTTTCAGAATCAAGTTGTTCCTGATGTCTTTTTTCATGGGTTGATTGAATGAGATGATTATGCTTTTTTCAAGCTAGTGATGATAGAAATAAATTCTGCAGGAATTAGACTTGCCCCTCCTACTAAACCTCCGTCGACATCAGGTTTTCCGAAGATTTCTGTTGCATTCGAAGATTTTACGCTTCCGCCGTACAATATGGAAACGGAGTCTGCAATTTCTTGGTTGTAATGATTGGCAACCCAATTTCTGATGGTTTTATGCATATCCTGCGCCTGATCGGAGGAAGCTGTTTTACCTGTTCCAATCGCCCAAATGGGTTCGTAAGCAATGATAAAACCATTCATTTGTTCGCTGCTTAAATGAGACAAACTATCTTTCAATTGTTTTTCTACATATTCGTTTTGTTTTTCTTCTTCTCTTACAGAAAGAGGTTCTCCACAGCAGAAAACCGGATTGATTCCATTCTCTATTGCGCGATTGATTTTTTCGGCCAGAATTTCATTTGTTTCATGGTTGTACTCTCTTCTTTCACTGTGGCCAATTAAAGCATAAGAAATAGATAAACTCTGTAACATAGATGCACTCACTTCTCCAGTGTAAGCACCGTTGTTGGTTGAAGCTATATTTTGTGCACATATATGGAACCCTTCTTTAGACCTTAATATCTCTTGTATCGGTATTAAATATGGAAACGGCACGGCTACTAAAACGAGGTGCCCCATTCCTGCATTAACTTGTTGACTGGCGATAGAGGACGCCAAATTTTTAGCTTCTTGAAGTGTAAGATTCATTTTCCAATTTGCAGCTGCAATCTGTTTTCTCATGTTGTTAAGTTGTATGCTTGTATGATTTTTTCTTTTTCCTGAATGTCTAATTTTGGTCTGTCAGTGTTGACTCTCCACTGTTCAATATGTTCAATGACTTTATCTAGTTTGTATTTGGATTTACCCCATGTGAAATCTGGCACATAAGTTGGTGAAATTTCATTTCCGAAGATATTGCAACAAATACCAACGAGTGTTCCAGTATAAAAGGAAGTATTGATGGCAGATTTGCTAAAGTCTCCCATGATTAATCCTGCTTTTTTCCCTGCACTTACTTCAGATTTACCATTTCGGGTTTGATAATAAACATCGCCAAAAGTGTTTTTAACGTTGCTGTTCGAAGTGCCAGCACCAATATTGCACCAAGAGCCAATTACACTGTCTCCGAGATATCCATCGTGTGCTTTATTGCTGTGGTCGAAAATAGTAACATTTTTCAATTCACCACCAACAACAGCGTGTTTTCCTATTGAGCAAGCGCCGTATATTTTAGCCCCCATTTTAACAACCGCGTTTTGATCCATAAAAAAAGGGCCTCTTATCAATGCGCCTTCCATTATTACAGCGCCGGATGAAATATAAATCGGTCCAGCTTCTGCGTTTAAAATACAATGGGAAATATGTACTCCGTTTTCAATAAAAATATCATTCCCTATAAAAGTTGCCTGGTTCGTGGCGGATGATTGTTTGCGATTCTGCGTTAATAAAGGAAAATCCGTTCTGCTTTCCTTATCTGCATATTGATACACTTGCCAAGGGAAATGTAAAAATTTATAAGTTGAAATATTTGATCCATCGACCGCTTTTGCAGAGAAATGATTTAAAATCGATTGTACAGTTTCTCTAGAAGGAATCAGGTTAGCAGGAATCGTAATCACATCTTCGTCATCGGGTATTTGCTGGGTATAGATTTGAACTTCAGGCAAAAGCAACTCCCATTTTTCTTTTATGGTAAGCATACCTACTCTAAGATCGGAAGTATGCCGAAATGCAGTTAGTGGCAGTAAGTCGAATTTACATTCCGATTCTTCGAGATAAATTTTCATTGATTTAAAAATAAATCATTTATGCGTAAAGCCATACATAAAAAAAGTCCCGGTAAGTAACCGGGACAATAATATAATAACAGAATGCTTATTTCGCTTTTTTCTCGTAACGTTTTTTGAACTTATCGATTCTTCCTGCAGTATCAACAAGTACATTTTTACCCGTGTAGAAAGGGTGAGATGTATTTGAAATCTCAAGTTTGATTACTGGATATTCTTGACCATCTTCTTCAAAAACGATAGTTTCGTTGGAATGAGCAGTTGAGCGACTCAAGAATGTAGTACCATTACTCATGTCTTTAAATACAACTGGACGATAGTTTTTTGGATGAAGTTCTTTTTTCATTGTTGTTTTGTTTTACACGGATTTGGCCGTGTGTTAAAATTTGGAAGGCGAAGATAGTATTTTTTTGTAGAAATCAAGAAAAAAACAGGTTTAACTCTTCATATTAACGTATTGAAGGGCAATTCCTAGGTCCCACGATTTGCTTGCAGCTATAACTTCTTGAAGATCATCTATTTTTTTACCCGTAACTCTAACGATATCATCCATAATAGCGGCTTGTACTTTTAACCCTTCATCCTTAATTCGTTTTACTATTTTCTTAGCATCCTCTTGTTTGATGCCATTGCGAACTGGGATTTCTTGTTTTGTAACTTTTCCGCTTACAAATGGTGTTTTCGACAAATCATAAATTTCTGCAGCTAACCCTTGTTTCATTGATCTGCTGATCAAAACATCTATAATCTGCTGAATTTTCATATCGCTGTCTGCTTCTAGATTTACTTTGAAATCTTTTTTGTTTAGCTCAATAACAACGTGAGCTCCTTTAAAATCGAAACGGTTGGTAATTTCTTTGCTTACCACATTAATCGCATTGTCTAAGGTTTGTAGGTCAACTTTACTGACCATATCAAATGATGGCATATTCGATGAATTTAAACTATGAATTTATTTTTTGTTTTTGTGCGGATAGGATTGAAAAAATGGACAGCGCTAATCCACATAAAATAAGTCCTAAAGCGATACCTTCTGCTTGTGTCAGGTTTAATCCGGATGTTTCATATCTTATGTTAACGCGCAGTTTTTCAATAAAAAACCTTTCTGCTCCGTTTAGAATAAGATAAAGTCCAAACATCAACCAAGGTGCTTTTATTTTCTTTCTCAGCGTCCATAATAAAGTGAATAGCAGCAAACAGATTACCGTTTCGTAAAGTGGTGTAGGAAATACAGGCGCTGGTAAAACCCTATTGTGTTCGTCCAAAATTCCTGGAATTACAATTCCATCTTTGTTCACATTTTGAGCGTATGGATATGCGAAAAGCCATATTGGCAAAAAAGATGGCGCTTTTATTGATTTATGTGGAATAGATTGTAAATCTGGGTAAACCCTATCTGTAACATAGGTTTTTTTGTTGTTCTCCAGGGTATATCCTTCTAAAAAATAAGTAGCATTTTTTTGGGTGATTTCTGCAAATTCTCCGGGATTTGCGGTTGTAACTTTCCCATAAACATCATTCTTATATGCACTGTTATATATACCCCAATCGCCATCTCCGCTGATTTGGCATCCTAGTCTGCCAACAGCATAGGCAATCATTAACGCAGGGGCCGCGGCATCACATAGATGTTTTATGGTGATGTTTTTTCTATATGCAAAAATGCAAATCGATAAGGCTGCTAAAATTAAACCACCATAAAAAGTGAGTCCACTCGGAGAAAGGAGTCTACCAATTGGATCAGCCCAAAACTCATCCCAGTGTTCTAGGTTATCGAACAACTTCGCTCCGAGAATCCCGAAAATCAATCCAAGTACAATAATATCACCAACGCGGTCGTGAGGCCAAATTCTTATCGTTCTTTTTTCTGGGGTTGCCCTTTTTTCTTTGTTTTTATCGTGCCATTTCAGATAAGCCATTAAACCCCCAAAAGCCAAACCTCCTATCCAAGAACCTTCAGATGAAAATATATAGTCTTGTGGATTAACTTCTGATGCACGATCGAAAATCAATCCTACCAATTTAAACCCAAAAAGAAAACCCAGAAACCCATTGGTTAAAATCTCTGAGATCGAAGCTGGCATCCCAACAACCACAATCTCTTCTCTTGGAGACAAAAGTCCAGCTTTTTCTTTACGTTTCAATTCAAGATTCAATATCCAAGCTGCTACGGCAAAAGCTGCTGCTACCATTAGTCCGAAGGTATTGATGATTGACAACGACTGAATTTCAGCTCCGAACCAGTCTTTAATGATATAGTATAGATTGGGATACATTTTAGTTTATCGGCATGGCTTTTTATTAGTTGCAATAGGTATCAAATGCCTGAATCAGGTTGTCTGCGATAACCTGAGCACTTCTGCCTTCGATGAGGTGTCTTTCGATATAATGAACGAGTTTGCCGTCTTTAAAAAGTGCAATTGCTGGAGAAGATGGTGGATATGGCATTAAGTATTCTCTCACTTTTTTAACGGCGTCGACGTCGAAGCCGGCAAAGCTAGTGGTTATGTTGTCTGGCTTTTTCGGAGCGTGTTGAACGGCCATGATTACACCGGGTCTGGCTGTACCAGCACTACATCCACATACTGAATTGATCATAACCAAAGATGTTCCTCCTTTTTGCATAAGGCTTTCTACATCTGCTGGATTCAATAATTCAGAAAAACCATTCTCGGTTAATTCTTCTTTCATCGGGATTACAATTTCTGCTGGATACATATGATTTGTGATTTATGATTTGTGATTAGAGATTTAGGATTTGTTTTTTTGTTTGGTGTTTGGTGTTTAGAGTTAGTACCCAAGTATTTTCAACATGCTTTGAGCTGATTGTTCTTTGGCATATACCCAATCAACTAATTTTCCATGTTTGTCGTGTCCGATAATGATGTGCTTCGGTGAAGGTATCATACAATGCTTTATTCCGCCGTATCCACTTATCTGATCTTGGTATGCACCGGTATGAAAAAAGCCAACATACAATGGTTCTCCATCTCCAATTTTTGGAAGAAATACCTCATTGATGTGTTCCTCCGAATCGTAATAATCATGGCTATCACAGGTTATACCACCAAGTACCACACGATGATACTCGTTGTCCCATTTATTAATGGGTAACATAAGGAATTTTTCACCTATGCCCCATGTATCAGGAAGTGTTGTGATGAAAGAAGAATCAATCATATACCACGTTTCCCTGTCGTTCTGATTCTTTTCTCCGATCACGCTGTAGATATGCGCCATACTCTCCCCGACCGTGTAACTGCCAAATTCGGTGAAAATATTCGGCATCTGCACTTTGTTTCTGGTACATGCTGCTTTTATGTTTCTAACAATTTCATTGATCATGAATTGATAGTCGTAATCAAAAGCCAAGGAATGTTTTATAGGAAATCCACCACCAATATTGATCGAATCCAACTCTGGACATATCTTCTTCAATTGACAGTAAAGGTTAATTACTTTATTTAGTTCACTCCAATAATAGATATCGTCTTTTATACCTTTGTTCAAGAAAATATGCAACATCTTCAGTTGAAAACGATGCTCATTTCCTTCGATTTTATCTACATAGAATTCCAAAATATCTTTTGCTCGTATTCCCAATCGTGAGGTGTAAAATGGAAAATTGGGTTCTTCTTCTGCTGCTACTCTGATACCGAGGTTAAAAGGAACCTTAACAGATTTGATATATGCCTTAAGTTCTTCTTTGTTGTCTAAAATAGGAATTACATTTTTAAATCCACTGTTAAGTAGATTGGCGATGCGTTGTGTATAAGGTCTTTGTTTATAACCATTACAAATGATGAAAGTGTCTTTTGTGATTTTCTTTTTTGCGTGAAGCTTTTTTATGATGTCTATATCGTATGCATAAGAGGTTTCCAAATGGATGTCGTTCTTTAATGCCTCTTCAACCACAAATGAAAAATGTGAACTTTTGGTGCAGTAGCAATAATGATATTTACCAGTATACTTATGCTTTTTAAAAGCAGCTGCAAACATTTCTTTTGCCTTATTGATTTGATTTCCGATTTTTGGCAAATAGCTTAATTTAAGTGGGGTTCCGTATTTATCAATCAGTGCTTTTATGTCTTGATTGTTATACTGCAAGTATCCATTTACCAGTTTAAAATCCGGCTGTGGAAAATTAAAGGTCTGATTTACGAGATCCCCATATGTATTGTTCATGCCATTCATTTGCCAATCATTGTTTTAAGGTGATGTTTTTGCTTTGCAAAGATACCAATATCAATGGTATAAAATAAAAATCCGGACGTTGAAGAACATCCGGACTTTCGATATCTCTTTTGATAGATTATTACTTTACTGAATCGATCAATTTTTTGAAAGATTCTGGCTCATTCATTGCCAAATCTGCCAAAACCTTTCTATTAAGATCGATGTTTTTTTGTGACAGTCTATTAATGAATGTACTGTAAGTCATTCCTTCTGCTCTTACAGCGGCGTTGATACGTGCAATCCAAAGTGTACGGTATTCACGCTTTTTGAGTTTACGTCCTACATAGCTATAAGTAAGACCTTTTTCCATCACATTTTTCGCGACGGTGTATACATTTTTACGCTTACCATAATAACCTTTGGCAGCTTTGAGGATTCTTTTACGTCTGGCACGGCTTGCAACCGCATTTACTGAACGTGGCATATCAGAAAATTTTTTAAGTTAGGTAATTTGAATTCAACGGATATTATTTCATACCCAGCAAACGCTTAACGAAACGAAGGTTTGTCTTGTGAACTGTACCATCGATACGCATGTTACGTTTACGTTTTGTTGATTTCTTAGTGAGAATGTGGCGTTTGAACGCTTTTTGGAAAGTGATTCGACCTGATCCGGTCACTTTAAAGCGCTTTTTTGCGCTACTGTTGGTTTTTACCTTTGGCATGGTATACCTTTTAATGTTACTCCCTGCTGGCGTTCCGAACGATCGGAAACTTATGGGGCCTTGTGGGAAATATCGAAAATCAGATTTTCGGATGGCAAAAGTAGTATTTTTTATCGAAGTATGATACAATCAAGCAGAAAAAATCTGGGATTTTATCACAGAACCTAAAAATATTACCCAAAAAACGTCAAACTAACCTAACTGAATCATCAAATCCAATCAATTTGAAAAAGTTGTGGTTAACGTTGCGGTGAATCCATAAGATGCCGGAACGAAACGACAAATACCACCTACGCACAACAGACCTGGACGTTGCTTTCCGTAAGACATGCTAAATCTGGTTGAATTTTTGGTAACACTTGATCCGACATTGTAATAATGAATATTGGTAGTTCCGTAGTTATACAAATCGCTTACGAAAAACATAAATGGAGAAGAAAATGAGAATTCTGTTAACATCGAAACCCAGCTTCCTTCGTTTTCTTTGGAATATAGATGTTCTGCTTTAAATCTAACAGACTTTTTCGGCGCCCATTTGTAAAGTCCGCCAACGCCAGCTATGTAAGCATCAACCAGTCCGAGCTCAGGTTTTTGAATTACCGAAGCATTGTAGAAAATTTGTTGAAGTCCAACAGTCAATTCAAATGATTTACTGAGTTTTTTCTTCATCTCAATGTTTGCGTCTCTGTAAAAGCGCTCTCGACCCAAGCTGAAAATATCCTTGTTTTTATTTAGTCCAGAATAAAGAGAAAAGTTTGATGACAATTTCGTGCCATACTTACCTCCTAGAGGGGTTCCCGGCTTGAATGTGTAGTAAATATCGGTTTGAAATCCAGTCTCTCCTCTAAACTGAGGCGCATAAACAAAGATATTGCTGGTGAGATAGTCGTGTTGTTTAGTCAATGCCGGAATAAAATTAACCGGAGCAATTGTGGCAAATTCTTCATCTCTGTCATTGGTAAAATCCATGTTGTACAAAGACCTGAATGTAGCTGAGATTCCAAAATTATTTTTAGTATACGCCGCATCTACCTGAAAGGCCCTGCCTTGGTCGAAACTTTGGTTGTTTAACAAATGTGGGTCTCTGTCTTTTTGAACATACTCAGATTCTATGTTGAAATCTCCTGCATTTAAACTCATTCTTGCAGCATATGCATGAACTGTGGACGGGAAGTCATCTGAACTTCCTCCACCTGAGAATGCCTGGTATTTACCAACATAACTTCCACCTAAAGTGGCAGAGACTTTACTGTCTTCCTTTTTAACCATTTTGTTGATGTCGAACTCAACGTCCGTGCCTCTAACCAACGTGTTGGTGTAATCGAAAAAACGACGCGTTCTACCATATAAAGCTTTGAGTTTTACAAATGGCAAAGGTTCTGCATGAATATTCGCGCCTTCAATTGCGTTGTTTATTCCTATTTGTCTGTTTTCGTAAGATCTCAAAATCATTCCATTCCCAAATTGCTCGTAAAAATCACCTACCTGAACAGAAAACTTGTCTGTAGTATATTTAAAATACTTGTTTACGATTTTACTTTTAGGCTCTAGAACAAAAGGATAAAACCCCAAAACGGCAGGCAGATATCCCTCGAATTGAACACCCGCTGTAAATTTTCCATAGTTGTAATCCAACTTCAAGAAATTATTCGATCCAACTCTGTCTTGTGGAAGTTCGGTAACAATTTTATTCTTGAGATAATATTGAGAATAAGTTTCAAAACTCCCGTTGAAACGACCTTTAATGTATTTTTCTACTGCCTGACCTTGTGCATATGAAATAGTTGGCAAAGCAGAAAGAAATGATAAAATGATACGTAAACGTTGTGCGGTTTTCATATAATGTTGTTTCAAAAAATTATAAGGTTAAAATGGCCTCAAATAAATTATCTTCCTCGCCAGCAATATATCCTGTATGCTGATAAACAATTTTACCATTTTTCATGATAACGACATGAGGAACATCGGTTATGTTTAGTTCACGTTTGAGGTCGCTGTTGGTGTCCATCAACACATCAAACTTCCAGCCCTTGCCGGCTATGAATGGCTTAACTCTTTTTGCAGTTCTTGTGTCATCAATTGAAATGCCGATAAACTTGAATGGCTTTAACGCTTGTTTTTGGTCGTAAACCTCGTTGATGTTATCCAATTCAGTTAAGCATGGAACACACCAAGTAGCCCAAAATGAAAGCACAACCATGGTATCCTTACTCTGATTTACCAAGTCTGAAAAGTCGACGGTTTTACCTGACATGTTTTTGAGTTTCACCGAAGAGAAATCGGATTGAGCCCGAGATGTCAAAAAGAAAAGGAATAAAAACAAAGTCGCAGTAGTTTTTTTCATTTTGTTTTTTTTTGCGAAGTACTGATTTTTTTTTTCAAAAAGATGTTTTTTTTGTTCAAATCACATATTTTCACAAACACATTTACTTCAACACTTGTATCAGTTCTGTTTTTATGTTTGGAATATATCATAAAAAAGAGTTGAAACTAGAAAAACAAAATCTTTAAAAAAGACAAAACAATGAAAAGAATCGCTTTATTAAGTCTGATTTCTGTATCCATGATGGTACAATTCAGTGCTTGTAAAAAAAGTAATCCAACTGGAGACACTACAGGTGGATCGACAGACACCTTGCGTGTTTCACTTTCATCTTCTCGAGTTGAGTACAACGGATTTGATTATGTTGCCATAACGGTAACCGACAAAGCCGGAACAGACGTTACTACAAGTTGCAGCATCTTGTTGAACGGAAGCACTGCCATCAGTCCTAAATATGTTCCAACTGCAATGGGAAATTTTGCAATCACAGCAAAACGTGGTGGTCAGCCATCAGAATCTAAGACCCTTTCTGTTGTAACTAAAACCGCATCTCCATTCACTCAAAAAGCATTGGTTGAAGATCTAACAGGTGCTTGGTGTGGATTTTGCACCCGCGTTTATGACAAATTGGACAGATATAAAGCAAACAATCCTAACCTGATTTCTTTAGGCGTTCATGCTGGAAGCGGAACAGATCCTTTCAAATTTCAGTATTATACAAACTACCTCACTCCATTCCAAATTGGAGGATATCCTGCAGCGGTGTTGAACCGTAAGGCAGAATGGAGCGAATCCACTTCAGAATTGGATGGCGCTTTACAAAATTGGGCTCCTCTTGGACTTGCCATCAGCAGCACACTAAACGGAAGCAACGTGAGCGGAACTGTAAAAGTGAAGTTCAATGTAAACACGATCAAAACAATGAAGATCGTTATCGGATTGACAGAAAATGGCTTGGTATATCCTCAAGTAAACTACTACTCACCTCAGTATGGTTATACTCCTTACTTGTATGGTGGCGCTAGTCCGATAACCAATTTCGAACATAACTATGTTTTAAGAAAAACATTTACCAACTTGTTTGGAGATGCAATTCCTCAAGCTCAGTTAACTAAAGATAACGTATATGAAATACCATTCAACATGACTTTATCTGGTTCAGTTTATGGCGGAGGTGCATATACTGCAAATGGAGCAAATTGCGGAATTGTTGCTTTTGTAGTTGATGGTTCTGCTCAAAACGGCGGACTTTACAACGTTCAATATGCAGCAGTTGGCGCTACTAAAAACTTCGACTAATTCACAAACACAGGTTTTATACAAGCCCGGATTTTTATCCGGGCTTTTTTATGCCAATTGGATTTTAGGGATATTCATTTATATTTGATTCATGTTATACAGAAGCAAAGCTCCACTTAGAATCGGACTAGCCGGTGGTGGAACAGATGTTAGCCCATACAGCGATTTATTTGGAGGTGCGATTTTGAATGCCACCATTTCTCTTTCGGCTCATGCGACCATAGAAACACTCAACGAAAATGTCATCATCGTTGAAGCACTAGACCGTGAGGAAAGACAACAACATGCACTTTCAAATCATCTACCCATAGATGGTACTTTAAACTTATTGAAAGGAGTTTATAATCGGATTCAAAAAGATTATCCATTTACGCCAAAAGGCTTAAAGATTTCTACCTATGTTGATGCACCAGCCGGATCAGGACTTGGCACATCATCTACATTGGTAGTTGCTATTTTAGGCGCATTTGTTGAGATGCTAAAATTACCATTGGGAGATTATGATATCGCACAACTTGCATTTGATATCGAAAGAAAAGATCTGGAATTGGCCGGTGGCAAACAAGATCAATACGCCGCAACGTTTGGCGGTGTGAACTTCATGGAATTTTATGAATCAGACAAAGTGATTGTTAACCCACTTCGCATAAGACCCGAATACATGCACGAATTGGAAAACAACCTCTTATT
>JBDLUO010000162.1:0-5397 GCA_039805285.1 Bacteroidota bacterium
CGGTGTATATGCTTATCGACGGGAGATGTTGCTCTCTTTCACACAATGGCCTAAGGGATATTTAGAGCAGATTGAGGTATTGGAACAGCTGCGCTTGGTTGAAAATGGGATCTCTATTCAGATGGTAGAGACGATTCACCAGGCTATTGCTATCGATACCCAAGAAGACTTAGATAGGGCGAGACTATTTTTAGACTCAAAACCTGGTTGATTTTAGATTAGTTAGATGAAATGTTTTTTAGTTTAAATATAAAAATATAAATTTTAATTTTTCTAATATTTTTATATGCTTTGTTTTTAGCAAGTTACTTTTTTTAAAGGCTGATTTTTGATCTAACATCGTAGGTAGGTTGCACTGTCAGTTTGAGGCCCAGTTGAAAATATTGGTTGAGATTTCTTAAACGAATTGAGGTGGCAGTTTAGGTTATTTTTATAAAAAATTATTTGATAAACGGACTTCTTATTTTTGTTAAAATCCTTTATTTTCAGCAGGTTGATTGGTTTAAATTATGTGTAAATTATTTTTTCAAAAAACGCATAAAAAATTTGATCATAAATTATAAAATTCATTTTCTTTTGACTTTATTTCCAATCTGTAAGCAAAAATCGGATTTACCCATCCCTACAAACAAGAAATCAACTTAAACTTTAAATCAAATTTATGGCAACTGTATTAGCAACACCAGGCGTTTACATTGAAGAAAAAAGCGCCTTTGCTTCCTCTGTAGTTCCAGTAGGGACGGCTATTCCAATTTTTCTGGGATACACACAGAAAGCGGCTCGTGGAACGAAGTCGTTAAAAAATGTTCCAACCCGAATTTCCTCTTTCGCGGAGTTTGAGCAATTCTTCGGAGGAGCTCCTACTGTGAAGTTTGAGATCAGCGAAGATGCTAGCCAAGTAAATGGCTATAAGTTGACCGCAGACGCTTCTACCCGTTACTTGTTGCATTCTTCTGTTAAATTTTTCTATTCCAATGGCGGAGCAGATTGCTACGTTTTGTCAGTAGGTGATTATGGATCAGGAGTACGTGCTAAGGACTTCAACGACGAAGGTACTGGTTCAGGTTTGCCACAAGTTTTAAAGTACAACGAGCCAACGCTTTTAGTAATTCCTGAGGCTATTTTGCTTTCTAAGGCAGAGTGCTTCTCTTTACAGCAAGCGATGTTGAGCCACTGTGGTTATGCAACTAAGAGCCGTTTTGCTATTTTGGACGTTTACGATGGCGCTAAGGAGCGAACAAATGGTGATGATGACGTAATCAACCAGTTCAGAGAAGGTGTAGGTTCAAACTTCCTTCAGTGGGGTGCTGCTTACTATCCTTTTGTTCAGACCACTATTGTTTCTTCAGGTGATGTGAACTTCACTAACATCAGCAACGCTACAGATTTGATTGAAATTTTGTCTAAGGATGTAAATGATGATTTGGAAAGCGGTCGTATCAACGAAGCGAGAGCCAATGCAATCAAGGATGAATTAGCTAAGATTGAGACAGCATCTACTAAGGAAGAAGTTACTTCCCTACAGGCTACCTTGAAGGTGGTAAGTGCTAAATTAAATTCCATTTTGTCAGATATTTCTGAGAGCTTGAATTTGTTGCCTGCTAGCCCTGCGATGGCTGGAGTTTATACCATGGTAGATAGCTCTGTCAACGTAGCAAAAGCACCAGCGAATTTGTCTCTTGGTTCAGTAATCAGCCCAAGTGTTCAAATCACTAGCGAAACCCAAGAAGAGCTCAACTTGCCTTTGAATGGTAAAGCGATCAATGCGATTCGTACTTTCCAAGGAAAAGGAGTTTTGGTATGGGGAGCACGTACACTAGATGGCAACAGCCAAGACTGGCGTTATATTTCTGTTCGTAGAACAATGACTTTCCTAGAGCAGAGCATCAAAGCAGCTGCAGAAGGTTTTGTATTTGAGCCGAACAACAGCACAACTTGGTCTACCCTAAAGGCTACTGTAACTAACTTCTTGGCTAATCAGTGGCAGTCAGGTATTTTGGCAGGCCAGAGTACAGATGATGCTTTCTCTGTAGAGATTGGCTTGGGAACCACAATGACTCCAAATGATATTTTGGATGGTTTGATGAAAATGACCATTAAGGTGGCTATTGTAAGACCAGCTGAATTCATTGTGATCACATTTGAGCAACAACAACAAAAATCTTAATAATCAACTACTTAACTAAAATATACTAATTATGGCAGCACCAACCGCAGGAACAGGTGGAGAACAGGACCAGTTTTGGCCCTTACCAAAGTTCTACTTCTCCGTTGATATCGGGGATCAGACCGATTTGCCTTTTCAAGAAGTTTCAGGACTAGACATTGATGCCGAGGTAATTGAATATAGACATGGCAATAGCCCTGTGCACTCTACCATCAAAATGCCTGGTATGAAGAAATATTCTGACATTACTTTGAAGAAGGGTGTCTTTACTACTGACAACAAGTTTTTCGATTGGATTTCACAGATTAGCTTGAACACCTACGAAAGATTGACGGTTGTAATCCGTTTGTTGGACGAGGCAGGCGAACCAAAGATGACTTGGACCTTGACCAATGCATTTGCGAAGCAAATCACGCCTACGGATATGAATTCGCAGAGCAGTGAGGCAGCAATCGAAACCATCGTGTTTGCACATGAGGGTTTGAGAATTGAAGCAGCATAATCGCTAGGTAAACTCAACAATACCCAATACTAGTTTCAATTGCAATACTATTGAAATCAGTATTGGGTGTTTTTTTTAAAATCCCTTAATTGGTTTTGGGTAAACAGTACATGAAGCGTAACTAACCAAATATGGCAGCCCCTACAGCAGGTTCAGGTGGAGAACAAGACCAATTTTGGCCTTTACCTAAGTTTTATTTCTCGGTAGATATTGGTGATCAGACCGATTTGCCTTTTCAGGAGGTTTCCGGAATAGATGCTGGCGCGGAAGTGATTGAGTATAGACATGGGAATAGTCGTGTTCACTCAGTCATCAAAATGCCAGGATTAGCCAATGGTGCAGATCTTGTTCTTAAAAAGGGCGTTTTCACTAGGGACAATTTGTTTTATGAATTGATTTCAAAAATCAACTTGAATACCTACGAAAGACTGACCATAGTGATTCGATTGCTAGATGAGTCGGGCGAACCAAGATTAACCTGGACGTTACGAAGTGCCTTTGTTAAGCAGCTTACGTGTACTGATTTGAATTCACAAAGTAATGAAGCTGCAGTTGAATCAATCGTCATATCGTATGATGAAATGATCATGGAGTCTGCCTAAAAGTTAGGATAATTCAAGTACACTGGTCACCAAGTTTCTAATTGATTTAGTGTGTCATTTTTTTTTAAAACCACTTGAGCTTAAACGTTTCGGTTTCTTCAGGATTGATTCTGGTTTATAAGATTTTTTTGAACTAAACTCCCCATTTTGCTGCATATTGCCTGCCAGATTTTTTTTATTTCGTCCCTTAAAGGATAGGATAAAGATGGGTTCCCAACAAGTACTGATTATCTTGGATTAAAGGTCTAGAAATGCAAAAGTTGACCTTGTAAAGAACTTTTTTTTTTGTATTTTTGGTTATGATGAAAAGCTTTTTTCAAGGGGTATTAGTGGCTATTACACTTCTTCTTTTGGCGGTGCTTTGTCTCCCTATTTTCTTTATATTTCTTTGGTTGTCCGACACAACCAAATCCATTGCGGACCTTTTGTTTCTTCCAAATATCCTTATCGGGATCGTTATTCTTTTTATTGCTTTATTTTTTGGTCGGATAGTTTTAGTACTCTTAAAATCCATAAAGGCCTAATTCATACCAAAAAATGATTCACGTTGTCCTTTCTTCGATTGCTGCTACCTTGAATGAATACATCAAAAATGAATTAAATCTTCAAGAAGATGTAGTAATTCTAGCCAATGCAGTTGACATGTCTGGCAATTTGAATTCACAGATAGACAATAAATTGTGTTTGTTTTTGCATAACATCGAGGAGGAACGGGTAATTCGAAATGGTTCCTACCAGGCTTTTGCGGGAATGAATCCCCCGAAACATTTTAATTTGTATTTGATGTTTGTGGCCAATTTTCCTGACCCAAACTACATTGAATCGTTGCGCTACATCTCTCTTGTACTCGAGTTCTTTCAAGGAACTCAAATGTTCAATAGTTCCAATTTACCTTTGCTTTCGGCAAATGTTGATAAACTGAGCTTTGAGTTTGTTAATTTCTCCTTCGATGAGTTGAATAGTGTCTGGTCCCTTATGGGATTGAAGTACATGCCCTCAGCGATGTACAAACTAAAATTGTTGACGTTTACAAATAATTTAATTCGTGAGGAAGTAACTTCTGTTTTAGGAAAGCCTTCTGAAAGTTAGTAGTATTGATTAATTATAAATTCCTGTTTATCAATTGGATTGATTTTAGGAAAGTGTGAAAATAACGTAAAGAAAAGTTTAGGTTTAAGTGAATGGAGCAGCTTCAAAGTTCATATCGGTTAGTCACCAAATACCTAGAAGTATTTTCTTGCGTTTTTCTGCATGATTCCTATGAGAGCAGGGTATGTAATGATTTAATTTTTAAGCCTACCCCACAAACAAATTTCTTGCTTAAAAATTACAATCTAATTTTTAAGCCTAGAGCTGGCGGATTTGCTTTAGCTGCTAACGCGGAAAGAGATTTTTCCAATGCTATTTACAAAGATCCATTTGCCTTGGATTTTGAGTTTAAGTTTACCAACATCTATTTCCATTCCTATACTGTCTTGGTAAGTGACCCGGAGGTACGTTATTTTCTAGATGACAACCTAGAGGCAACGGTTCATCTGGATGCAAAACAGGGGACTATTGATCCAGAATTGGATAGACCAGGATTGTCTGGGATCATTCGAATTAAACATCAAGCTGATTTTCCTATTTTACCACTTCCAGGAGCACAAGGAAGTCGTTTTAAACCTCGTTCTAAGGAAGTTGTTTTTAAAAACCGGATGATACGACTTGTTTACCTATGCTATTGCTCGGCTGAAAAAGTCAGTGATTTCCAAGGTTTGATCATTGAAAATGAAGGAGAATTCAAAGGAGTCTTAGAATTTGGACCTCCTGAGTTAGTGACTACTGACTCAGGATTGATTGCGTACAAGTTTGTCGCAAATCAAAACATCCCAATGAAGTTCTTATGGAAGGGATACTTCCGTTTGGAAAGAACAAATCAATTAGGGGTTTATCGAAAAACCTTGCCAAATCCTAGCCCAAAGAGCATTAAATATGATCCAGAGATCAACTCCTATATTTCAGAAAATTTTGTCAAGCTTTAATACCAACGCAATCTACCCTTTAAACATTACCCTAGTAATTAAGAAAAGTACTCCTTATGTCACCTTCCATTAGCAAACGAAAAGATCCACCTGTTGCCTATA
>JBDLUO010000163.1:0-10444 GCA_039805285.1 Bacteroidota bacterium
AGTTCTTCGTTCTACCAGATTGATGACGGCTTCATTGGGAAAATTATCATCATCACAATTCATCAATGGAGATGTGACGGTTGAAAGATATATACCTTCAGATGCGATAATTCCGGGTCACCACGCAAAATCTTGGCAACATTTGGCAGTACCTGTTAATGGACAAACTTTAAAACAATCATGGCAGGAGGGTGCTTCAACTCCAAATGCAAATCCATTTCCCGGATACGGAACACAGATAACGGGAGCTATTTTGAATGCTACAACTCCAGGCATTGGATTTGATGTTCACACTCCGGTTGGAGGAGCTTCTGTTAAGTCTTACAATAGTGCGAATAATACATGGACGTTTATCAGCAACACGACAAATACCCCTTCGTATAACCAAAAGGGCTACATGGCATTTGTGAGAGGAGACAGATCGGTTATTAGTTTTTCTGGTGCGAATAGTCAGGCCAAATCAACCGTGTTGAGATCTAAAGGTCGCTTATTTACTCCTTCTGGCACATTGCCATTAAAAACCACAATCGCGCCGAATAAGTTGGAATCGATTGGCAATCCATATGCGAGTGCAATTGAGTTTACACAAATCGTATATGATGGTCCACCGAGTATTCTAAATAAGTTTTGGATTTGGGATCCTACGTTAAATACATCAACCAATTTTGGTGGATGGCAATTGTTGAGTCCGACCGCTACAGGAGATTTCACGCCTGTTCCCGGAGGAACGGTAAATTACCCAGCTGGGGTTGTGAGCAGCAGAATACAATCAGGACAAGCATTTTTCATGATGGGAGGAACATCAGGAGGAACGGTAGAATTTACTGAAGTCGCCAAAGTAAGTGGAAGTGCAAATACAGTCAGACAGCCGCTTCCACTGGTGAACCGTCAATCACTTGCCATCAATATGTTCAATGCTAACCAGCAACTATCCGATGGCGTTATGGTGGTTTGGGATCGGAATTTCACCAATGAGATAGACGCTGAAGATGCGATAAAATTGATGAATCCAACAGAGAATTTGGGCATACACACCTTCGAAAAACATTTGACATTGGAATCTCGATCTGCATTCCAAAATCGGGATTCTATACAGTTGTCGATTAAAGGACTCAAGAATCAAACCTATTCTTTTCGGATCGCCCCAAAAAATTTCTCATCCAGTCATTCATTTGAATTATATCTTGTAGATCGCTTTACAGGAATGCACCATTCATTATCTTATACCAGTGAAAATGAATTTGTATTTGCCGTTTCATCATCACAAGTGTTATCTGCCAACGAGTTCCGATTTTATATCATTGCCATAAAAAAGAAGGCAAAGAAACCTGTTTATACTTCAGATCCAGAAACAAAAGGCAATGGATTGATTACTAAAAACGCATTGGATGATAAATTAGAATCCACCATTTCCATTTCGCCCAATCCGGTTAGGAAAGGGAAGCTTATGTTTACCGTAAAAAACAGTGAAGCCGGAAATCATGAAATAGTTGTGAAAGATTTGATGGGCAATAGGCTGTATTCATCGCATTTCGAATCTGTAGATAATTCATTTCAACATTCGGTTCAACTCACAGAAACACTACCAACAGGTGTCTATATTCTAGTGATTCAAAACAAAAATAAAATTCAAAAAGCAACATTTGTTGTCGAATAATCATCTTCCCTCTGGTTCGATGAATGAATTTTGATTTTTTTAAATGAAACGTTCATTTTTAGCTCAGATTCTACCCCGAATTTCGTACTTTGGCTTCCCTTAATACAATCACATTGCGGTAATTTTAATTGCCCCGAAAATAGATAGACATATGCTTTATAACTTGAGATCATTTTATGTTGCTTTAGTGGCATTTTGTTTCTTATTTTTTTGTGCAGATACAATGGCTCAAAGTTTTTCAAATAAAGGGAGAGACTTTTGGGTTGCGTATGGATATCACGTAAAGATGGGCACCACTCAGAACAACAATGAGCAAGACATGGTGCTTTATTTCGCAACAGATCAGGTTACCAATATCACCATTTCAATTCCAAGTTTAGGGTACACACAAACATTGACAAGTGGTGCAGCGCCAACTGTATTGACATCCAATCCCATTCCAAAAGCGGCTCCACAAGATGCAAGACTAACGGCAGAATCAACAGCTCCAGAGAATAAAGGAATCCATATAACCTCCGATAAGCCTATAGTGGCTTACGCTCATATTTACAATCAAAGTATTTCTGGAGCAACCATTTTATTTCCAACCAATACATTAGGAAAAGAATACTATTCAATCAATTTTGCTCAGCGTTCAAATGAAGACAAATCCAATTCTTGGTTTTATGTGATTGCTACAGATACCGGAACCACAGCAATCGAAATAACTCCGAGTGCAAATACCATCAATCATCCAGCTGGTATTCCCTTCACCATCAATCTTACACAGGGACAGGTTTTTTTACTCATGGGTGAACTCACTGGTACAACTGGTGGCGGCGGCGGTGGACCAGGAGGCGGTGGTGGAAATATCACGTACAATGGGGTTGATCTTACTGGGTCTAAAATAAAGAGCATTGCATCGGGAACTGGGGTTTGTAAAAGAATCGCGGTGTTCTCTGGAAGTGGAAAATTTTTCATCAGTTGCGATGGAAATAATTCATCCTCCGATAACTATATGGTTCAGTCTTTTCCAAAAGATGCATGGGGAGAAAAGTTTCTTACGGTTCCAACAAGCAGCCAGAACAACAACTATTATAGAATTTGTGTACAAGATCCGACCACAGTTGTTACTGTAAATGGTGCCCCCATTGCATTTCCATTGGTTAGTAATTTTTATTATGAACTGCCAATCTCAAACAATCTTTACAAAATCGAATCCGATAAGCCAATAACTGTTGCACAGTATATAGCATCGCAAGGAGAATGTGGTAACCCAGGAGGCAATGCCAATCCAGGTGATCCGGAAGTTATTTATCTGAGTCCGGTAGAACAAAACATTTCAAAGGTTCTATGGAACGCAACACCTAATTTCAACATCACTCGCCATTATTATAATGTTGTTATACCAAATACAGGTACTGCAATATCTTCATTCAAGTTGGATGGGGTTTCGGTGAATCCTGCATCATTTATCATTCATCCTCAAGACAATCGATTCTCTTATTTAAGTGCGCAGCTTACGGCTTCAGGAGTTCACTCGATAGAGTCTGATTCGGGTTTTAATGCAATTGCTTATGGTTATGGATCTGCAGAGTCTTATGGATATAATGCGGGAACAAACATCAGAGATCTGTATAATTTTCTCGAACCCTTGAATCCATTTAGTATTTCTCCAGATCCTGTGGCCTGTACCGGTACTCCGATTTACCTCAGCGTAACCTTCCCATTCCAGCCAACATCACTTTTGTGGAATTTTTATGCCAACCCAATACAGAGTCCGAATACAAACGTTACCGTAAACGCCCCGGTTGCTGATACCACTTATTTTATTGGCGACAAACAAGTTTGGAGGTATAAACTACCGACGCTATATAATTTTAATCTGGCGAATAGCAATCCTGGATACCCAATTACCATCACTGCAGGTACAACTTCTACAGAGGGTTGTGGAAGTTCCATTGACAGAGATTTTTCCCTAGCCGTATATGATCCACCAGTGGCAGGTATGGATTGGCAATACACAGGATGTATAACTGATAGTGTTCGATTTAGAGATACCACCAACTATCTGGCAGGCACTTATTCTTACAAGTGGTATTGGGATTTTGGTGATGGCACATATGATAGTGTTAGAAATCCGGTTCATAAATTTTTAACTGCAGGAACATATACCGTTAAATTTTCGATGATAAGCAATGTAGGTTGCTTTAGTGATACGGCTTTCAGAACCATTGTAGTAACAGATGTTCCAGCCGTTTCATTCAATCATTCTAATCCATTGTGTATTGCCACGCCAATCACATTTACGAGTGGCGCTACTGTAAACCCTCCGGGAAATTTGCAAAAATGGAGTTGGGATTTTGGTGATGGCAGCACCCAAACCATTAATGCGCCAACTAACCCTACAGTAAATCATTCTTACTCAGCATTCGGATTATATCCGGTTAGTCTTTGGGTTGAAACGAATAGTGGATGCAAAAGCGCAAGAGATACTCAATTTATTTATATCGGTTCTTATCCTTTGGCATCCTTTGCAGTTCCCTCCGTAGTTTGCCTTCCATTCGATAGCGCCAGATTTGTAAATCAATCATCAGTCATAGATAATCCATCAAATCCCATTCGATACCAATGGACTTTCGGAGACCCTTTTTCTGGAATCAACGATACCTCTTTATTGAACAATCCCGCGCATTTTTATACTTCTACAGGGCCATTTCAAGTTAGACTGACCGCAACCACTTTGCAAGGTTGTAAAGATGATACCTTGATTGTGTTCAACAATGTTTATGCCAGAGCAGATGCAGAATTTAATTTTGTGCCAGAGAATTGTTTGAATGACTCATCCATTTTTACCAGCACAAGCAATGGTTCGGGTAGACCGGTGGTTGAACGTTTTTGGGATTTCGGAGATGGTTCTCCCATTGCAAACGGAAGTAGAGTGGCTCATCTTTATCTTACATCAGGAACAAAGACAATAAAGCATTGGGTAAAAACAGACGTAGGGTGTTTGAGTGACACATCGGTTCATACCATCGTAGTGAATCCATTGCCACAAGCAAAATTGCAATGGACAGGCCCTTATTGCGCTCAAAACCAAATTCAAATTCAAAGCATTTCCATCGCAAATGCAGGAAACATTGTATCTAGTGCTTGGAACCTCGGCGATGGCACTTTGTTTACATCTAACAACCAACTGCCATTCAATCACATTTTCGGAACAGCTTCTACATACACTGTAACATTAACGGTTACCACAGATAAAGGTTGTGTAAGTCCATTATTGGACAGTAACCTAGTTATACATTATAAGCCCGTTGCCGGTTTCATTGATCCTGAAGTTTGTTTGTCTGATACATACGCTCAATTTACAGATACGACAAGAGTAGGAGATGGAACAATCGTATTCTGGAGTTGGGATTTTGATCATGCAAGCAGTGGTGCTCAAAACTTTTCGTTGTTGCAAAATCCGAGACACAGTTATGCTTCGATTGGCACCAAAAATGTGAAACTCATTGTAGAAAGCAGCTTCGGTTGTAGAGATACCATTATACAATCCTTTTTTGTAAATGGTGATATTCCCGATGCAAGACTGATTGTTGAACAGGAAAACAGATTGTGCTCGAATGATTCGGTTGTTTTAAAAAACCTCTCTACCGTAAATGTGGGTTCTGTAGTAAAGCTGGATATTACCTGGGATTTACTTGGAGCGCCTAACGTTATTTATACCGATGATATTCCCGATTCAGGTGAAATTTATAAACACCTTTATCCTGACTTTCAAAATCCGGCAACAAAAACCTATCGTGTAAGAATGCGTGCTTATTCAGGTGAAACCTGTATAGACAGCATATTCAAGAACATTACTGTAAATGCATCACCTGCAGTAACTTTTGCAACGATATCTGATACCTGTTTGTACATCAATCCGTATCAGATTACACAAGTTTCTGAGAGCAGTGGATTGCCTGGGGCTTTCAGTTACACAGGACAAGGTGTGAATGCAACGGGAACGTTTGATCCTCGGAGCGTGGGGGCTGGGTTATATTCTATTCAAGCATTGTATACTACTAATGCCGGGTGTAAAGACTCCACACCTCAAAACATTAGGGTAACTGTACCTCCAATTGCAGATTTCGGTATTTCCAATCCAACTTGTGAAAGGAAAACAATCACATTTACAGATTCTTCTACTTCATCTGTTGGAACCATTACAAACTGGACTTGGAACTTTGGTGATGCAACAAGCAATTCATCAAACAATTCTAATCCAGTAACACATACATATACATCAGCAGGAACTTATCCGGTTACCTTAACAGTAACCACAAACGAAGGATGTAAAAGTTTGCCGGCTCAACTTTCAAATACGGTTTATCTCGAACCCGTAGCATCATTCCGTTTCTCAGACACAGCGTGTTTGCCCAATGCATCTATACGATTCACAAATCAGTCTTCCATAGCAGACAATACCCAATCTGGATTTAGATACAGTTGGAATTTCGGTGATCCAGCGTCTGGTTCATTAAACAACTCAATCGCACTCAATCCCAATCATATTTATGCTAATCTTGGCCCTTATGCAGTAAGACTTACCGTTACAAGTGCGAGAGGTTGTGTTGATGATACGCTGGTTCAAGTAAATACCATTCATCCTCAACCCGATGCTGAATTTTCCACCAATCACCCAAGCATTTGCGAAGGGGATGATGTCAGATTTATCGATCAATCCAACTTTGCAGACGGTTCACCACTTTCTTGGAACTGGAATTTTGGAGATAATTCAACCTCGACTGCATCGAGTCCGCTTCATAACTATCCTGATCCCAATCCGTATACTGTAAGTTTATATGTGATCAATAGTTTTGGTTGCGTGAGTGATACAGCTCGCAGACCTTTTGTGGTTCATCCATTTCCAGTAGCCAATGCTGGCCCAGACTTGCTTATTTTGGAAGGCGAGTTTGCTCCATTCCAAGCCACTGCCAGTGGTACAAGTTTACAATTTCTTTGGACCCCAGGAACCTTTCTTTTAAATCCGAATATTCTCAAGGCGGTTTGTAAGCCTACAGAAGATACAAGATATACACTTACGGTTACAGGAATTGGAGGTTGCTCAGCCATTGATCAGGTTTTTGTAAAAGTGTTGAAGACGCCTTTAATTCCCAATACATTCTCTCCGAACAATGACGGCATCAATGATTATTGGCAAATCGAATACCTGAAAACATATCCTGATGCATTCATTCAAGTTTTCAGCAGAACCGGACAACTTGTATACCAATCTAGAGGATATGGGAATCCATGGGATGGAACAAAAGGAGGAATGCCATTGCCTATCGATACTTACTATTACGTGATAGAGCCAGGAAGTGGAAGAAGCGCAATGACGGGATATGTTACGATAATCAAATAAGTAGATTAACGCAGATCTTCTACATATTCATGAAACTGAACCAAGGTATCGATATAAATGCTGTCTGTGGTTTCAATGGTTTCTTCAACAGACCACAACCAGGTATTTTGCATGATTCCGTTTTCGTCCAGGACTAAAAAAGAAGACGTTGTTCTAATCCCTGTTCCTGAGGTTTCTTCCTCAATGGTCAACTGCTTGCTGTTGTTTTCTGCTACAAATGAAGTGAGTAATGAAGGGGTTGAAGATGGATTTTGAAATACATCAAACTGGCTTTGGCTTTGCGTCTCATCTAAATTTGCCAATTCATTTGATACGCTTTTACTTGATTTTATTATTCTCTTATTCTTATTGGGGATGAGAAGAGTTGACCTATTTTGAGAACTTGCTTTTTCATAAGTATAAATTTTGGTGTAACCTTTTTCAATTGTTGGTTCTGGGTTGCCAAAAATGGACATAAAAAAAAGGATGCAAACCGGTAGAGCCAAAGTGGCTATTGGGTAGTTTGAGTGATATTTTGTTTTCATCAACCAAGGAAATTGGTTTAAACGGTAAAGGATTTTCCCTTTGGTTCCGATTGCGTTAATGGTTTGCATTTGGCTTTTATGCAAAGCGAAAGCTGCCGTTTTTTGAAGCGCAACCGCGTATGAAATCATATCCTTTTGTTTGAGCAATACCGCATGATCGCAGGACAACTCCATATCGGCCTCTATGTTTTTTTTAATCAGATAAATGAATGGATTGAAAAAAAAGAGATTTTGTATTAAAGTAGCCAGTCGGAGAAAAAGAAAATCGCAATTTTTGATGTGATGCAATTCATGTAAAATCAAAGCTTCTGTTTCTGCTGTGCTAAGTTGATTGACGAGCGCGATTGGAAAAATGACTATCGGCTTCCAAAAACCGATGGTTAATGGAGAGTTTATTCTGTTGTGAAAGAAAAAACGAATTTGTCCACGAAAATGAAGGGTTGTATTGTGTTTACGAACCAAAGAAATGAACGATTCTGTCGGCAAAATCATTTCTTGTACAAGTTGCTTTGTAAAAACAATCCTCCTGAAATACGAACTGGATTGTTTCATGAAAAAAATAAAACTGTAAGCCGATACGATATAGACAGAATTGCTTGGCGTGGTTATTGAATTGAAATGAACAGCGGCATCAAGCAAGGGAAGGGTGAAGGAATTATCTATTTGATGTACAAGAAAGAAGGTAATTAGAGAAATAAAAAATTGAGAAATGAGTATGGAGACGGCAAATTTTCTATTCCATTCTGGGGAGTTATTATTCCTGAAAATGGAGCAAATAAAATAAGCTAAATATAAAACACCTGATTGCCATAAGCTATGAAAAAGGGTAGTAGTTATATCTAAACAGATCTTACTCATTGGTGTATGGTTATTTAAGTTTCCTTAAATCATTCACTTTCTTTTCAATTTCATTCAATTCATCTATACTTGTTTTGTGGTTTCCCAATGCTTGTAAGATGAGTCCGGCAGGTGATCCGCCAAACAAGTTGTTTATCATTTTTTGTAGCAAATAAGATTGTGTTTCTTCTTTGGAAATGGTTGGAGTGTATATATGCTTCTTGGCAGATTCATCTCTTTGTACCATCTTTTTTTCATGCATGATTTGCATGAGTTTTAACGTTGTGGTGTATCCAACATTCTTAGTTTTACTAACTTCTTCGTGCACATCTCCAACCGATGCAGAACCTTGGTTCCATAGCACGGCGAGAATTTCCAATTCACTTTCGGTGGGTTTCATATTGATCTGGTTTTTACTTTTGAACTGATGCAATATAGGATTAAGTTTATAGAATCTGAAACCAAAAATAAAAATCCCGGAACCAAGAGGAACCGGGATTTTTTAAAATCAGTAGGTTGTAGATAATCCTTAAAACAGATTATTTAATGATAATCGTATTTGAAGCATTGATGCTTTTTTGAGCAACAGTTGCTTTGATTGTTTTATCGATTTTAATTGAAGAGGCTTCGTTGTTGCATTTCATTTTCGCCAATGTTGGAGCAATTACCAGCGACACGATGCTCATCAATTTGATAAGGATGTTCATCGAAGGACCAGATGTATCTTTAAATGGATCTCCCACAGTGTCTCCAGTTACAGAGGCCTTGTGTGGTTCTGATTTTTTGTAATACATTTCTCCGTTTATTTCAACTCCTTTTTCAAATGATTTTTTAGCATTATCCCAAGCACCACCAGCGTTGTTTTGGAAGATTCCCATCAATACACCACTTACAGTAGCACCTGCCAAGAAACCACCTAGAGCTTCTGGACCCATCGTGAAACCAATTAAGATAGGAGAGATGATGGTGATAGCACCTGGTAACATCATCTTCTTCAAAGAAGCTTCTGTAGATATGGCCACACATTTATCATATTCAGGTTTGCCTGTTCCTTCCATAATTCCAGGAATGGTTCTGAATTGGCGACGAACTTCTTCAACCATCGACATTGCAGCTTCACCCACCGCACGGATGGCCAAAGATGAAAAAATGAAAGGAATCATTCCGCCAACAAATAAAGCAGCTAAAACATCCGCTTTATAAATATCAATGTGTTGATTGTCTGGCATTGCAACTCCTACGAAAGCAGCAAACAATGCCAAAGAAGTAAGTGCAGCAGAAGCTATGGCAAATCCTTTCCCGCTTGCTGCTGTTGTGTTACCAACCGCATCTAAAATATCTGTTTTTTCACGAACTTCAGCAGGTAATTCACTCATTTCAGCAATTCCTCCAGCGTTGTCTGCAATCGGACCAAATGCATCAATGGCAAGTTGCATAGCCGTTGTTGCCATCATACCAGCTGCAGCAATGGCTACGCCGTATAAACCAGCACATGCATAAGAACCATAGATACCAGCAGCTAAAACAATAATAGGTAGGAATGTAGATTCCATTCCAATTGCTAATCCACCAATGATATTTGTAGCGTGACCTGTACTAGATTGTTTGATGATACTTAAAACTGGACGTTTGCCCATTGCAGTATAATATTCTGTGATGATACTCATTAAAGTACCAACAATCAGACCAACCGCAATAGCACCAATTACTCCATTTCTAGTGAATTCTAGTCCACGAAGTGTCATTGTTTCAGGTAGAGTATAGTTCACCAAGAAATAACATGCTACAGCAGTTAGAATCATTGAACCATAGTTACCCATATTTAATGCCTTTTGAACTACAGAAGTAGTTAATGGTGAATTCTCGCTGATTTTTACAAAGAAAGTACCAATGATAGACAAGATAATACCAACACCTGCGATCAACATTGGCAATAAGATAGGAGATAAACCTCCGAAATTGTCCATTAATGCAGTACCATTCGGACCCGTTACTTCCTGTCCTAAAACCATGGTAGCCAAAACGGTAGCAACA
>JBDLUO010000164.1:0-3847 GCA_039805285.1 Bacteroidota bacterium
CGAACATTTAATTTATAAAACGGCGGCAGGTGAAGATCGTTTGATGACGTATGAAAGTTTATCAGATGGTGGATTTGCTACCGGATCTATGTTGGGTTCAGGTGGATTTATTGTCTATGATGACAGGGCATGTATTGTTCGTAACACCTGGAATTTCTCACGTTTTTATCACCACGAATCATGTGGTCAATGTACTCCATGCCGTGAAGGAACAGGGTGGTTGGAAAAAGTGTTGTGGCGTATCGAAAACGGACAAGGTCGCGAAGAAGATATCGAATTGTTATGGAGCATTCAATCCAAAATTGAAGGAAATACGATTTGTCCATTGGGTGATGCGGCTTCATGGCCTGTTGCAGCTGCAATTCGTCACTTTAAAGACGAGTTTGAATACCATATCCGTTTCCCAGAAAAGGTAAAAAATAGAGATCACTTTGTGGCCGAGCCTTTTCAAAGTGTAAAGCATTTAATAGTAAAATAAGAAGGATAAAATAGTTTCAAGTTTCTAGTAATTTTCAAATTAAAGAAAGTACTCGAACCTAAAAAAACAATATTAGATAATGAAAGTAACCATAGACGGTCAAGAAATTGAAGTAGAAGCAGGCACAACGATCTTGCAAGCTGCTCGTATGATTGGTGGAGAATCTGTTCCGCCAGCCATGTGTTATTATTCTAAATTAGAAGGCACCGGCGGAAAATGCCGTTGTTGTTTAGTAGATGTTACCAAAGGGAGCGATGCCGATCCAAGACCTATGCCAAAACTTGTTGCTTCTTGTGTTACAGGATGTCAAGATGGTATGGAGATCGCAAGTAAATCATCTGAACGAGTAACCGAAGCTAGAAAATCTGTAACCGAATTTTTGTTGATTAACCACCCATTGGATTGTCCGGTTTGTGATCAAGCAGGGGAATGTGATTTGCAAAATTTAAGTTTCGAACACGGAAAATCACAATCTCGTTTTATTGAAGAAAAAAGAACATTTGAACCAGAAAACATTGGTGATAAAATACAACTGCACATGAATCGTTGTATTCTTTGTCAGCGTTGCGTGCAAGTAGCCGAGCAATTAACAGATAATAGAGTTCACGGTGTTTTAAATAGAGGAGATCACGCGCAAATTTCAACGTGTATTTCTGCAGCAATTGACAATGAGTTCTCAGGAAACATGATTGATGTATGTCCTGTAGGAGCATTGACCGATAAAACGTTCCGTTTCAAATCTAGAGTATGGTTCAATAAACCATTCAACGCGCACAGAGAATGTACTACTCCTGGATGTTGTGGAAAAACAACTTTGTGGATGTTTGGAAATGAAATTCAACGTGTTACTGCACGAAAAGACGAGTACCACGAAGTGGAAGATTTTATCTGCAACACATGTCGTTACGATAAAAAAGAAGTAGCGGATTGGATTGTTGAAGGACCAAGAAAATTCGAGAAAGATTCAGTAATCAATCAAAATAATTATACAAGAAAACTTGAAAAAGTAGTGATCGAAACCGAAAAAGGAATCTTAGAAGGTAGAGATCAAGATAGAAAGAAAATCAGTATGGTAGAGATACCGTTTACAACTAACAATTCTAAATCATAAAAAATGGATAGTGCATTTATTATAGAAAAAAGCGTTGTTATTGTAACCGTTTTTGCCCTTACAATGATTATGGCCATGTATTCTACTTGGGCTGAACGTAAAGTGGCCGCTTTTTTACAAGATCGAATCGGACCCAATAGAGCAGGAGCTTGGGGGTTATTACAACCACTTGCCGATGGATTAAAATTTTTTTCTAAAGAAGAGTTTTTTCCTAATACTCCTAATAAATTTTTATTTGTCGTAGGACCAGCAATCGCAATGAGTACGGCTCTTATGACCAGTGCGGTGATTCCGTGGGGCGACAAATTACACTTGTTTGGTAGAGATATTGTATTGCAAGCCACAGATATCGATGTTTCCTTATTGTACATTTTCGGAGTAGTTTCTGTAGGTGTATACGGAATCATGATTGGTGGATGGGCTTCCAACAATAAATTCTCATTGATGGGAGCCGTTCGTGCTGCCTCTCAAATGGTTTCTTATGAAGTGGCTATGGGATTGTCTATGATTGCTTTGTTGATGATGACTGGTACATTGAGTTTGAAAGAAATTTCGGTTCAACAAGCCGGAATGAATTGGAACGTATTCTACCAACCACTTTCGTTTTTAATCTTTTTGATTTGCGCTTTTGCAGAAACCAATCGTACACCCTTTGATTTAGCAGAATGTGAGTCAGAATTAATTGGAGGATATCATACCGAATATTCTTCGATGAAAATGGGATTTTATTTATTTGCAGAATATGCAAACATGTTTATCTCTTCTGCTATTTTATCTGTGCTTTTCTTTGGAGGATACAACTATCCAGGAATGGCTTGGGCAATAGAAAATTGGGGAGTAAATACAGCTAACATTCTTGGGTTTTTAGCCTTATTCATCAAAATATGTGGATTTATTTTCTTCTACATGTGGGTGCGTTGGACGATTCCAAGATTTAGATACGATCAATTAATGAATTTGGGCTGGAAAATATTAATTCCGCTTTCAATCATCAACATTATCATTACAGGAATTGTCTTGTTAAGAAATGAAATACTAACATTTTTAGGATTCTAAAATGAATATAGAAGCTATATCATTATCGGGCAGAAAAAAACAAGTATCCAATAAGCAAATGACTTTTTGGGAACGACTTTATTTGATTGCCATCGTAAAAGGTTTGTTTATCACAATCAAACATTTATTTACTAGAAAAGTAACCATTCAGTACCCTGAACAGGTGCGACCATTTAGCCCAGTTTATCGTGGGCAACACATGTTGAAACGCGATGAACAAGGTAGAGAAAACTGTACAGCTTGTGGGTTGTGTGCTTTATCTTGTCCAGCAGAAGCGATCACAATGAAAGCAGCAGAACGAAAAGCAGGTGAAGAACATTTGTACCGTGAAGAGAAATATGCTGAAATCTATGAAATCAACATGCTTCGTTGTATTTTCTGCGGATTGTGTGAAGAAGCTTGTCCGAAAGACGCTATTTATCTTACATTATCAAAAGAATTGGTTCCGGCTCAATACCACAGAGAAGATTTTATTTTTGGAAAAGATAAATTAGTAATGCCGTTGGATGTTGCTATGAAAAATACTCAACTTAAAAACGCTAATTAAATGTCACCCATACTATTATTATTTTACATTTTATCTGCAATCACACTTGGAACTGCGTTTCTTACCATTTATAGTAGAAACCCTATCCATTCAGCAATTTACTTAGTGATTTGTTTCTTTAGTATTGCAGGACATTACTTGTTGTTTAATGCCCAATTCTTAGCAGTGGTTCATATTATTGTCTATGCTGGTGCCATTATGGTTTTGTTTCTGTTCACCATCATGTTGATGAATTTGAATAAGGAGAATGAAGTCCATAAGCCCCGAATTACGAGACTTGGAGCTATTGTAGTGATTTGTTTGATGTGCCTTATTTTTATTGCTATTTTCATCAATTCTAAAACTATTGTTGGCGATTATGATAACAATGGAGAAGATTTTCAATCCATTAAAAAACTAGGTCAAGTACTGTTAAACGAATTTATGGTTCCTTTTGAATATGCATCTGTATTGTTATTGGTTGCGATGATTGGAGCTGTATTATTATCTAAAAAAGAAAAATCAACGAAATAAGATGGACAATATTTTAAATCAAATTGGTATCGAAAATTATCTTTTTTTATCCGCAATACTTTTTAGTATTGGGGTATTTGGGGTATTGTATAGAAGAAATGCTATCATCGTATTCATGTCAATTGAAATTATGTTGAACGCT
>JBDLUO010000165.1:0-5727 GCA_039805285.1 Bacteroidota bacterium
AGTAGTTTTGATGTGAATCAGTAGCTTTCATCCGAGTAAACACTTGTAATAAATATGAACAAAAAATGAAAAAACAGCTAATAGCATACATTTTGTTCTGCTTTCTTTCGAATCATATCGATTTGATGGCTCATCATTCCCATTATCATATAGCATCAGCCATCAAAAATCAACCTCAGGACAAACTCACGTATAAAATCATACCTGCAGCATCTAAAACATGGTGCTACGACATTTATTCCAATGGAAAAAAGCTGATCCATCAGCCCAGTAAGCCTGGCGTTCCGGGGAACAAAGGATTCAAAACAAAGAAAATGGCGGAATTGGTCGCAAGAAAAATCATTGAGAAAATCAGGAAAGGAGAGATGCCTCCAAGTATGAGTCAGGAGGATCTTGATAAACTTGGCGTGTATTAATCATTTACTTTCTTTTCAATACCCAAAAGACTAAAGGCTTCGTAGTTCACTTCCACTGCGTATCTTTGCGAACTCAGTGAAAAAGGCCTTTCTTGTCATATCGTTTTACTTCATGCTAGCTGTCGCTCACGCACAGCAGAAGCCTTATTACACGCAGTACTTATTGAATAATTATATCCTTAATCCGGCCTTTGCAGGCATGGAAAGCTATACCGATATAAAGTTCAGTTACCGAAATCAGTGGTCTGGTATCGAAGGCGCTCCAATTACCTCTTACCTTACGGTTCAGCAACCCCTTGGAAAAGAGAATGGTGACAATGCCGCAACCTCGATGCAGCAAAAGGCAACCAATCCGGTTATACGATATCGAGACCGAATCACCACACCTGTGGCTCATCATGGATTGGGATTCACCTTTATTTCCGATAGAGCCGGTTACATAAACAGGGTAAGCTTGGGTTTGTCCTATTCGTTTCACAAGCCCATCAGCAATACATTTACTTTGGCAGGTGGATTTTCTGCCGGATTTACCAACGTGAATTTAGATCGAAGTAAAATTGTTTGGGGCAATTTGGATCCGAATGACCCCGCTGTTGGCTACGGAAGCGGAGATTTGAGCCGACTCATGCCCGAAATCGGAGCAGGTCTTTTGGTCTATGATGGTCAATTTTTTGCCGGAGCTTCTGTATTGAATTTGGTTCCTTCAAAACTAAAATATGTAAAATCGAACAGTTACGGCGATTATTTCAAGTCTCATTATTTTTTTCAAACAGGGTACTTTCTTCAACTGAACAATAGCATATCTATTGTTCCTTCCATCGCCATTCAATATATAAATCCATTGCCTCCTTTCGTTCATTTGAACACCAAATTAAATTATGAAGAATTGCTTTGGGTAGGATTGGGTTATCGGATTAAAGATCAACTCAGTGGAGTTGCTGCCATGGCCGGGGTATCTGTGAGCAAGGCTTTAAAAATCAGTTATTCTTACAATTCCAGTGCGAACAGCAGACTCAACACTTATGCGGGAAACACACATGAGATTTTAATTGGAGTAACTATTGGCAGAAAACCAGAAGAATGTCCGCGTAACATATGGTAAATGGTTTCTCTTTTCTTTCTTATACATGACATTCGTTCAAAATTTTTAGCTTATTTTGTTGTCTCATTTAATGTTAGTTTAATTTAGTTGACATTTATCAAACAAACGTATTTAAAACCCAATTCATGAAAGTTATTTTAGCGCTTTTTCTTACAACCTTATTTGGTGTGGCACAATCACAAAATAATTTGCCTTATCAAAATGCCAAACTTAGCATAGACCTAAGAGTAAAAGATCTTCTTGGCAGAATGACCATAGAGGAGAAAGCAGGGCAATTGAATCAGTTGAATGGCGGTGCATTTACAGGCCCAGCCTTAAAAGACGAGGCTCAAAAAAACAAGATTAAATTGGTGCAAGAAGGGAAGGTTGGTTCATTGTTGAACGTGATTGGTACTAAAGAAACGAGAGCCATTCAAGAAGCAGCTACAAAAAGCAGATTGAAAATTCCTTTATTGTTTGGATTGGATGTAATTCATGGTTACAAAACCATTTTCCCTATACCACTAGCTGAGGCATGCAGTTGGAATTTAGATCAAATTGAAGTGAACAGCTCTATTGCGGCAAAAGAAGCAGCTTCAGCAGGTATACATTGGACTTTTGCGCCGATGTGCGATATCAGTAACGATCCAAGATGGGGTAGAGTGATGGAAGGTGCGGGAGAAGATCCTTATTTGGCATCTGTGGTTTCTGCGAAAAGAGTAAAAGGATTTCAGGGCAATTTAAAAGGAAATGAAAATATCTTGGCTTGTGTTAAACACTTCGCAGCTTATGGTGCAGTAGAAGCAGGCAGAGAGTACAACACGGTGGATGTTTCACGTTTTATGCTTTGGAACAAATATCTTCCATCTTACAAAGCAGCGGTGGAAGCGGGTGCGGCAACGGTGATGAATTCATTTAATATCGTAGAAGGGGTTCCTGCAAGCGGAAATAAATACTTGGTAAATGATGTGCTTAAAAAGAAATGGGGATTCAAAGGATTTTTAGTGAGCGATTGGGGTTCTTTCAATGAAATGATGAACCATGGGTATGCGAAAGACAGCAAAGATGCAGCATTGAAGGCCATGCAAGCTGGCAGTATGATGGATATGGAATCCAGTGCTTCTTACAAATTTATTCCAGAGTTGATTAAAGAAGGAAAACTAACTGTTGCTCAACTCGACGAAGCAGTTGGGAGAATTCTGTATTATAAATTCAAACTCGGACTTTTTGAAGATCCATTTTACTTCTGTAATTCGAGAAAAGAAATGATGAATCTTTTTACGGATGAACACAGAAGCATAGCAAGACAAGCCGCTGTACAATCTATTGTTATGCTTAAGAACAATGAAAGCATTCTGCCTTTAAAAAATGATGTCAAAATTGCATTAATCGGACACTATGCAGAAAGCAAAGAGGATATGTTCGACTTTTGGGTTGCACAAGGAAAAACAGAGGACGCAGTGAGTATTTTAGAAGGGCTAGAGCAACGTTTCAATGGTAACGTAACTTTTGCAAAAGGATATTTACCAAACAATACAACAACTGAAACATTGATCAGTGACGCCATTCAGAAATCATTTAACGCCGATGTGATTGTTGTGAACATTGGAATAAGTGGAAAGATGGCTGGAGAAGATCGTGCATTGGCTCAGCCTGAGATATCGCAAGGTCAATTGGATTTATTGAAAGAACTCAGAAAATTGGGTAAACCTATTATTGCTTTGGTTTCCAGTGGAAGACCATTGGTGCTTACAGAAGCGGAAAAATATGTGGATGCCATGTTACAAACTTGGATTTTAGGAACTGAAACTGGAACAGCCATTGCAGATGTTCTTTCCGGAGACCAGAGTCCAACGGGAAAAACAGTTATGAGTTTTCCTTATGCCGTAGGACAAATCCCTGTTTATTACAATCATTTCAATACGAACAGACCCGCTCCTTCGGATCCAGGAGGCGATTGGTACAGCCGTTATCGCGATATACCGAACGAACCTTTATATCCATTCGGATATGGTTTAACCTACACCCAATTCGGTTATTCGGATATGAAACTCTCTAAAAATAGCATGTCTAAATCTGACACTTTAACGGTTAAGGTTACCCTAAGCAATCAATCAGAAAAGCCAGGCGAAGAAATCGTACAACTCTACATTAGAGACCATGTTGCATCATTGGTAAGGCCAGTTAAAGAATTGAAAGCATTTCAAAGGGTAAAACTTGCGCCTGCAGATGTTCAAGAAGTGACATTTAAAATCAGTGCCAAAGACCTCAGTTTTTATGACACCAATGGCAATCCAGTTTTGGAGCCCGGTAAGTTTTCAATTTTTGTCGGAAGCAATTCCAGAGATGTATCTGAAGCTGTTTTTGAATTGAAATAATCTGGTGTTTCCAATTAGTAAGGAAGTCGTTTCTTTAAACGCTTTCATCATCATACAAGAATTCAATACATTCAATTGTGCATTGAACTAGAGTCTCAAGGGGTTAGCACACCACATTCAATTGGTTTGATAACTCAACAGGTGTCTTATCAATGTATGTAATCGATATACAACGCAAAAGCATGAAAAATTGGATATCATTTCTCTTTTTTCTTATTGTCTGCAATAAAAATCAGGCACAAGAAATATATCTACCAGCACCCAATGAATTGTATGGACAGCTTTTCATTGATGTCCAGATGGCACATGTTTTCCCCGATGATAAAACATTTGCAGACTGCATCGCAAAAATGGATCCTGGAATAATCATCAACGAATATGAATCTGCAGATAAATCAACCTTAGATTTAAAACAATTTGTATTGGATCATTTTAGATTGCCAACCAATCCGCCGGCTTTCAATTACATCAAACAAGAAAAAGAACTCTCGAACCACATCAACAGTGCGTGGTCAATTTTAGAAAGAGAGTCGACAGGTAGCTACGACCCTTTCGGCAGTTTATTGGAAATACCTGATTCTTATTTTGTGCCCGGAGGTAATTTTCGTGAAATACATTATTGGGATAGTTATTTTACCATGTTAGGACTCAGGGAAAATAGGCAAGTTGAAGCAATTCAATTTATGGTTGATAATTTTGCATTTACCATCAACCAATTTGGACATATTCCTATTGGACATAGAACCTATTTTGTGAGTAGAACTCATCCTCCATTTTTTGCGATGATGGTTGAAATGCTTGCCGAATTGAAAGGTGACTTTATTTATGGTAAATATCTTTCAGCTATGGAACGTGAATATGCGTACTGGATGGAAGGAGCAAAGGAATTGAAATTTGGAGATGCGAACAAAAGGGTAGTACGTTTAAAAGATGGAACCTATTTAAACAGATATTGGGATGATTTGGATATTCCAAGGGCAGAGTATTATTCTCAGGATGTTGCAATTGTAGAAAACTGCATAACATCAGATTTGCAGAATAAAAAATTTGAATCAGCATTTGCTGAAAAGCGCTTTTCAGACAGTCTTCGTTCGATATTATACCGAAACATCCGAGCAGCAGATTGCAGCGGGTGGAATTTGAGCAGTCGTTGGTTTTCGGACGGCGAAAATTTGAATAGCATAGAAACCACTGAGATTTTGCCTGTTGACTTGAATGCAATGATCGTAAATATGGAATCGATCATTATTAAAGCGCGTAAAATTCAAGGAGTTAAAAACGCTGAAGCAGGATTCTATAAAAGAGGAGGCTTCAATGCTTTTTTTTGGAACGAGAAACTTAATTATTACACCGATTTTCAGTTCAAGAAATACAAGAAAAAAGATTTGATTACTGCGGCGGGTATGTTCCCTTTTTGTTTTGACATCGAAGACATCAAAGCGCAAAAAATAAAAATGGGGAAGGCCTCTATCGTGTTACAGAAAAATGTATTGAAGCCGGGAGGCATAGTTTCGGTAGCAAGAAATTCTGGTCAACAATGGGATGCGCCAAATGGCAGTGCTCCGATACAATGGATGACAGTTATGGGTTTGGATCGTTGTGGACAGAAAGACTTGGCAAAAGATATTTCTTTGAGATGGATAAAAAGAAATGATATGGAGTTTGAGCGTACTGCTAAAGTGTTGCCGATGTATAATGTTGAGGATTTGAAATTCGAAGCAGGATCAAAAAACAATCAAGGATTAGATGGTTTTGGTTGGACGAATGGAGTATATCTGGCCATGAAAAAGAAGTATGGAGAAAACAAATAGGGTTTAAAAATATCGGCTCATTTAACAAGCATATGTTAAGA
>JBDLUO010000166.1:0-4322 GCA_039805285.1 Bacteroidota bacterium
TTCAGGATTGTGTGTATAGATTTGCAAAAGATATTTCAACAAGTCCACTTCAACAATCCATGAATTAACATGAACTATCCCTATCAGATTCAAACCAAGGAAGCCTACGAACAGGCATACAGAGAAAGCATTGAAAATCCGGTAGCCTTCTGGAGTGAAATCGCTTCTCATTTTCGCTGGCAAAAAAAATGGGACAATGTTTTAGATTGGAATTTTACAGAACCGAAAGTGGAGTGGTTTGCTGGAGGAAAATTGAATATTACAGAGAATTGTTTGGATCGATGGGCCGAATCGGATCCAGATCGTGCTGCTTTGATATGGGAACCGAATGATCCTAAAGAAAAAAGCAGGACATTGACCTATAAAGAATTGTTGAATGAGGTTTGTCTTTTTTCACATGTATTGCAAAAGAATAACATCAAGAAAGGAGATCGAATTTGTATTTACATGCCGATGGTTCCCGAACTTGCCATTGCAGTACTTGCCTGTGTAAGGGTTGGCGCCGTTCATTCCGTAGTTTTTGGCGGATTTTCTGCACAAAGTATTGCCGATCGAATCAACGACGCATCTTGTAAACTCGTAATCACAAGTGATGGCGCATTTCGAGGAAACAAAACCATTCCGCTAAAGTCAATCATTGATGTAGCTTTACTGAGTTGTGAATCAGTTGAAAAAACAATAGTTGTTACGCGTACAGGCGAACCCGTGAGTATGTTATCGGGAAGAGATTGTTGGTGGGAAGACGAGATGAATGCTATACGTGAAAAAGGATTGAGCCATTACACCCCAGAGTTGATGGATTCGGAGGATATGCTTTTCATCCTTTATACCTCAGGCAGTACGGGGAAGCCAAAAGGAGTCGTACATACCTGCGCTGGATATATGGTATGGACCCATTATACTTTTGTGAATGTCTTTCAATACAAGCCAGGACAGATTCATTTTTGTACAGCGGACATCGGATGGATAACCGGTCACAGCTATATTCTTTATGGACCATTGAGCGCGGGTGCAACATCACTTATGTTTGAAGGGATACCAACCTGGCCTGATGCTGGAAGATTCTGGGAGATTGTTGAAAAGCACAAAGTAAACATACTTTACACTGCACCAACTGCCATTCGAAGCTTGATGGGATTTGGAACAGAACCCATTGAAGGAAAAGATTTGAGTTCACTTGAGGTAATGGGAAGTGTAGGAGAACCAATCAATGCAGAGGCCTGGCATTGGTATGATGAAAAAATTGGAAAAAAGAAATCGCCGATTGTAGACACTTGGTGGCAAACAGAAACAGGAGGCATCATGATTTCTAATTTGGCTGGAGTTACAGAAGCCAAGCCCGTTTTTGCTACAAAACCATTGCCTGGCATTCAACCCGTGTTGGTAGATGAGAACGGAAAAGTGATTGAAGGAAACAATGTTTCTGGTAATCTTTGTATACGTTTTCCTTGGCCCGGCATGCTCCGAACCACATTCGGTGACCATGAACGCTGCAGACTCACTTATTTCAGCACGTACGAAAACCTTTATTTTACAGGAGATGGTTGCATGAGAGACGAAGACGGAGACTATAGAATAACAGGCAGAGTGGATGATGTACTAAACGTAAGCGGACACCGAATCGGAACCGCCGAAGTAGAAAATGCCATTAACATGCATACTGGCGTTGTGGAAAGCGCAGTGGTTGGGTATCCGCACGACATCAAAGGTCAAGGCATCTATGCTTTTGTCATTTTATCTGCTGTACATAACGACGAAGAACACACGAAAAAAGACATCATGCAAACCGTTTCCAAATTGATTGGGCCAATTGCAAAACCAGATAGAATTCAAATTGTATCCGGGCTTCCAAAAACAAGAAGCGGAAAAATCATGAGACGAATCTTAAGAAAAGTAGCAGAAGGAGATTTAAACAATATGGGTGACACCACTACCCTATTAGATTCTTCTGTAGTAGAATCAATCATTCTTGGCAGAAGCTAAAAACCACCACAGATTCCAATTCATTTTTAACCCTACCCTAGTGATCAACGTTAAAAACACTTCAATCAACGATTTTCATTACGAATTACCAGAGGACCGCATTGCTTTGAGACCCCTAGATCAGAGAGACGCATCGAAACTGTTGGTGTACAACAACGAAAAAATAGAAGAATCCATTTTTTCTGATGTTACAACATTTTTACCTGAAAATGCATTGCTTGTTTTCAACAACAGCAAAGTGATTCATGCCCGTTTACGTTTCCCAAAAAAAACAGGAAGTCTCATTGAAGTATTCTGTCTGGAACCATCCGGAGATATTACAGATTATGTTCGGATTATGGAGCAAACAGAAACAAGCCAATGGAAATGCATGATTGGTGGTGTTGCAAAATGGAAAGAACCTTATTTGGATGTAGAAGCAAATAATCAGGGTGAGACTGTTACACTCAGAGCCACTTTGATATCTAAAGCCACAGATGACAATCTCATTCAATTTGAGTGGTGGCCTAAAGAAAAAACGCTTGCCGAGATTTTGCTGATTTTCGGTGATGTTCCCCTTCCTCCATACATCAAACGAAAAACGGATGTACAAGATCCGGAAAGATATCAAACCATTTATGCCAAAGAAGAAGGTTCTGTTGCTGCCCCAACTGCAGGTTTGCATTTTTCTGACGCCGTTTTTGAACGGATGAAAATCAAAAAAATAGAAAAAGCTTTTGTTAGTCTTCATGTAGGCGCCGGTACATTCAAACCGGTTAAAGCCGATCGAATGGAGAACCATGAAATGCACTCAGAATGGATCAGTGTTGAAAAAGAGACAATACAAAAATTAATCGAACAGCAAGGTGAAATTGTTGCTGTAGGAACCACATCATTACGCACGTTAGAATCTCTATATTGGCTTGGTGTTCACGTAGCCAACAACCCTTCGGTAAACAATCCTGTAATCCAGCAATGGGATGTTTATGACTCAGGCATGCAAAATACCACCTTAACCAAAGTGGAAGCACTTACCCATCTGTTACATTGGCTGAATCAAAAAGGAAAATCCAAGCTATTTACTCAAACGCAATTGCTGATTGCACCAGGTTATTTATTTAGGGTCGCAGACCATTTGATAACCAACTTCCATCAACCTAAATCGACGCTGCTATTGTTGGTTGCGGCTGCCATTGGTGAAGATTGGAAAAAATGCTACGATTACGCTATCAATCGTGATTTCAGATTTCTGAGTTACGGTGATGCCAACCTGATAAAAATCAAAAACAAATTTTAGGGCTGAATGGTAACCTTGGTACCAGATGGGATGTAACTGAATAAGTCTATCATTTCGGTATACTTCAATGAAATGCAACCATCTGTCCAACTGTATTCCTGATCAATGGTCCATTCTTCTTCGGGTCTGGTTCCGTGAATGGCAATTCCATTTCCAATTCTCGCATTTTTAGGAATCAACCCTTTCGCTTTTCTTTCGTTAAAAAGAACAACATTTTCTTTTGTTGGATAATCCAATAACAATTCGGGCCCCCATTTAACGTGGTGTTTTTTCAATATGATTTTATACTTTCCATTGGGTGTTTTCTTATCTCCTTCACGCATTTTATCTCCAAAATCTTTGCTGCCAAAAACAACGGGATAAGTAGCGTACCATCCTTCATCATCAAATACTTTTAATTCATAATCGCTCTTGTCGACAAGTATGGTGTATATCATACTATCTGCAAGTGAAATTTTACCTTTTTTTGGATTTGAACGATGTGGGGTAAAAGAAATAAACAGTAAAAATATTCCTGTAAAAAGAAATAAAATGGAGTATTTCGAATGACGCATGTTGATTAAATTGGGTTTTCAAAAATAAAATAAAACGCAACCGTTTCTTTATTTGTGGATATTTTTTGTCTCGATAAAAATAAAAGGGGCGATTCTTTTACCAAATATCGGCAGTAACAGATTGGCAAAAAGAGCAATCGCCTTTTTTAACCCTTTTTTATCTGTATTGTAAAACCCGGATTCATAGCGAACGGACAGATGATGTTTGTTAAAAATCAAATCGTACGCTTCAAACGGCAATATACGCTCAGTCCAGCTTCCCGTTTCGGGGTTACAGGTGTTGTATGAGTCATCCGTAGTTTTTTGCAGATGCCCATATTTTACATAATGAGACACAGCTTCATGAATGTCTTTTTTTATTAATCCTCTTGTATTATCAACTAGGTTTTCAACTTCATTGAGTGTAAGTGATGGATCAAATGATTGGATGATTTTTTTTCGCATACTCCGATACGCCTCGTGTCCATAACCCGCCAGCACATCTTCATTGTCTTCGGCATTACCTTGCC
>JBDLUO010000167.1:0-4359 GCA_039805285.1 Bacteroidota bacterium
ATCTGGATTTTTAACATCACCGGTAAAATAGCGGTCGATGCGCAACCAATGCATTTCGTGTGCTTTTTGCACTTGTATTTTACCTACTACACTTACGTTGTTTTCTGCAGTACAAGCTACCACGCAAGCACTACAACCTGTACAAGTGTTAAGGTCGATACTCATTCCCCATTTGATACCTGGCTTTTCATAGTCAGGATAAATGGTTCCTTCTTTTACAAAATCATGTTTTCCTTCGGCCAACAACATTTCTTTCTCGTGTGTGATATGAGCAAGAACGGCTTCAGGGTTTTTATTGTGACTCGATAAACTTGTTTCGTATATCACGGGTCTGCTCTCCGAAGAGCCATGAACCTGTGTTTGAGCCAATGGGTAGGTATTACCGGTTTTTTCGGCAGTCGCTGCGAAAGAATAAGCGTAACTCATTCCGTCGAATCCAACCATTGGATAAGCGTTTTTACCTGCTCCAGTTGCAGAACGTCCTACGCGCTCTAATGATAGATTCGCGTCTGAACTTGATCTTCCATATCCCAATGCTACGGCAATGGTAGCTGCGTTGATGCCAGGAAGAATCAATACAGGAAGTTCTATGGCTTGTCCGTTGGCGGTAATTTTTACGGTTGGTTTTTCAGGCGTAACCTCATAAGCATCTGCTTCACGTTGGTTGTTCACTACATCAATTCCGATGAGTTGTTTCGCCATTTCTGGGCTCATCATTGCGTAATTGTCCCAAGTTACTTTGGAAATCGGATCAGGAAGTTCTTGTAACCAAGGGTTATTTGCCTGATTGCCATTTCCGACAGAAACTTTTTCATAAAGCATTACTTCAACTGGACCCGCTTTTACTGTTGCCGCTTTAGCAGCTGCAGCAGCAAGTGATCCACCGTTATAGGATCCTGCAGCAGTCACAGGTACGATTTCTGATATACCTTCTTGAAGTGTGCTATTATATAAATCTGCGCTGCCTAATTTGGCAACCCAATAGTTTTTTAGATAGGTTTCGTAATCATTTCCGTCTGCAGCAACAACAGTTGTGGTTACAGAGGTAGTGTCGTTCGAAGCTGGAGCTGAAACTACTGCTTTTGCACCACCAGACCACTTCATAAGCGAGGTTTGATAATCTCTCGTTTTGAAAAGTGGGTTGATTACAGGCTGAATGAAGCTGTAATGTCCGGTAACGGGTTCTGCATCTCCCCAACTTTCTAACCAGTGGTGAGAAGGTATGATGAATTTACAGTTTTCTGTTGTTTCATCCATTGTACCATTCATAGATACGCTAAATGAAAGGCGAGAAATAGATGCTGCAAGTTTTTTTCCTGCAGGATGAGCGTATACTGGGTTACAACCGTAAACGATCAATCCACCAACCATTCCAGATTCGATGTCTGAAACCAATTTATTCATTTCAGAATCTGTTCCCTTACGTGTATTGTTGGTTAACGCCCAATTGATGGTTGTTCCATTGGCGCCTATGATTTCGTTTATCGCGTTAACTACCACTTGGATGTTTGTATCGTTGCTTCCGCAAACAACCAAAGAAGCTCCTTTGTTAGACAAAAGCGCCGCAGCAGCTTTTTCTATACCTGCTTTAACATTAGCGTCTGCAATAGAAGGAGCAGTTACAGCACCACCTAGTTTTGCCAACAATGCAAGAGCAACAGCTCCCGTTTCTGATGGCTTGTGTGTATATCTGTCATCTGCATTACTTCCCGTTAAGCTTAACATCGATTCAAAATGAAAATGACGACTCATAGATGAGTTTTCAGCTTTCATTCTTCTATTAGAAGCATATTGTTGACTGAATTCAACCGGGCTAAGCCAAGTTCCCAGAAAATCTGCGCCTAAGCTTACGATGGTTTTCGCTGAATCGAAACGATATGAAGGAATAGCACGCTTTCCGTAACAAGCTTCGTTCGCCATCAACATCCCGCTGTAGCTTACTGCATCGTACTGTACATGGCGACTTCCTGGATATTTAGCGAGGAAATTATTTATAATCTGTAACGTAGATGGTGAGTGAATGGTTGAAGTTAAGAGCACCAAAGATTTTCCACCCATTGTACTCATCCCATTCGCAATCATGCCATCAAACGCATCAAAAGAAGTAACTTCTTTAAAGTCGTTTCCGTTGCGTTGAAGTGGGTGACGTAGACGCGTTGTATCATACAAATCAAGCACAGATGCTTGTGCTTGTGCATTTGTTCCTCCTTTTGTTAGAGAAGAAGATTCATTTCCCTCAATTTTGATCGGTCTGCCATCTCGTTGTTTTACAACAACACTGATTGCATCTCCGCCATTGATATACGTGGAAGCATAATAATTTGCAACACCAGGGGTTATATTGTCTGGTTTTTGCAAATAAGGGATTGATTTTTTCACCGGCATTTCACAACTTGCGGCTATCGCAGCTGCTGCTGTGCTAAATCCCAGGTATTTCAAAAAGTCTCTTCTGGCTGTTTTTCCTGTGGCAAAACCTTCGTTGGCCAATTCACCTGCAGGTAGCAATTGCTCCTGAAATTCATTCTCGGTGGATTTCTGGAAAGATGTTGTTTCGTTAAGTTCTCCGAAACTCTGCCAGTGCTTATTATTGCTCATAGTTAATTAATTCAGTTTTGGATTATGGGTCCGATCAGAAAAATACGTTATCAATAGTGACATTTCTGACACTCTGTTCCACCGATGCTTTCAACAGTAACGCTGTCCATTTTATGGTCTTTTAGATCTTTATGGAACTTCTCGTAAATGCTGTAAAACTTATTGCCTTCTCCAGTTTCCTTGTTGTGGAAATCAACCTTGCTCTCTCTGTGACAATTGATACACCATCCCATGCTAAGGTCTGAGAATTGGTACACTTCAGGCATTTCCTGAATATTGCCATGACAAGTTTGACACTGTTGTTTTCCTACTTTAACGTGCTGGCTGTGGTTGAAATAAACGTGGTCTGGCAAATTGTGGATGCGAACCCAAGGAATTGCACTTGCACCATCAGGCGTTCCATCGTTGTTGTTGTCTGGATTGTATTGTTTTGTGTCCGGATTCCATCCAGCATACTTGTAAAGCTTTTGAATTTCTGCCGTTCCATCGATTGTCTTTCCATCTTCTGCGATGATTGGATCTCCTTTGTATTCTTTAATTCCCATGTGACAATTCATACAAACATTCACTGAGGGTATGCCAGAATGTTTGCTGTCTTGTGCACTTCCGTGGCAATACAAACAACTGATTTGATTTGCTCCGGCATGTACTTTGTGTGAATAATATATTGGTTGTTTTGGTTGATAGTCTTTTGATCTTCCTAGATTGATGGCGCTGTTCACCGTATTGTAACCGCCAACAATAAATAGAATCAAAACAACCAACATAATGTAGGTCTTATTGCGGTAGAAAGGAACAGGCTCACCACGATGAATGCCTTCTTTCTCGTCTGAAAGTTTACGTAAGTTGCTGTTTACCTGCAACAAAATGAATCCCACCAAGGCAAGAATCATTGTTAAAATACCGTAAAACATGGTATTGTCATCTCCGCCAGCTTGACCCGCTTGGCCATTTGCAGAAGCTACTGGTGCAGGTGGAGTGTAATCATCTACATATTTCATTATGGCATCAATCTCATCTTTTTTAAGATTTGCGAATGCAGTCATAACGGTTGGCTTCCATTTTTCAAACAAAGACTTCGCATAGGCATCCGAAGCAATCATTTGAGCAGGATTGGCAACCCACTTGTAAATCCATTCCGCATCAGGAACACGCGTGCTCCAACCTTTTAGGGCTGGACCGGTGTAATCCGCATCGGGTTTATGGCAGTTTGCACAATTGGCCTTAAACAAGGCTTCTCCATCAGCGGCAAATGCTTGCTGCTGAAAAGAAAACAAGAAGGCAATAAGGAGTCCGAATAAGGACTTGAAGATGATATGGCTGAAGCGACTCATACGGTTATCGGGTCTAAATGTGGAAAAAATCCAATTTCGCGGACAAAAGTAATACAGAGCAGTGAGATTATATCAACATTTTTAAAAAAAATTTTGTTGGTTTATTGTGTGTTTCAACGTATTGTGCATAGATCCATCACCAATTGTCATAATTGTGTCAACAAATCTATTGGTGCGTGAATTTCTTTTTTCAATGTCATTTTTCCTCAACTTTGCACGATGTTTACAAGATTGAAAAACAGGTGGAATGTGAATTCGCTGAATCTGGTGCTTATCATTTGCACGTTCGCACTCGGAGGGTCTGCCTGTGCACGAGTAGGAAAAGGAATATTGAATCTTACCTCACTGGAACAAGGCTTCGTTTGGTGGTTTATCTACATTATTTTGATTACCCTACTTTGGCCCATTTGTGTTCTTCTGATCAGCATAC
>JBDLUO010000168.1:0-4482 GCA_039805285.1 Bacteroidota bacterium
CCGGTTAAAAAACGCTTAACCCTCATTAGGGTGTGTAATAAAATAAGGGTGTCGTAGTTCGGATGACGTTGCTTTTATTGCCCGCGAAATCCTTAACATAAATGTCGTAATAAATGGTATCGGTATAATTTCCGGGTATATGTGCTGGAGGAAGTGCACTTACAATGTCGACTTCTACATCTACATCCAAACTGTTTTTTCCGGTGATCAACATATTTGGGAAAGGCAGGGAGTCTGGCGGAGAAACAGAGTCTGCGGCATTTCGTAGGTAAACATAAGAGATGCCCACATCTTCAAACCCGAAATCGCCTTCTGCATCCCTTAAATTGAAACTTATTTTGGGTCCGAAGAATGAGGTATTATCGCTAGTCCAATAATTAGGATTGAGTGAATTGAAGCGAATTTGAGGTTGCGAGGTAAATTTATCTTTGTTGCAAGAAGCAAGAATAAGCAAAAGTAAAAATGAGGTAAGTAAACGTTTCATGGGATTACTATTATTCCGTAAAATTAGCCGAATCCATCAATCCTTGGAGAAAAAACATCAAATTTGTCATCATGAGTGGAGAAAAAGAACTTGACAACCTTGTTTCCCTAATTAAAAACCACAACCCAGTGGATTTTGATCGGTTGGCCTTAGCTGTTTTTAGATATCAGCGAGAAAACAATCCAATTTACAGCAAGTACATTGAATTGCTTGGAAAGGATGTATCTGATATACAAGAAATTCATGAAATCCCTTTTTTACCCATTTCCGCATTTAAAACAAACCAGGTGATTACCGGAAATTTTGAACCGGAAATGATTTTTGAAAGCAGCGGAACCACCGGCTCCGTAGCCAGCAAACATTATGTTCGTTCTCTTTCACTTTATGAACACAGCTTTATTAAAAGCTTTACCAAACATTACGGCAATCCCAAAGAAATGGCGATTCTCTGTTTGCTCCCTTCTTATCTGGAACGTGGCGGATCTTCACTGGTATATATGGCCGACAAACTGATGCTCATCAGCGACAATCCAGAAAATGGTTTCTTTTTAGACGAGTTCGATAAACTGGCTGAAAAAATAATAAAACGAGAAGCTTCCGGACTTCCAACCTTGCTTTTGGGTGTTAGTTATGCCCTGCTCGATTTTGGAGAAGCTTTTCAGATGAACCTAAACCATACGATCATTATGGAAACAGGTGGCATGAAAGGCAGAAGGAAAGAGTTAAGTAAAATCGAATTGCACGAAAAATTTAGCCAACTTTTTGGGGTTGGAAAAATTCACTCAGAATATGGAATGACAGAAATGATGAGTCAGGCCTACTCTACCGGTGGAGGAATATTCGAACCCGGTTTTGGCTTAAAATTGCTCATTCGGAGAGAAGATGATCCGTTGGATATTCGAATTGTTGGAGAGGATAATAAACAACCTTTAACTGGAGGGGTAAACATCATCGACTTGCACAACATTCATAGCTGTAGCTTCATTGCTACAGAAGATCTTGGAAGATTATATCCTGATGGCCGTTTCGAAATTTTAGGGCGTTTAGAAAACAGCGAAACAAGAGGATGCGGTCTGATGTATATGAGTTAGTTGAGATACCCGAAATACACTACCCTATTGCAATTCAGCGTCCATAGGTTGTCTTTTTTACATAATTTAAGCTGTTTTTTTCTCTTCTTATATTCAAAACACCCATCTTCATTTTTAGTAAGGATGAAATGTCCTTCCTTGCAAAACACTTCTGCCTTAAGTCCAGTTTGATCAACAATAAAGGAGGCATTCCATTTTTTTTCTGCGTCGAACAATTGAACAGGCAATTCAAAAGCTCTAATGCATTCTTTTTTAAGTTCGCTCCATTGGTAACCAGCAGCGCGAACACATCCATTTTTGTCTTTGCGGCCACCAATCTGATCTGGATTTTTTTGAGCGATTCCAAAATAGGTTGATAAAGAAAGAATGGCAATAAGCAATATGTTTTTTCTCATAGATTTATCTTTTATGGTACATCACCAAAGATGTTTTTTGTATGGTGTGAGCATTGATGTTGAATCCGACCAATGCAGGATTGGCTTTTTCGGACAGGTCTAACTTTTCGATATCCAGTGCATGTAAGGTGAAAATGTATTGATGGATGCCATGGCCTGGAGGTGGACAAGGGCCGCCATAACCGAAGGCACTATAATCGTTGATGCTTTGAATACAACCCTTGGGTGCTTTATTCGACTCAGGATTTCCGGCATCGGAAACAAGTTCGTTGCAAGTGTGTGGGATGTTGAAAATCAGCCAATGCCACCAACCACTTCCAGTCGGAGCATCGGGATCAAAAAGGGTTAACGCGAAGCTTTTGGTGCCTGCGGGTGGAGATACCCAATATAATTGAGGCGATATATTACTTCCCGTACAACCAAATCCGTTGAAAACCTGATTCTCTTCAGCTTGTCCAGAAAGTTCCGTACTTAAAAGCGTAAATGTTTGAGCAGCCATTTTAGCATCTGATTTATTACAGCAATATTAATTTTATTTTTTAAGAAATATCAAACTCTCAATCTTAATGCAGTAATTTATTTATTGTAGTATCGTTCAATTAAATACCTTCGAATCGCAAAGCAAAAATCCTGCTTTAACAGTTTTTTATGCTTCTTTATGAAGGGGAAGTCGGATGAAGAACGTGGTACCAAATCCATATTCGGATTCGTACCAAATTTCGCCTTGAGACTGCTCTACAATCCTTTTACACATAGCCAATCCGAGTCCGGTACCAGATGATTTAGTGGTAAAATTAGGCGTAAAAATATTCGCCCGAACTTCATCTGGAATACCTGTGCCATTATCAACGATTGCGGTTACCACATCTTTGTTCACTATATATTGCCTGATTCTAATCTCCGGCGTTTTATCTTCTGGAATAGACTGCAGTGCATTTATGATCAGATTGGTAAAAAGACGATTGATTTGGGTTTTATCTGCGTAGATGAAATCATGCTCTTTGAGCAAATGACAATGCATTTGAACTTCGTTATTCATTTGATGCAAATCCACTACATTTTGAATGACCTCGTGCAATAAAAAAGATTCTTTCTGAGGTTCTCCAATGTGGGCAAACTGACTGAATGCATTGGCGATATTGCTTAAGTGATCCATTTGTTGGATCAAGGTTTTTGAAACATTAGAAGCCAGCTCTTCTACATTCGGTGCTTTCTGGTCTATCGCTTTTTGTAGAAACTGCATGCTGAGTTTCATCGGTGTTAACGGATTTTTGATTTCGTGCGCTACTTGTTTTGCCATTTCACGCCAAGCCCCTTCACGCTCTGTTTTCGCTAATTTGGCAGCTCCTTCTTCTAGCTTCGAAACCATTTTGTTGTATTGTTTCACCAATGCGCCGATCTCATCGTTTCGATCCCAAACAATTGGTTCATTGTGCATATCCAAATTCACTTGTTGCATCTTTTGTGCAATCAAAGAAAATGATTGTGCAATTCGGTTGGTAATGAAGAGCGAAATGATTCCTGCAAGCAGAAAAATAAACGCATTCAAATTGATGATGGTAATTAAAAAATTAGAAATCTCTTGTCTGAGTGCCGTCTCTGAAGTAAAATAAGGTATGTTTAAAAACGCGATAGAAACACCATCATCATTCAATACCGGAATATAATGACTGATGTAGCGCAACTTTCCTATTTTTTCTTCCTGAAAAAACTGACTTTCATTCAACCTTGAAAGATGATGAAAGGCAATGGGATTCATTGTTGAACTCAGTATGCCTTTGTTGTATGGCAAGGAGAGTGAAGAAAATGTAAGCTTGCCACTGATGTCGTAAATATTTACATCAACGCCATGAATTTCAGAAATTTTAGAAAGAGAAGATTGGAGTTTACTCAGGATATTGGCTGATGAGTCTAATTCAGCTGTGGAAAATCCCTCTCGATCACCCATGTTTTTTCGAATCTCTTTATCAAGAATCCGAATGACTCTGCTCAATTTTTCTCTGTTGGTCGACTCAAATCGATTGACAAAAAACCAAATCGAAGCAAACCCGATGATAACAAAAGAGATCGCACTTATCAATAAAATGGTTCCTTGTATCTGGTTTCGAATAGAGAGATACCATATTTTTTTTAGGTCATTTTTATTCAACCTTATGCTGAAAAGGTGCATGATTATCCAAATCAGTGCTCCAATCAAAAGCAGCACACAAAAAATATAGGAGAACAGCGTAATTAACTCGAGGGTAATATTTGTATCTCTAGCAATTACGACCCATTTGCCAGGACCTGCATGATCCCACCATTCGCTTACACCCTCTTTTTTTATTTCTACCTGATCGGAATTTGGAAAGTCGGTTGAGCTAAGCGAAACAGGAAATGGATAATCGTTGAAACTGTTGACCAGCTTTCCATCGCGATACATTGCGACGGCATAGTCAACCGCATTTTCTATCGACTGTTCATTGCCTTTAGAAAACAATTCAGGATATAGCGCATCTCTCTTTTCTGTTTT
>JBDLUO010000169.1:0-17604 GCA_039805285.1 Bacteroidota bacterium
TATCATCACCAGCGATATTGTTGGAGCTACATCTCCATTGTTAGGATTCGATTTATATACACCTGCAGGTTCTAGCATGAAAACCTACAACGCTACCACAAATGCATGGGAAGGAATTTCATCTACACTGAATCTCATTGACAATCCAAAAGGGTATCTTATTTTCATTCGTGGCGACCGATCAGTTAGCGCATTCAATCAGAGTCCGACCGCTACAACGTTGAGGACAACCGGCAAGTTGTATCAGCCAATTGGCACCCCTCCGCCTTCAATTTCTGTAGCGAGAAATAAATTTGCCTCGGTTGGAAACCCGTACGCTTCGGAAGTAGACATGACAAAATTTGTAAGAACGGGAGGGGTTCAGGATTTGTATTACATCTGGGATCCTAAATTAACATCCAGCACATACTCTTTTTACGGGTATGGAATGTATAGAACATTGGTAAGAATAGGAACTGGTTACAGAGCAGTTCCTGCAGAAACCGGAGGGACAAGTTATTACGACATCTCAAACCAAGATGTGAAAATACAATCTGGGCAGGCTTTTTTCATACATGCAGACAGTGCAATCGGTGATGGTACCCTTTCATTTAGCGAAAGCGTGAAGTCTTTAGGAAACGCAACCGTGACAAGAGGGAATCAACCCTTGCCAAAAATTTTCGTCAATCTTTTTGCCGTTAAACCACAAGAGCAGATTTTGTTAGATGGAACATTATTGGTTATGGACTCTGCATATTCAAACGATGTAGATTTTGATGATGCCTTGAAAATAGCGAATGCAGCTACCGAGCGTATTTCTATTTTAAACGACCAAAAGCAACTAACAGCAGACCTAAGATCTATTCCTTCCGAAGGCGATACAGCACAATTGTTTTTAGAGGGCGCAAGAAAGCAGAACTATCGTTTTCAAATGTTGACTGAGGATCTTGAGAATATGGAACTTATTCCTGTTTTAGTTGACAGGTACAGTGGAAGCGAGGTGGAATTGATACAATCTGCGCAAGACTATGAATTTGTTGTAAATGAAAATCCAGCGTCATCTGCGCAAATGAGGTTTTATGTTTATTTCAAAAGACTGCAGCCCGTTCCGGTGAATTACACATCGGTTTCTGCCCTTAGGGTTGGGGCTAAGGAGGCAAAGATCAGTTGGGTGGTTGAAAATGAGATTTCGGTTATTTCGTATGACGTACTTCGAAGCAAGGATGGTGTGCATTTTGAGAAAATTGGGAATGTGATTGCAAACGATCGCAGAAATTACGTTTTCACAGACCGCCAGACTCCTCAAAGCATAACTTACTATAGGATTCAAAGTGTAGAAGTTTTTCGTTCCAATAAGCTTTCTGAAATTGTAAGAATTAACGCATTGAGTAACCATGTGCCATACATTGTGAATCCTAATCCAGTTGAGGGAAATAAAATTCGCATCGAACATACAAGCAATGTGAAAGAATGGATTAAAGTCAATTTATATAACGCGGCAGGTCAATGTGTGTTTTTACAATCCATTCAAATAAACCCAGGCCAATCTTACTTCGAGTGCCCGATTCCTGTTGCACTTTCTGCAGGAAATTATAAGCTCACTCTCTCGACTTCTGAAAATGAGAGTCATACGCTAAGTGTTTTTATTAAATAGCCCTGTGCATATGGCTCTATAGATAATTGCCTATTTGCATTTGCCGACTTTTCTTGATGATATCTTCCTTTTTTTATTGTTTACCTTTGTAAAATAAAACAAAATAAATGGCGAAAATTGCAATAAATGTTTCCACCGGTAGTCTTCAACAAGAAGAAATGATTGTGGGTATAGATTTAGGAACAACCAATAGCTTAATCGCTGCCATTCATCCGCAAACAGGCAAGCCTGTTGTTTTGAAAGAAAATGACGGGTCAGCATTGGTGCCATCAATAATATATTTTAATCAAGATGGAACACCCGTAGTTGGAGAAGAAGCAAAATCACAACTTCTCATTCATCCAGAGCGAACGATTTTTTCAGTTAAAAGATTGATGGGAAAAAATTATTCAGAAATAAAAGAAAACGAGAATTCATTTTTGTACAATATCATAGATGATCAAACTGATCGAATGGTTAAAGTTCAGTTGGGGGATAAATTTTACACGCCTATAGAATTGTCTTCTCATGTACTTTCGGCGCTAAAAACAAGAGCGGAGCATATTTTAAAAACGCCAGTTACTAAGGCTGTCATTACTGTTCCTGCATACTTTAATGATGCACAAAGGCAAGCTACAAGAGATGCTGGTAAGTTGGCAGGTCTTGATGTGTTGAGGATTATCAATGAGCCAACTGCCGCTAGTCTTGCATATGGAATCGGAACCGCCGAAAAAAACGATGGCGGGATTGTTGCCGTTTACGATCTTGGAGGAGGCACATTTGACATCTCGATTCTATCAATCTCAAACGGTATTTTTGAAGTGTTATCAACCCATGGTGATACCTATCTTGGAGGGGATGATATAGATAAAATTCTACAAGAGCATCTTTTAACGCAATTGAAAATAGACAAAGATTCAATTTCGAAAGATAAGATGAAGATGCAGTCATTACGCCTTTTTTCAGAAGAAATAAAAAAGAGCCTTTCTGATTTTGAAGAATATTTTTCGGAATGGGAGGGGATATCGGTTAAGGTTACACGAAATGATTTCAACGATTTGATTGCACCCCTGATTGATAGAACGATTGATTGTTGCAAAAATGCAATGAAAGATGCTGGATTGATGAGAGAGAATATAACAGAAGTGGTTATGGTAGGAGGAAGTACCCGTATTCCTTATATCAAGGAAAGAGTGGGCAATTTTTTTGGTAGGAAAGTTCATGATGATGTAAATCCTGATGAAGTTGTGGCGCTTGGAGCCGCGATACAAGCAGATGTACTATCTGGAAAAAATAAAGATGTTCTACTTTTAGACATCACGCCATTGAGTCTTGGAATCGAGACTGCAGGAGGTTTGATGGATGTTTTGATTCCAAGAAACGCAAAAATTCCAAGTAAGGCATCACGTCAATATACAACACAAGTGGATGGCCAATCTGGGATGCGCATATCGGTCTTTCAAGGTGAGCGAGATTTGGTGAAAGACAATCGTAAACTGGCATCCTTCAATCTAACCAATATACCGGGAATGCCAGCAGGACTTCCCAAAGTAGACATCCGATTTTTGATCAATGCAGATGGTATACTTACCGTAAAAGCAGTAGAACTTAGGAGTGGAATTGAGCAGCAAATAGAGGTAAAGCCACAATATGGAATTACAGACGAAGAGGTGGAAAAAATGCTGAAAGATTCGATAGAAAACGCACAAAGTGACATTGCTTTACGAGCTTTAACCGAAGCAAAGACAGAAGCGGAGCAATTGCTGAAAGCTACCGAACGCTTTTTGCAAAAAAACAGCCAGCTGTTAGAAAAACAAGAATTGATTGCTACAGCAGAAGCCATGCAATCATTGCAACTTGCCATTACTATGGACGATAAAAATCTAATACAGACAAAACAAGAGGAATTAAACAACATCTCTCGTCCTTATGCAGAGCGGGTTATGGATCATGCTGTTGCTGAGGCGCTGAAAGGTAAGTCAATAGAAGAGGGGTAGAAAAATGGACTATTGGTTCGCTCTTAACTCCATCATTCTTGCGAAATATTTACCCATCATATCAAACTCCAAGTTTACGATGTCGCCTTTTGCTACATGCTTCAAATTGGTGTGGTTGAAGGTGTATGGAATGATGGCAACTTTGAATGTATTTTCCACAAGCTCAAAAGCAGTCAGGCTGATTCCGTTTACGCATATTGAACCTTTTTCTATCATCAGGTGAGCAAAAGAATTGGGATATTGGAATTGATAAACCCAGCTTCCTCCCATGTCTTCTACATTGAGGCAAGTGGCTTTGGTATCTGCATGGCCCTGTACCAGATGACCATCAATTCTACCTTGAAAAGGCAAACATCTTTCCAAATTGACAATCGTACCGGTTTTCCATTCGCCAAGATTGGTTTTATTTAGGGTTTCTTGTATTGCTGTAACCTTGTGAGCTCCATTTGATACCTCTTCTATCGTTAAGCAAACGCCATTGTGACTAACACTTTGGTCAATTTTTAATTCATTCGAAATAGGGGATTGAATCCAGAATTGAATGTTAGTTCCCGAGAGTTTGATGTCTGAAACGGTGCCGATTTTTTCTATTATTCCTGTAAACATGCTCAAAATTCGGAAATTTTGTACCATTATTTTTTTATTTTTAATTAATTCCTCTATCTTCGCCCTCCCAAAACCAAATAAGGGAATTAAAAAGATAATTTATGCTGATTATTGATTCTAAAGACTGCGAAAACATAGACAAGGCACTTAAGAAGTACAAAAAGAAATTCGAAAAGAGTCGTGTATTGCTTCAATTAAGAGAAAGACAGTCATTTACCAAGCCATCCATTAGACGTCGTACCCAAGTATTAAAAGCGGTATACAAGCAACAAATGGAGTCTGGGAAACTAGATTAATCTATACATACATACAGTATTACGCCGATAAGCGAGTTATTAATTAACTTCGTTTATCGGTTTTTTTATGCCTCAAGATCAGCACAACCATATTAGAAGCTTTTTGGAATATCTAAAATTTCAGAAAAGGTATTCGCGTCATACACTCATTTCGTATCAATGTGATTTAGAGGCATTTTGGTTATTTCTTCAAAATCAATATGAGATTAAGGATCCTGCTGAAATTAGATCGGGGATGATTAGAACCTGGCTTGCGAACCTGAAAGAACAAGATTGTAGTTCTAAAACAATCAATAGAAAAATTTCTGCACTAAAAACATTTTTTAAACACCTAATTAGAGAGGAGAAAGTGGAAATCAACCCAATGACAACCATCGTTTCTCCGAAGCAAAAGAAACGGTTGCCAGAATTTCTGGAAGCCAAGTCTACAGCAACTTTGTATGAACATGTTGAATTTCCGGAAGATTGGAATGGCAGAACGGCGAAATTGGTTATGGATTTATTGTATCAGACGGGGATCCGGAGGGCGGAGTTGATTGGATTGAGGGAAGATCACATAGACAAGGAAAAGCAAGCCATAAAAGTATTGGGTAAGGGTAATAAAGAGCGGATTATACCTGTAGGGGCGGCATTGATTGCGCACATCAGCAATTATATAAAAGCAAAAGCAGAATTGGTCACTACGGATTTGGGATCAACATTGCTGGTGTTGGAAAATGGGAAGCCGCTTTACCCCAAATGGGTGTATAATACCGTCAGAAAATACCTGAGTCTGATCACCACCATAGACAAGAAAAGTCCACACGTACTTCGACATACATTCGCAACCCACTTAAGCAACAATGGAGCACCATTAAATGCAGTAAAAGAGTTGCTCGGACACAGTAGTTTAGCAGCAACGCAGATTTATACCCATAACACGATAGAGAAGCTGAAGGACATCTATAAAAAGGCACATCCGAAAGCCTGAACTTATTTTGTTAATTTTTTACGAGTGGACACAATTTTTTTTGGTTTAAGCAGTTAATATGGTTAAATTGTATTACCGGATTTTATAGAAAAATACATCTAACATATTCGGTCATTCAAACAGATTCATTAACCAAAAAAATGAGAAATTGTATGAACCTTACCATCCAAAGCGTACACTTCGACGCAGATCAAAAATTAAAATCGCACATCGCGAAGAAAATTGAGAAGTTGAATCATTTTCACGACAGAATAACCAATGTAGATATTTACTTAAAACTCGATAATATTGTCCACACGATAAAAGACAAAGTTGTTGAGATAAAGGTGGGAATACCCAGACATGAATTTTTTGTAAAGCAGAGCTGTAAATCGTTTGAGGCCAGTTTTGATCAAGCGATGGATGCATTGATAAGTCAGATTAAAAAGAAAAAAGAACGAAGCTAACGATTGCTTAAATAACTGTAAACAGCTCCCAAATCATTGGGAGTTTTTTTTTGAATAAGTTTTTTTTAAAAAAAAACCCGACATTTTTTTGGTATTGATCAATTTCACTTACTTTTGCCTTCCAAAAATCTAGCGAAACAAATTTTTGCTTCTGATTTTGGTCAGTTCTTTTTAAATATTCAGTGTACGTAAAATAGACAGTCTATTCATTGGACGAGATTTTTTACCATGCTAAAAAATAATAAGCCGAGGTAGCTCAGTTGGTAGAGCAGCTGATTTGTAATCAGCAGGTCGTGGGTTCGACTCCCTTCCTCGGCTCTAGTAGGGCAGTTACCAGAGTGGCCAAATGGGGCGGACTGTAAATCCGCTGTCTTCGACTTCGGTGGTTCGAATCCACCACTGCCCACAGTTCTTTATTAGATTGATGTGCGAATTTTGTAGTTTGCACTTATATTAACAAGCGGAAGTAGCTCATTTGGTAGAGCGATAGCCTTCCAAGCTATAGGTGGCCGGTTCGAGCCCGGTCTTCCGCTCTTTTAGGCTTTCAAGCCGTGGTAGCTCAGGGGTAGAGCACTTCCTTGGTAGGGAAGGGGTCGTGAGTTCGATTCTCACCTATGGCTCATATTAGGGGTAAAACCTTAAGTGAGGCAAGGTGTTCAAGCCCTGTTAAACAAAAATTTTTAAACAACAATTAAAAACTGAAAAATGGCAAAAGAATCATTCAAGAGGGATAAACCCCATCTTAACGTTGGTACCATCGGTCACGTAGATCATGGAAAAACCACTTTGACTGCCGCTATCACCGATGTTTTGTCAAAAAAAGGTTTGGCGGAGAAAAAAAATTATGATGATATCGACGGAGCTCCTGAAGAAAAAGAAAGGGGTATCACGATCAATACAGCACACGTAGAGTATGCGACTGCTACACGTCACTACGCTCACGTTGATTGTCCAGGTCACGCCGATTACGTAAAGAATATGATTACTGGTGCTGCCCAAATGGACGGTGCGATCCTAGTGGTTGCTGCTACCGATGGTCCAATGCCACAAACTAAAGAGCACATCCTTCTTGCACGTCAGGTAGGTGTACCTCAAATCGTAGTTTTCATGAACAAGGTTGATCTTGTTGATGATACTGAACTTCTTGAATTGGTTGAAATGGAAATTCGTGAGTTGTTGACTTCTTACGGATTTGATGGCGATAACACTCCAATCATCCAAGGTTCTGCTACAGGAGCCCTTGCTGGTGAAGACAAGTGGGTTGCTAAAATCGATGAGTTGATGGCTGCAGTTGATAGCTACATCCCATTGCCTCCAAGATTAGTTGATCTTCCATTCTTGATGAGTGTTGAGGACGTGTTCTCAATCACTGGTCGTGGAACTGTTGCAACTGGTCGTATCGAAAGAGGTAGAATTAAAGTGGGTGAAGCCATCGAAATCGTTGGTCTTCAAGAAAAACCACTTTCATCTACTGTAACAGGTGTTGAAATGTTTAAGAAACTTTTGGATGAAGGAGAAGCTGGAGATAACGCTGGACTTCTATTGCGTGGTATTGAGAAAACTCAAATCCGTCGTGGTATGGTTCTTTGTAAGCCAGGTTCAATCACTCCGCATACTCAATTCAAAGGTGAAGTTTATGTGTTGAGCAAAGAAGAAGGTGGACGTCACACTCCATTCTTCAACAAATATCGTCCTCAGTTCTATTTCCGTACTACAGACGTAACTGGTGAAGTTACTTTGAACGCTGGTACAGAAATGGTTATGCCTGGCGATAACACCAATCTTACTGTAACTTTGATCCAACCAATCGCGATGGAGAAAGGTCTTAAGTTTGCGATCCGCGAAGGTGGACGTACAGTAGGTGCAGGTCAGGTTACAGAAATTATTAAATAATTAGTTTCCTTTTAGGAAAGGCTAGATATTTTATGTAATTTTACATTCTACTTAAAAGCTGTCCTGCAACACAGGATAGCTTTTAAGTTTATACGGGCATGGTGCAACGGTAGCATACGGGTCTCCAAAACCTTTGATCTGGGTTCGAATCCTAGTGCCCGTGCGAAGTTCTTAATCAATCGAGTATTGATTTTATTCATGATGATTTGGTCGTAAAACCAGCATCAAATTTTAAACAACGGTTATGAACAAGTTTGTCGTTTTCATCAAAGAGTCTTACCAGGAACTTACTGAAATGGTAAGCTGGCCAAAATGGGAGAATTTACAACAATCTACCATGATTGTCATCGGATCTACACTATTTATCACTGCTATTGTAGCATTGATGGACTTTGTATCCAATGGGTCAATGAAATTTATTTACTCTTTATTTAAGTAATCATGCAAGAAGAGGTTCAGACAATAACTGCTGTAGAAACTCCAGAAAAGGAGTCGAAATGGTATGTTCTCCGTGTTGTCAGCGGCAAGGAAAAAAAGGTGAAGGAATACCTAGATAAAGACATTATCCGTAATGGGTGGGATAAGATTGTTAAACAAATCTTTTTGCCTGTTGAGAAGGTGTACAAGGTTGCCAATGGAAAAAAAGTTATGCGTGAGCGTAATTTCTATCCAGGATACATAATGATGGAAGTGGCTGGAAATAAGTTGACCGACGACATGATTCAACACATCAGCAACATCAGCAATGTGATGCACTTTTTAACTGATGGTAAAGGATCTAAGGGCAACATCATCTGCCTACGTAAAGCTGAGGTAAATAAAATGCTTGGTAAAATGGATGAAATGAGTGACATCGGTGGTGTTACCATGAGTGAACCATTCATCATTGGTGAAACAGTTAAAATCATCGACGGACCATTCAACGATTTCAATGGTGTTATTGAAGAGGTATACGACGAAAAGAAAAAGATTAAAGTTCAGGTTAAGATTTTTGGAAGGGCTACTCCTGTAGAATTAAGTTATATGCAGGTTGAGAAAATCGCATAATTACCACATTAAGAAATACGAAAGGGACTCATTGAGTCCCTTTTCTTTTTATACAACCTATTAATCATTTGAATTACTCATTTATTTACCCATTTTTGAAACCACAGGTTTTTTCTACATATCTACCTAAAATTGAAGGATGCCATTAAGTATCTAGCGGTGAGAACTGTAATGAATCATTTACAAAAAGGTTTTCCGTCATAATCACTTGAATTAATTTAAAATAATTTTGAACTCATCGAAGTTAGAAATCACATTAAACTTATATTAGAAAATATATTATATCCTTTAGAATCTCCTCCCGTATTTTTTATTCAAAAAATCAAACCATGAAAAGGAGATTTTTCTTTTTAGCCATCTTATTTTTTAGCGTTAATGCAGCAATTTCGCAAGACGGAGTCTTAGACCCTACATTCAATGCACCTCAATCCGCAGAATTATATCCGTTTGGTGCGGATGATTTGGCATATGAAATTTGTGCAGTAACAAGCAATCGTTTTTTAATCGGCGGCGATTTTTTAAGTTACAACAATCGGAGTTCACCTTATATCTGCAAAATAGATTCAAATGGAGTTGTGGATCAAACCTTTCAAAGCAATTTGCAATCAAATTTCAGAGGCATAAAAAAAATTGTTACGCTGTCTGATGGTAAAATTTTAATTGGTGGTTCTTTTGGTGTCGCCAGATTGCTTTCCAATGGAAGGTTAGACAGCAGTTTTAATGTAAATGGTTCAGGGGCAAATGGTACTGTATCAGATATCCTTTCCTTACCCAATCAAAAAATCATTATTGCTGGGAGATTTACAGGATACAATAATTTCTTCAGCTCATACATTGCTTGTCTAAATCAAAATGGATCATTTGATCCAACATTTAATGTTGGCGGAATCGGATTTGATTATCCAGTAAATGCACTGACGCTAACAATAAACAACAAGATTCTTGCTGGGGGACAATTCTTTATTTACAACGGACATGTTTCTCAATATCTCATTCAATTGAATTTAAATGGAAGCGTAGATTCTGCTTTTACTCCAATAGATATTTATAGCCAAGTTCTTTGTTTAAAAAGCACAACTGATGGTAAATTATTTGCCGGCGGAGATTATGGGGTAGTAAAGCTTAAAGAAAACGGTTCTGCAGACTCATCCTTTAATGCAGTTTCCGCAAGTGCTAATTTGTCGGGTCCAGTGAATAAAATCAAACTTTTACCCAATGGTTTTATTTTATTGGCCAGTGGATACTACGATATGTCCTTAAGAGAAACACTTGAAAAAAATATTTTCTTGCGAAATTCAAGTGGAAACGATGTTGGCACATTTCAATATTTTATTCCCGATAATACTGAACACGTATATCAATTGGAAACTACAATTGGAGGTAAATTGTTGGTTTGCAATAAAATTTATGATAGAGCTTATCGCGGTTTCGGGGTTCCTGCGATTTATCATTCTGCACTTCCCACATTTAACATCAACAGATATAACTCTGATGGGAGCATAGACTATACTTTCAATACCAATCCATCCGCAAAAGGTGCCAATAAAATTATTCGTGCCGTAGCACAACAGACAGATGGTAAAACCATTGTTGGGGGCAGTTTCTATTATTACAATGGACAAAGGGTTAATCGCTTAATGAGAATGAATGTTGATGGTTCAATAGACAATACTTTTCAAGTGGGGGCTGGACCAGACAAACCTGTTTTGGATATAGCCATACAAGCAGACGGAAAAATTCTTCTTGCAGGTTTTTTTAATTCATATAATGGATACCATAGTCCTTGGTTTTTGAGACTCAATAACAATGGTACTTTAGATACTTCTTTTACTGTTAATTTAATGGCAAATGGTGTGAATTTAGGTTACTGTAAATCCATTTGTATTAAGAAAAATGGGATGATTTTGCTCGGGCAATATGGTCGATTGTTCCAATTTGATCAAAACGGATTTGTAGACAATAATTTTAATGTTACAGTGAGCAATTCAGGAATTCCTCCCGAACCCATAAATACTATTATTGAAACAAATAATAACAAATTGATTTTTGGGGGATGGTTTGAAAGTGATTATTCTACCTCAATTTTTAACAGTTGGGCCAGGTTGAATCCAGATGGTAGCCCAGATTCCTCTCTATTAGATGAGTTTGGTTACAACAACAATTCTAGTTATTATTTTGATGAAGTATTTTCTGTAGCAGAGCAAGCTGACAGTAAGATACTTTTGGGTCACTACAATTTGGATCGATTATTGCCCAATGGACAACTTGATACCAGCTTTCACCGAGGCTTCGGATTCAATGGAAATGTGAACTCCATCAAAATTCAACCTGATGGAAAAATTTTGGTTGGAGGAAGTTTTACGTCTTACAATGGAGCGCCTGCTTATGGACTTGCCAGACTTTTCCCGGATGGCACCTTGGATTTGAGTTATCAGACATCTCCAACATCTTATGTTGATGTTCGAGAAATTTTAATTCCATCCAATGTAAAAAATAGGATTTTGATTTACGGTGATTTTACTTCCATCCAAAATCAGATCAACAATAGAATTGCTAGACTCATCAACTGCATTACCAGTTATGACACCGTTTCTGTTTGTGCGCCACAATTTCCTTACATCATAAATGGGATTTCATATGCATCAACGGGAGCCTACAATCAAAACATTCAAACCATAGATGGATGTGATTCCATTCTTACCATACTTTTGACTGCTCAAAATAACAGACCTGCGACACCTTCATCCATCACTCAAACCTTGGTTAGCAATCTTTGTGGTGAAAGGGTATTCAGATATACTGCATCAACAACAATTGGAGCTTTGGGATATAAATGGGTTATCCCTCAAACAATCAATGGCGTTTCTGGTATAACACTAGATTCTGGAGATGCAAATTCTTCTAAAATAATCCGACTGAAATACAGTTCTAATTTATCTTCCGCAATTACAGATAGCATCAAGGTTTCTGCATACAATGGCTGTGGAACAAGTTTAGTGCGTTCTGTAAAATTGAATGTTACTGCACTTAATCCACCATTAGCACCAGCAAGGATTACAGTTCAGTCTGTTACATCTCAACAATGTGGATATAGATCCTACAGATATATTGCGCCGAATCTTACTTCAGCAACAATCAACAGAGCCGCAGCAACCGGATGGAAATGGGAATTTATTGGATCGCTTGCAGAATTTTTATGGGTGGATTCTGGAGACATCAACAGTCAGGTTATCTTGGTTACGTTTACATCAAATGCAGCTGCAGGAATAGGAGACAGCATCAAACTTAGTTATATAAGTGATTGTGGCTATGGTTTGCCTAGATCGATAAAAATGACCAACCGTCAACTTAAAGTCCCAACAGCACCTGCAAGCATAATCATTAATGCATTAGAAACAAACATATGCGGATACCGACGTTATCGGTATTCAGCTCCTGCGTTACCTGTCGCCAATTCGATTTCTGGGGCAGCTACAGGCTATGTTTGGGATTTTATTGGCTCACTCGGTTCAAATGCAGTTATAGATTCCGGAAGCTTGAACAGTCAAAAGTTTACCGTGATTTTTTCTTCAAATGCGGCTTCGTCTATTCGAGATAGTGTAAGGGTATATTTTACATCAGATTGTGGGAATAGCCTTAGAAGATCTCTTAAGCTAAGCAATACGTTGCTGAATCCGCCATTGGCTCCTGCAAGCATAACAATGACGCTCGTAAGGAATGATTGTGGAGTGAGGGTATACCGTTATTCGGCACCGTTGCTTCCGGCAGCTACAACGGTCAATGGTGCGGCTACCGGTTACGCTTGGACGATGCCGTTTGGGCCACTAGGCTCACAAGGAACGCTGGATTCAGGATCGTTTTCGAGCAGAACGATACGAATTGTTTATTCGACCAATCAGGCGGCATCGACGGGCGATTCGATTCGGGTTAGATATCAGTCGGGTTGTGGATTAGGATTGAACAGAACGATGAAATTATCCAACACGATAAAAACGGGATGTCCTCCAATAACAAAAACAAGTGTACCGTTTGCTAAAAACAACCCGCAACAAACAGCGCAAACAAAATTAACTGTGGCGCTATATCCGAATCCGAGTACACAGTACTTTAGTTTGAAGTTGAATTCGGTTTCCGTGAGTGCGGTACAAGTGAGTGTGTATGATATGCTAGGCAAGCTTATTAAGCAGATGCAATTACAATCGAATAGTAGTACGGAATTTGGAAATGAATTTAAACCTGGGGTATATCAATTGCACCTTTTGCAGGATGGGGACTTGAAGGTGATTAGGGCAGTGAAGTATTGATGCGAAAAAGGAGAGCAAGTTTAAGGTTTGGGAGGTTTAATCTGTTTAAGAGGTTTAATGCCTGCCTGTCGGCAGGGGGGGTGACGAGTTTGGTGGGTTTGGGCGGTTTGGTTTGGTAGGTTTAAGAAGTTTAATGTGTTTAAGAGGTTTAATGCCTGCCTATCGGCAGGGGGTGACGAGTTTGGTAGGTTTAAGAAGTTTAATGTGTTTAAGAGGTTTAATGCCCTGCCTGTCGCAGGGGATTGACGAGTTTGGTGGGTTTGGGAGGTTTGGTAGGTTTAAGAAGTTTAATGTGTTTAAGAGGTTTAATGCCTGCCTATCGCAGGGGTTTGATAAGTTGAATTATACAATAGAAATTATCCCTAGGGTAGGTGTTGGAATCTAGTTTAATGGTTTGTTCGGCTCCTTTTTTGTAATATTTTTCATCCCGTTGATTTTTTTGCAAATTTTTGTTTAGCTTTGCCGCCCCAATTAGTTCTTATTAGATCTCGCCCGAAAGGGTAGGTTTGGGAGTCCAATATGGACGTTAACACCAAAAACAAACAACATGGCTAAAGAAATTACCGGCTACGTTAAACTCCAATGTAAAGGAGGACAAGCCAATCCAGCGCCACCAATCGGACCGGCGCTAGGTTCCAAAGGACTCAACATCATGGAGTTCTGTAAGCAATTCAATGCTAGAACCCAAGACAAACCAGGTAAAGTACTTCCTGTACTTATCACCGTATTTGCAGACAAATCTTTCGAATTCGTAATCAAAACTCCACCAGCTGCTGTGCAATTGATGGAAGCTGCTAAGATTACCAGCGGAAGTAAAGAACCAAACCGTAATAAAGTGGGTAAGGTTTCTTGGTCTCAGATTGAAGAAATCGCAAAAGACAAGATGCCCGACCTAAATTGTTTCACCCTCAACAGCGCTATGAGCATGGTTGCCGGTACGGCACGCAGCATGGGATTGACTGTAGATGGAAAAGCACCATGGGAAAATAACTAATCGTCAACCGGCTCCCATAAAACGGAGCTACAATCATTCTGAATATGATCACCAAAAAAAGAAAAGTAGTAAACACCAAGGTTGACGCCAACAAAGCTTATACGCTAAAAGAAGCATCAGCCCTAGTAAAAGAAATTAACACAACAAAATTTGATAGTTCTGTAGATCTTCACGTTCGTTTAGGTGTAGATCCTAAAAAAGCAGATCAAGCCATTCGTGGTACAGTTTCTCTTCCTCACGGAACAGGTAAAACAAAACGAGTATTGGTTTTGTGTACTCCAGACAAAGAAGCTGAAGCTAAAAATGCAGGTGCAGACCACGTTGGATTAGACGAATTCATCGCTAAAATTGAAAGCGGTTGGACAGATATCGACGTTATCGTTGCCACTCCATCAGTGATGCCTAAAATTGGTAAACTTGGTAAAGTGCTAGGTCCACGTAACTTGATGCCAAATCCAAAAACCGGAACAGTAACCAATGATGTTGCGGGAGCAGTAAATGACCTTAAAGGTGGTAAAATTGCATTTAAGGTTGATAAAGTTGGAATCATACATGCTTCTATCGGTAGAGTAAGTTTCGCACCAGAAAAACTAACCGAAAACTGCATGGAATTCATCAATGCCATCATCAAGTTAAAACCAGCTACATCAAAAGGTACTTACCTCAGAGGAATCCACATGGCTAGTTCTATGAGTCCTGGCATCATGGTTGATACCAAATCTGTTCAAAACTAATTTTACAACTTTTCCGTTGAATCCGGAACAAAATAATAGTCATGACCAAACAAGAAAAAAATGAAGTGATAGAGTTGCTGAAGGGTAAATTCGCCCAATACAGCAATTTTTACATCACGGATACAGAAAGTCTTACGGTAGCACAAGTAGGCAATCTGCGTAACGTTTGCTTCGATAAGCAAGTGGAAATGAAAGTGGCCAAAAATACACTCATCAGAAAAGCACTAGAAAGCTTAGATGCTGAAAAATATGCTGGCGTTTACGATTCTTTACACAAAGTAACAGCCCTAATGTTTAGCGAGAATCCAAAAGATCCTGCTTTAATCATCAGTGGTTTCCGTAAGGCAAATAACAAAGAAAAGCCAGAACTTAAGGCAGCTTTCATCAATGGAGATGTTTTCGTTGGAGACAATCAATTGAAAGCATTAACCTTAATCAAAACCAAAAACGAACTTATTGGAGACGTTATTGGATTGTTACAAGCTCCAATCCAACGTGTTTTGGGTGCCTTGGAAAATAAGGACAATGCAGCTAAAGAAGAAGCAGCACCAGTTGCAGCTCCAGTAGCAGAAGTTGTTGCAGAAACTCCAGCAGCGGAAGTTGTTGCAGAAGCACCAGCCGCAGAAGCCACACCTGAAGCTCCAGCAGCTGAAGCAAGTGAAGAAGCAGCTCCAGAAGCATAAAATAACAAACCTGGCCTGATGGTATATAAAGGGCAAAAACAATTTTTTTAATTACCGCCGGAGTCAAAAACAAAGAAGGCGGAAAAAATTCAAAACCATGGCAGAAATTAAAGCATTGGCGGAAAGTTTAGTAAACTTGACCGTTAAAGAAGTACAAGAACTTGCAGAATTCTTAAAATCAGAGTACGGAATTGAACCAGCTGCAGCAGCAGTTATCATGAGTGCTGGTGATGGTGGTGGTGCAGCCGCTGCTGAAGAAAAAACTTCATTTAACGTAATTCTTAAGAGCGGTGGAGCTAACAAGCTTGCTGTTGTTAAAATCGTTAAAGAAATGTCTGGATTAGGACTTAAAGAAGCTAAAGATCTAGTAGATCAAGCTCCTAAGCCTATCAAAGAAGGAGTAGACAAAGCAACTGCAGAAGATATGAAAGCGAAATTGGTAGAAGCAGGAGCTGAAGTAGAATTGGCTTAATTCTCTACTTAAATTTAAGTATTTATTTGTGGCCTCGGGATTTCCCGGGGCCATGTTTTTTATTTCAGGAGCACGTGAATTTTTGTCATAAACAGCCGTTCATCAAAAATCTTACCAAAACAAGAAAATTTGCCTTTTTTTTGAACGAAAATTAAAAGGAAACGACTACCTTTGCCGTCCTTTGATTAGGGCTTGCTATGTCATTCCCTCAATCAAAGGATTCAGGCCTACTCAAAAAACGATCTAAACGCTCATATGTCTGCAACAAAAACTACCTCTGCCGGAAGAATCAATTTTGGAAAAGTTGAACTTATCGCGGAACAACCCGATTTACTCGGCATTCAGATTCAATCCTTTAAGGACTTTTTTCAACTCGAAACAACACCCGACAAACGTAATGTGGAAGGGCTCTTTCGTGTGTTCAAGGAGAATTTTCCAATATCGGACACTCGAAATATTTTCGTGTTGGAATTCCTTGATTATTTCGTAGATCCTCCTCGCTACACCATCGAAGAATGTATCGAACGTGGTCTTACTTACGCTGTTCCGCTAAAAGCGAAATTGCGTCTGAGCTGTAACGATGAAGAACACGTTGATTTCCAAACCATCGTTCAGGATGTGTTTTTGGGAAATATCCCTTACATGACACCACGTGGTACGTTTGTAATAAACGGAGCAGAGCGTGTTGTAGTAAGTCAATTGCATCGTTCTCCTGGTGTATTCTTTGGTCAATCCATTCACCCGAACGGAACCAAAATATACTCTGCAAGGGTAATTCCTTTCAAAGGAGCATGGATGGAATTTGCCACAGACATCAACAATGTGATGTTTGCTTACATCGATCGTAAAAAGAAATTCCCAGTTACCACTTTGCTTCGTTCCATAGGATACGAAACGGATAAGGACATTCTTGAGTTATTCGGAATGGCTGATGAAGTTAAAGCGGATAAAAAATCACTTGAAAAACAAATCGGTAAGAAATTAGCGGCTCGCGTTCTCAGAACTTGGGTAGAAGATTTCGTAGATGAAGATACAGGTGAAGTGGTTTCAATAGAAAGAAATGAAATCATTCTAGAAAGAGATATCGTTTTGGATGAGAAGAATATTGCTCTCATCATAGAAATGCAAGCAAAAAGTGTATTTGTACAAAAAGAAGAGGTGAGCGGTGATTACGCCATCATTTACAACACTTTAAACAAGGATACCTCAAATAGTGAATTAGAAGCGGTTCAACATATTTACAAGCAACTTCGTGGTGCAGATGCCCCAGATGATGAAACAGCTCGTGGCATCATCGACAAGCTATTCTTCTCCGATAAGCGTTACGATCTTGGAGAAGTGGGTCGTTATAAAATCAACCGCAGACTTGGTTTGAATTATCCTTTGGATAAAAAAGTGTTGACCAAAGAAGACATCATCTCTATCATTAAATACCTGGTTTTACTTACCAACGGTAAAAGTGAAGTGGATGATATCGATCACTTGAGCAACAGAAGAGTAAGAACAGTAGGAGAGCAATTGTATGCTCAGTTTGGTGTTGGTTTGGCTCG
>JBDLUO010000170.1:0-7390 GCA_039805285.1 Bacteroidota bacterium
TTTTGTTTGCTCCAGATAAGGGAAGCGAAACAAGAAGAAAAATAAGCGAGTCCGGCAGTAATCTAAAAAAAGGATTCAAAGACAAACTAAATTTATCAAAACAAAAAGTAAGTCAGTTTAAAGATGAATTAGTAGAGAGTCTAGATGGATTAGATAATTCAACCAACGATTACATTTAAATCAATAAATCATGAACACAACCATGCCTGTTTGGGAAGAAATGGCTTTAGATGCCAAAAAGTATGTGCAAAATCACATCGAGTTTACAAAACTGGATGTTGCAGAAAAAACATCTAAAATGGTGGGCTTAATGGTTGCATTTTCCATTTCATTGGCTTTTTTTATGATTGCTTCTCTTTTTATCGGGTTCGCAATTGCCATGGCTTTAACCCCTTTCGTCGGCGATTTATTCTGGGGATTATTGATAGTCTCTTTTTTATATTGGATCATTGGAATCTTTATCTGGAAAATGAAGTATCAATTTATACGCGCTCGCTTTATGAACACGTTGTTAACCATATTCCACTCCGCATATGAGCAAGATTAAAAAAATAAAAACCATACACGATTTAAGAGAAGTTAAGGCTCAATTGTTGATTGAACGATTGGAAATTGAAAATAAAATGAGAACGAATTGGCGTAACGTGAAAGAAAACATGACTCCAAAAAACATCATTAAAAATGTGATTCTTTCCGCATTAAAAAAAAATGAATTCAGAATTACAAATCCTGTTTCGGAAGCTATTGGAGGGTTATTTTTGAAGTCTGGAAACAAAATGTTTGTCCAATTAAGCAAAAAATTGAAACAGTGGTTTACATAATTAATTAAAAATAAAAACCAAACATCATGAGCATTGTAAAAGTAATTGAGGTTATGTCTAATTCAACTAAAAGTTGGGAAGACGCTACACAAAATGCAGTAATGCATGCAGCCAAAACAATACACCAAATTAAATCTGTTTGGGTAAAAGAGCAAAGCGCTGTTGTACTAAATAACAAGATCACCGAGTATAGGGTTACTGCCCATATCAGTTTTGAAATTGAACATGCTCACGTTGAAGCATAAATCATATCGATGATTGATGAACAATTTGTTGAGAAAAAAGGATGATTTAGAGAAAACGAAAAAGGATCAATTAAGTTTAAATGTTTTGCTAAATGCTTCCATCAACTCCATTGCGCTTTCACCAGGAGACATGATATTTTTAAGTCCTTTCTGTAAAGCGGTTTCTAAAAACAGATCCAAATCAAGATAGAATGAAATTTCATTTGAGGCCTTCTCAATTTGAAATTTCATTTTTTTATTTACGAGATAAGGAGAACGATATCCTCCAAGATGGAGATGAAATAAGTCTGTTTCTCCATCACTTTTTAAATGAGTACCCTCAATTTTGACATTAATGAAACCACTTTGCCAGGTCCAATACATGCCTTTTAAGGGATCTAAATCCCCGTCCATTGCACCCGAAACATTAGTTGTACTATCTGTTCCCAATAAAAAGAACAATTGTTTTATTTTAAATTCTTCTGGAACTTCCATACTCATGGAATTGGATTCTTCGAGATCTATCAAAAAACTCTTGTTAATCAAAATGGATTTATCGTCTGACACCAGCGAAACCTTACTTACATAAAATTTCATTTTTGAAATTAAAATACTGTCAGTTTTGTTTGATGACGAATAAAACGTATTTAACACTACACTATTTTCTTTCCATTTTGGGTTAAATGATATTTGGACTTTTTTATTTTGCGAATGAGTACATAGATTCAACAAGGTGAATACAAATAAAAGGATGTGATGTTTCCGACTCATTATGTTGACTTACTATTTTCAAAACGCGTAACCAAAATCAACGATTGATTTTATTGCAATGTACTCCTATTTTAGCTTTCTTATTCCCACTCAAATTTATGATGAGCTTCCTATTTTAGCCTATTACCCTATTTATTCTTTTTGATTCGTGATTTAAATACCTTCTCGAATTTCTCAAGTTTAGGTTGTATTACCATCTTACAATACGGCTTTTGACTATTCATTTGATAATAGTTCTGATGTTCTTCTCCTGCTTCATAAAAAACATCAAAAGGTACAACTTGAGTTACAACAGGATTATCGTACACTTTTTCTTTGTTTAATGCTTCTATTATTTTCCTTGCAATATTTTCCTGCGCTTTATTTCTATAGAAAATCACAGATCTGTATTGAGTTCCTTCATCCGCGCCTTGTCTATTCAAAGTAGTAGGGTCGTGAACCGTAAAAAATACTTTCAATATCTCATCTATATTTGTTTTTTTGGGATCAAAAACGATTTGAACCACTTCAGCATGTCCTGTTGTTCCCATACATACTTCACGATAACTTGGGTCTGCAACATTGCCTCCTGAAAATCCGGAGGCCACATTAATAACGCCATCTAATTTTTCATATACAGCCTCTACACACCAGTAGCATCCGCCACCTAGCGTTACTGTATCATATAAATTGGCCTTATCGATTGCCATTTTCTGTTTAGCATCCGATTCAACGAATCCTATTGAAAGTGAGTTGACGCAATATCGCATTCCGGTTTTGGTTGGACCATCATCGAATAGATGTCCGAGGTGACCACCACATTTTCCGCACATAATTTCTGTACGAGTCATTCCAGATGAATGATCTGTTGCTGTTTTTATTTTCCCCCCCGCAATCTCTTGATCAAATGAAGGCCATCCACAATGTGAATCAAATTTCATTTCACTGGTAAACAACTCATTTCCACAAGCGGCACAAGTATAAATTCCGTTTTTCTTATTCAATAGCCATTTTCCAGTATAGGGCTTCTCTGTACCTTTTTCTCTTAAAACATGAAACTGCTCTGGAGTTAAACTTTTTTTCCATTCAGACTCAGACTTAAAAACGGCCGGCAAATCTTGCGTGCTTTCATTTGATTGTTTAGCATTTGATTGTTTAGCATTTGATTGTTGCCCACAGGCAACCATTGATACCGAGAGTATACCAATGAGCATAATCGCAAGTAATGCATTTCCCTTTTTCATAACACAAATTTTAAATTTCATTGAAGTTAAATTTATTGTAAACCAATCAAAAAAAAACGAAGCAAATGATACGTTAAAATCTATTTCTTTTGAAAGTCAAAAGACTGATTTCGTGTTGATTTAATCATATTTTAGCAATACTTTTACAAGAAAAAATTGTCTACTCCGGTTTATCTTATTTCCCCGCCATTTACCCAGTTGAATACCCCTTACCCTGCAACTGCTTATTTGAAAGGTTTTCTAAACACAAAGATGATTGATTCTTTTCAGAGTGATTTAGGAATTGAGGTAATATTGAAATTATTTTCAAAAAATGGATTAACGCAAATGTTCAATCTTTGTGAAACTCAATCTCGTTTACAAAGCAGCAACAGCGAAAGAACACATCAACTGAAAAATCAATACCTACAAACAATAGATTCAGTCATTTCGTTCTTGCAAGGGAAGCTGCCAACTATGGCTTATCAAATTGCTTCCGGAAAGTTTCTGCCCAAAGGAAAAAGATTCGATCAAATTGATGATTTACAATGGGCATTTGGTACGATGGGCATACAAGACAAAGCCAAGCATTTTGCCACTTTATATCTGGAGGATTTAGGAGACTACATACAAGAAAATATCGACCCTCATTTTGGTTTTAGCAGATATGCAGAAAAGATTGGACGATGTGCGAATCAATTCGATGAAATTTATGAAGAACTGAAAAAACCATTGTCTTATATAGATGAGATTTTGATTTCGATTTTAGAAGAACGAATCACGCATCATCAACCAGAATTGGTTTGTTTGTCTGTCCCCTTTCCGGGAAACTTGTTAAGTGCTTTTCGAATTGCCCAATACATCAGGAAAAATCATCCCCACATTCATGTTGCTATGGGTGGCGGATTTGCCAACACAGAATTGAGATCTATTAAAGATAAAAGGGTATTTGAATTTTTTCATTTCATAACGTTGGACGATGGCGAAGCTCCCGTAGAGAACTTGCTGTATTACATCAGAAAACAAAATGACATCCACCAATTAAAAAGAACTTTCTTACTGCTTCAAGACGAATTGATCTATGTCGATAATCCATTAATCAAAGACTATAAGCAAGGTCAGGTGGGTTGTCCGGATTACAGCGATTTACCATTAGATCAATATATCCATGTGATTGAAATCACAAATCCAATGCATAGTCTATGGAGCAATGGAAGATGGAATAAGCTTACCATGGCACACGGTTGTTATTGGGGCAAATGCACATTTTGCGACATCAGTTTGGATTATATAAAAAGGTACGAGCCATTAAATGCAAAAACGCTTTGCGACCGAATGGAAACCTTAATTGCGCAAACGGGAGAAAGAGGCTTTCATTTTGTGGACGAAGCTGCACCGCCTTCACTCATGCTTGAGCTGGCGCTGGAAATAAAAAGAAGACAACTTGTTGTTACTTGGTGGGCGAATATTCGATTTGAAATAAGATTTACAAGAGACCTTTGTTTGTTATTGAAAGAAAGTGGATGCATCGGTGTTTCTGGCGGATTGGAAGTTGCATCAGAACGAATATTGAAATTGATAAACAAAGGGATTACATTGGAACAAGTGGCATTGGTGAATAAAAATTTTACCGAAGCCGGAATCATGGTTCATTCCTATCTGATGTATGGATTTCCTACACAAACTGCACAAGAAACCATAGATAGTTTGGAAATGGTTCGACAAATGTTTAAAGCAGGAATTTTACAATCTGGCTTCTGGCATCAATTTACCATGACGGCACATAGTCCGGTTGGATTAGACCCAGAGCGCTTTGGCGTAAAGAAAGCCAACGAATCAGAAATTTTATTTGCCGACAATGATGTGGAACATATAGACCCTACTGGTGCAGATCATGGCCTGTTTGCATTTGGATTAAAAAAATCGCTTTTTAACTACATGCATGGATTAGGAATGGACGAGCCATTGGGGAAATGGTTTGACTTTAAAATTCCAAAAACAGGAATTGATCCAAATTTTATTCTTTCCATCTTAAATGAAGAAATACCTAAAACACATGCGCCACATACCAGAGTGATTTTCACTGGGCCAATTCCAAAAATGGAAATTGTTACAAAATCAAAAAAGGGCAATCAATGGGAACTTGCTGTCATGAAATTTGAAGGACAATCGGAAAGCATGGAAATAAAAGTGGATAAAGATAAAGGTGAATGGCTCTATGCTATCTTACCATCATTGAATGTTGATGCTGAAAAATCAATGACAATAAAAGAGTTGGAAGAAAGCTACGAAGCGAGGGGTTTAGAAGATTTTGGATTATTTTGGGACAACAAACCGATCACCCAATTGTACAAAGTTGGATTGCTGCATCTTTGATTCTTAAACCCTGGAATTCTTTACTTTATTTTCATTTTGATGGCAGCACATTTTGAATGCCATGGTTTATTTCCCAATACAATATTTTGTTCATTCATTAGAAAATCTTGTCCGGATTTAATATAAGATGAGGATCGAAAGCTGTTTTTATTTTTCGCATCACCTCTAATGCTGCATTCGAAAATACGATGTCCATAAAAGGTTTCTGAATCAGACCGATTCCATGTTCTGCACTTATGGTACCACCTAATTGATGAACCAATTCGAACAATGCACGAAGAGATGGGATTACTTCTGGATTGTTTAAACTGAACGGATGCCCTTCTTTTCGAATTCTAATATGTAGATTCCCATCGCCAGCATGTCCGTAGCAAACTGCTTCAAAATTATATTTTCTGCCTAATTCTTTTACGCCTTTAATCAGTGAAGGCAGGGAAGCTCTAGGAACTACGGTGTCCTCTTCTATCGTATATCCTGCTAATTTAACAGCCTCTGCTACCCTTCTTCTCAATTTCCATAAAGCTTCTTTTTGTAATGCATCTTCTGCAAAATACAATTCACCACAGTCAAATTCGGAGAGAACTGCTGCGATAGACTCTATTTCTTTCATCAAAACATCCGGATCATTTCCATCCACTTCAATGATTAGATGTGCTGCCATATCATCAGTAACTGGAACGATGTTACTGTCTACCATTTTGCTCACAATCTTCAAGGCATCAATCTCTACTAGTTCCAACACACTCGGTGTGAACCCCGCTCTAAAAATGGCACTTACGGCTGCGCCGGCTTTTTCCAAGTCGTAAAACGGCGCCAATATCAATAAATCATGTTTGGGATGAGGAATCAGCTTTAAAACAATTTTTGTAACCAAACCCAACGTGCCTTCGCTGCCAACAAACAGTTGGGTTAAATTATAACCTGTTGCATTTTTCAAAACGTTAGCACCTGTCCAAATTATCTCTCCGTTTGGAAGAACCACTTCTAGGTTTAATACATAATCCTTAACAACACCATATTTCACGGCTCTCGGACCACCACTGTTTTCGGCAACATTACCACCTATAAAACAAGTTCCTCTGCTACTGGGATCTGGCGGATAAAATAAACCTTTTTCGGCAACGGCATCCTGCAAAACCTGTGTTATAACACCTGGCTCCGTAGTCACCTGCATATTATCTTCGTCAATAAACAAGATGCTGTTCATCCGCTCAAAACTTATTATAATTCCTCCTTTATGAGCCAGAGCACCTCCACTCAAACCCGTACCGGCTCCCCTAGGCGTAACCGTTATCCTTTTCTCATAACAAATCTTCATTATGGCAGAAATTTCCTCGGTGCGTCTTGGTTTTAAAACCAAATCAGGCATAAAAAACAGATTCTCTGTTTCATCAGAAGCATATTTCTTCAGATCATCTTCAAGCAATAAAACATTTTCACTTCCTATGATGTTCTGAAATTGAATAACCCGTTCTTGAATATTCATATTTTAATGGTGTATCTCTTACAATTTACAAATTACCGAATGATTTGTTTTTAATTCGAATCGAATAACGCCATTCTACTATGTCAATTGTGTCAAAAAAGACCTAAGATCTGCGTACTCGGGAGACATTTTCACAGTCTTGGATTCTTTTTCCATCAATAATGAGATAGAAGATGGCAAATCTGGTTTATGTCCAACTATTTGCTCCACCGTATCAAAAAATTTAATCGGATGAGCGGTAGCGGTAAAGATTCCTTTCGCACCTGAATGGTGAAGCTGATATTCCTTCAGGGCAAGATAGCCAATAGCACCATGCGGATCAAGCAGATAATTGTTGTCTGCATAAACGCTACGCATGATTTCACTGGTTTGCTTATCATTGAAGCGGTATGCAACAAGGTCTTTTTTCAATGCATCAATATCATTTTGATATAACTCCATGATGCGAACAAAATTACTGGGAGAACCAACGTCCATAGCGTTTGAAAGGGTATGAATGGTATTTTTTAT
>JBDLUO010000171.1:0-8824 GCA_039805285.1 Bacteroidota bacterium
CAAAGAATCCGGCCAAATGGATTTTACACGAGTGGTTCGCGATAGGAAGCGACCTAAAGAAAGAAGTATCATTTTCAACAAAATTGAAATACCTCTTTATGCCCCCAGGTTGGAGCCATGATGGAAGTACAAAAACAAGTGCAGAATTGAGATCATCCATGAAAAAAAACAATTCTAAAATCTGAAACAGCAAATGACATGATGAAACTGATTCAGGTTGAAAATCAAAAACAAGCGGACCTATTTCTTAAGCTGCCGTATCAGATTTACAAGAACGATCCCAACTGGATTGCCCCATTGGAAAATGAAGTTGCGGACATCTTCAATCCCGAAAAAAACAAAGCGTTCCGGAATGGAAAATTAACCAGATGGATACTTTGTGATGATAAAAAGACCATTGGTAGAATTGCCGCATTTGTAAACCCCAAATATCGATCTAAGGGAGATGAGTTTCCGGTAGGTGGAGTCGGTTTTTTTGAATGCATCAATGAACAGGATGCAGCTGATATGTTGTTTGATGTTGCAAAAACATGGCTTATCGAAGCGGGAGTAAAAGCAATGGATGGCCCGATCAATTTTGGAGAAAGAGATAAGTGGTGGGGATTATTGGTTGATGGTTTCCACGCTCCGAGCTACAGCCTGAGCTATAACCCACCTTACTACAAATCATTATTCGAACATTATGGCTTCCAATTGTTCTTTGAACAATACTGCTTCGGCATGAATGTAAAAAAACCGGTGCAACAAAAAATCATCGACAGACACAAATTGGTTTCACAAGATTCCGCCTTTTCTGTAAAACACCTAGAAAAAAAAGACATATTGAAATATGCAGATGATTTCGCATCCGTATACAACCAAGCTTGGGCTGGACATGGCGGAATGAAAGAACTGCCAAAAGAACAAGCCAGACTCTTATTCAAAAAAATGAAACCCGTAATGGATGAAAGGCTGATTTGGTTCGCCTATCACCATGAAAGACCTATTGCTATTTTTACCAACTTGCCAGACCTAAACCAATGGTTCAAATACATGAATGGAAAATTCGGTATCTGGCAAAAATTGAAATTTCTTGTTGTAAAAAATTGGATCACAAACAGAAAATGTACCGGATTGGTTTTTGGCATTATTCCCGAATTTCAGGGACAGGGCATTGACGCTTATCTAATTGCAGAAGCCTCTCAATTCCTAAGAAGCGATTCGATGCCTTACGATGATTATGAAATGCAATGGATTGGCGATTTTAACCCCAAAATGGTTAACATAGCAGAAAATCTGGGAGAGGTAACAAAAAGCAGAACCCTTATTACCTACAGATATAACTTTAACAGAGATATCCCTTTCAAAAGACACCCCCTGCTGTAACCCTTTCCAAAATAACGTTTACATTTGACCTTCATTGCGGTTCGCTCAATCACTACAACTTTATGGATAAATTTATTGTTTCAGCCAGAAAATACAGACCCCAGAATTTCAATACCGTAATCGGACAAGAGCATATTACCTCTACCCTAAAAAATGCAATCAACCAAAACCAATTGGCACATGCATACCTTTTTTGTGGACCAAGAGGAGTAGGTAAAACAACATGCGCGAGAATCCTTTCCAAAACCATAAACTGCGAAAGCAGAACATCCGACGGTGAAGCATGTAATACCTGCAACAGCTGTGTTTCATTCGATCAGGGCATTTCGTTTAATGTACATGAGCTAGATGCTGCCAGCAAGAACAAGGTTGAAGACATGAAAGACTTGATCGAACAAGTTAGATTCGCACCTCAGGCAGGCAAATACAAAGTGTATATTGTGGATGAGGTTCACATGCTTAGTACCAGTGCCTTCAATGCTTTTCTAAAAACGCTGGAGGAACCACCCTCTTATGCCGTTTTCATTTTAGCCACTACAGAAAAACACAAAATACTTCCTACCATATTAAGCCGTTGTCAGATTTTCGATTTCAAAAGAATCACGCCTGCCGACACCATTTCTCATTTAGAAGAAATCACAACAAAAGAATCAATCAAGGCAGAGAAATCCGCACTGCATGTTATTGCTCAAAAAAGCGAAGGATGTCTTCGTGATGCCCTAAGTATCCTCGATAAAATCGTAAGTTTCACAAGTGGAAACATTACATACGGAAACACGCTAGAGCACTTGAATATATTGGATGAGGATTATTTCTTTCGTCTGCATGACCATTTACAACAGCAAGCAGCCACAGAAGCCTTGCTTTTGTACGAAGAAATACACCAAAAAGGATTCGAGGGAGATACGCTTCTCGAAGGATTCGCTGAATTTCTAAGAAACGTACTTGTTTCTATGGATACAAAGACCCTGAGGTTGCTGGAAGTTTCGGATGATTTTAAACCCAAGTTTGCAGAGACGGCTGCAAAAGCAGATACGGGATGGTTGATCTCCGCATTAAACATCATCAGCGAATCAGCCATCCAATACAAACTAGCAAGAAACAAAAAATTGCACGTTGAGCTGGCACTTATCAAGCTCAGTTATCTAAAACAAGCCATTTTGTTGAGCGCCGGACAACAGGCTCCTGAAAAAAAAAAGCTAACGGGTGATGGGAAAGCCATCAGTTTCAGGGCACTTGCCATTCAGAAAACAGAACCACCAAAAACAGTCGGAAGTGCCATTGCTCCGCAATCCGAGGCTAAACTGATTGTTCAAACCCCTAAAAACGAGGTAAAGAAATCAACACCGGTTGCATCTGAACCAAAACCGCTGCCCGTTGAAACAGAAAGACCCATCCAAAAACTGGGATCATTGAATGCGCTCAGAAACCGAGCATCGAAAGAATTCGGACAACAACAAGCATCTAAGCCACTCGAAAAAGAAGCGCTGGACGAAGCTTGGAAAATATATACTCAAAAGCTTGTTGATGAGCAAAACCATTCCACCGCCAACAATTTCTCCTATTGCGAACTCAAGGTTCTAGATGAACACTGCTTCGAAGTGATAACCGAATCGAATATCCAACAGAAATTCATTGAATCTGAAAGGGCATCACTCATTCATTTCATGCAGGAAACCTTTAAAGACCGGACATTAAAAATTTTGGTCACTGTGGTTGAAAAACCAGAAACGGAAGACAATAGAGAAAAACCCCTTACATCCAAAGAAATCTACACTCAATTTGTAGAAAAAAACCCCTTGATTCGAGTCTTGAAAGAGAAGTTACAAATGAACCTAGAGTAATTTGTTTATACTTTGGGCCGATTTCATTAAAAGCATCTAAAAATAGAATCGCTTTTATGTTTTTTATGCTAATTTCGGGCTCATAAAATGAAATTATACTATGGCTGAGGTGATAAGAATGCCCCGATTGAGTGATACCATGACAGAGGGTAAAATTGTATCTTGGAACAAGAAAGTTGGAGATACTGTAAAGCCTGGAGATGTGATGGCTGAAGTTGAAACAGACAAAGCGACTATGGAGCTGGAAAGCTATCAAGAAGGCGTTTTGTTATATATAGGTGTTGAACCAGGTAATGCCGTTATCGTAGACGGAATTTTAGCAGTGATCGGAAAAGCAGGCGAAGAATTTCAGTCTCTGCTCTCAGATGCTCCAACAAGTACTGCCGCTGCTGCACCTGTTGCTGCCGAAACGACTGCTCAACCTGTTGCCACTACAGCCGCTCCAGAAACACCTGCTCACTCAGACTCACGTGTGAAAGCCTCACCACTTGCTAAAAAAATAGCAGAGGATAAAGGAATCGATATTCAAAAACTGACAGGTTCCGGAGACGGGGGACGCATTGTTAAAAGAGACCTAGACCAAATATCAACCATGCCTGCTGCAGCTCCCAAAATGGCTTCAGTTCCAGCAATCAGCGGCACAGAAGGATATACAGATCTTCCGTTGAGTCAGATGAGAAAAACCATTGCAAGAAGATTGAGCGAAAGCATGTTTACTGCTCCACATTTCTATTTAAAAATGGAAATCAAAATGGATGCAGCCATCGAAGCAAGAAACGCAATCAATGCAATAAGTCCGGTTAAAGTATCCTTCAACGATATGATCATCAAGGCTTGTGCAGCAGCATTGCGCCGCCATCCAGATGTAAACAGCAGTTGGATGGGTGATTTCATCCGCCAGAACCATCACATTCATATCGGTTCTGCAGTGGCTATGCCTGACGGACTCATCGTTCCCGTTATTCGATTTGCAGATCAAAAATCACTTTCTGATATAGCAGCAGAAACCAAAATGCTCTACGGAAAAGCGAAAGATAAAAAATTACAACCTCAGGAATTCAGTGGAAATACATTCACGATTTCCAATTTGGGTATGATGGATATTGAAGACTTTACTGCGATTATCAATCCGCCAGACAGTTGCATATTGGCTGTAGGTAGAATTAAAGAAGTTGTAGTTAAAAAAGGAGAAGGATTTGCTGTAAGTAACGTTATGAACGTAACGTTGAGTTGCGATCACCGCAGTGTAGACGGAGCCGTTGGTGCCGCCTTCCTTCAAACCCTTAAAGGATTTATCGAACAGCCCGTAACCATGCTGGTTTAATCTTTTGGATAATAAGACCAACCACCCGATTCTCTTTTTTGACGGTCATTGCCTACTGTGCAATAAAACCGTGCAGTGGATCATCAAACACGATAAGAAATTCAACTTTCGCTTCGTTGCTGTACCCGAAAATGAAGATTTTTGGGATCTTATTCCAAATGGCATGTCACTTAAAAAGGAAAACAGCGTCATCCTTTTCGACAATCAACAATTTCATGTAAAATCAACAGCAGCTATACTCGTTTGTAAAAAAATGGGCTTCCCGTTCAATTTGATCACCCTTTTTCTAATTGTCCCGCCTTTTATCCGAAACGGAATTTACGCCTTCATCGCCCGAAACCGCTACCGGTGGTTTGGACGTTCACAGAATTGCATTCTACCTTCTCCAAGTCAAAAAAATAGGTTTTTAACCCCTCAAGATCTCCAATTTTCTGATTTATTTATAAAAAAATAAAGTCGGATATAATAAATCGAATACGTATTGCGTTATAGCTCCGAATGCTATCCCTAAAATAGAATTCCGACTTGGAAACAAGTTGAATCCGATAACCAATAAATATCCGACACATGAAAACCATCATCAAAACCCTATTTGTACTCGCCTTGAGCACGATTGTTACAACAACCTTCGCTCAAAAGAAAAAAGCAGTACAAAAATCAATCTTCACCGAATTTCCTGGAAACATTGAAATCTCAAAAAATACATTGAGAAATACGCTGATTGCCAAACCTGGACAATCTGTAAATGTTCCATTTAATGATAAGTTCAACTTTTCTGGCAAGGTGGTTAGCAACGAAATGAAATATTCCGATTTGCAATCCATGATCATTCGTTCAGATAAATACCCAAACACGCTTTTTCAGTTGTCTAGAATGACAGATAAAACAGATGGTAAGGTTTCTTATGTAGGCCGAATCATCAACAACGAAGCTCTCGAAGTTTACGAAATCAAAAATTACATGGCAGATAATTACAGTCTGCAACGCATTGATCTAGACCGTATACTTCAAGATTGCAGTTATTGATATCAACCATACCATCAGCATACCCTATCCTAATTTATCCTTACGACAATGAAAAATCAAATTCTAGTTGCCCTATTTATATTGGGTTCTCTGTTTACAAAATCAGCTTCTGCTATTCCCAAATTAAGCAGTTTGCCAAACACACAAGCGACCATATTTCTTGATTTCGATGGACATACGGTACAGAGTGCAGTTTGGAATAACGGAAACAGATTGATCTGCGCAGCACCTGCACTAACAGATGCACAAATCACCGAAATATTCAACCGTGTTTCAGAAGATTATCGACCATTCAATGTAAACATCACTACAGACTCTACTCAGTTTTTGTCTGCACCTTTAACCAAGAGAATTAGAATAATCATCACTCCCACCAGCAGTTGGAAACCAAATGTTGGAGGTATTTCATTTATCGGTTCATTTGTTTGGGGAGACGATACACCAGCTTTTGTTTTTTCGGACAGACTCGGACCCAACAATGCAAAATTTGTTGCCGAATGTTGCAGTCACGAAAGCGGACACGCTCTCGGACTCTCACACCAATCTAAATACGACAACAATTGCACCCTTACAGAAACGTACAACACTGGAGTGGGTACTGGTGCTACTGCATGGGCTCCAATCATGGGAAACAGCTACAACAGAAACATGACCACCTGGCATGACGGAGCAACCCCTTATGGTTGTTATAACACCCAAGATAACTTAAGCATCATCACATCGGTAAATGGATTCGGATATAGATCAGATGACTACTCAGATTCATTGAACAACAGTGCTTTCCAAACCGGAAACACCTCATTCAACATCAACGGGATAATAAGCACCAACAGCGACAGAGATGTGTTTAAAATCACATTGTCTACTCAATCAAACATTCACATCGACGCCATTCCTTTTAACTTAGGTAACGGCAGCAACGGATCAAACTTAGACATCAAAATCATGTTGTACGACGAGAGAAAAACATTGATCAGAACCTATGATCCAATAAACGAAATGGGCGTAACAATAGATTCTTTGCTCAAAGCTGGTTCTTATTATGTAGTAATCGATGGAGCAGGCAACAGCAATATGCAAGGATATGGAAGCCTTGGCTCATATGCACTCACTGGATTTAGAGCTGCACTACCAATCAGAGATGTATCTCTTTCTGGCACTGTAAATAAACAAACCCATAAACTAAATTGGAACATCGTTTCTGATGAACCCATCAGAGAAATAGTAGTAGAAACTTCTAATGACGGAATTGAATTCAGAAGCGTAAATACAGCAATGGTAACAGCAAGAGGATTTAATATTAACTGCTTAGATAAGAACGACCATTATTATAGAATTAAAGTTACATCAGTAATAGAACAGGTTGTGTATTCTAATGTTATCAGATTAAAATCTGAAGGCGATGCTCCAAAACCATATCAACTCAATACCTTGGTGTACGACAGAATTCAGATCACCACCACTGAAAAGTTCCAATACAAAATACTGGACATGAGTGGAAGAATATATGCAACAGGAAAAATTGCATCAGGTACAAACCACATCAATATGAACAACAACATCCCGGGTGCTTATGTCATTCAATTGCTCGGACAAAATAAAACTTATGCAGAACGCATAATAAAACAGTAAGGTAGATTCATGTGTATGGTAAGGGGAAGGCATTAGGGGCCTTCCCTTTCCTTTTTTACCTCAGTCCCGATTGCACTTTTTTATCTGCGGTTATGGTGTTATTTTTTTATCAAAAACCAAAATGATACACAAAAAAAAGATTCCCGTGTATTCAATCTTGTATGTTTTTACGTTTGTTCTTACTCGCATCTCTGTGTTGAATTTTGTATTAAAATGCCTCAAGATTAATCGAAGAAAAGCAAACAAAAAAATCATCTTACAAACTTTTACTTACCAACTTTACGTAGTTATACTTAGAAAACAAACATCGAAATTCAACATTTTAGGTAGTTATTTTTTTTGATGTATTATTAGATTTGAAGTCAGATACTTTACAATTTTTTTTTATTATTTATCAATTCATTAATTTATGAAATTGATAATCATCTTGGTCTGAAAAGCAGATTACAAGTGTAAAATTATTTGTACAGAATAAAGAGTGGGCTTATGAAAAATATGGAGAAGAAGAAGAAAGAGATGATTATGAAGTCGATTGGCTTGGAGCAAAATCCTGATAGTGAAGTACACCAAACGATCGATTGCAACCCAATCTTAAGCGAAGATTCTTGTGAGAATTTTCCAATTGGTTTCCAAGTGAGTTTCAGATATAATATAGCTGAATCGATTTTTATCGACATTAACACTGATGTCGATAAACTGTTAGGAATTCCCAAACAAGATATCCTAGGAAAAGATGCGTCCGAATTGTTTTATGAAATCATGCCAGAGGAAAATATTGAAGCTTTGGGGGAATTGATTCAAAAATCTTATCTCATTTGTAAAGATCATCGCAAGTCGAAATCTCTGGTGATCAATCTAGACTTTAATGTTATTACCAGAAATAAGAAAGAAAAGAGAATCCTTTGTCAGTATAGACCCATCGCTTTCGGCATGAATGGTTATCCCATGCAAACCGCAGGTTATTGGACAGACATCACGCACATAAAAAAAGATGGTTTGCCAGTTATGTTTGCTGTAATTGACAACAAAATTGACTTTGTGGAAATGGCCAATCCCGAATATCTCATCAAAAGTCCAAACATCATTTTCACATCAAAAGAAATTGAAATAATCAAAATGACGAGTGATGGCAACAGGATCAAAGAAATTTCAGACAAAATGAAAATCAGCATTTCTACGGTTTACACCCATAGAAAAAACATCAAGATGAAATCGGAAAAAGAAATGAATCAGGTGATCAACGAGCTGAAGTCGAAAGGAATAATCTGACACTGGAAATGAGTAGAAAACGAAGTGAAAATAAAAAAAACAAGCCAGGGAATAATAAAATCTGGATCGACAGGATTGGAATATTCATCGTCGTTTTAATCTTTATTATCTGCCTCTACATGCTTCTCTTTCGATAACAATAAATTATAAAGAGGTGAGTTGAAGATTCACTTCGTCTATATAACTCAAAATCTTCTCCTTACCGGTTTTCTTTGCTGCACTACTAACAAAATGACAAGGTAGAAATTGCCATGTTTTCCGCATCGCGTTTAAAAAATCTTTTACATTTTTACTGACGATTCTTTGTGTTTCTTTGTCACTTTTGGTAAAGATGAGTCCGAATGGAATTTGCCATTTTTTCAAG
>JBDLUO010000172.1:0-6838 GCA_039805285.1 Bacteroidota bacterium
AAATAACGGTATAATTAAAACAGCAAAAAAAATAGAATGGGTAAAGCCTCTGTGAGCAAGCATGGCAGAAGGAATATCCATCCAAAAGGATGCAATGAAATCTATATCTGGAATGCTTTGCGCCATGATTCCCCACCATATGGCTTTTTTTCCAAAACCTTTTTCAAAAAAAGCTTCTCCTATACAAGCACCCAAAGCGATATGTGTGATGGAGTCCAATGCTATCGGGTTTGATGTGCAATGAAAAGAGGCATATCAAAATTTTTAGAGAGCACATCTGCCATACTAGAACGAATCCACATAGATAACTTAGATCTTTTATATGAACCCAAAATTACCATGCTCGAGGCTCTCTCCTTTTGTAAATGAGCTACTGTTTCAACATCCGGAATTCCTTTAAGAACCACAAACTCGGATTTACTAAAATATCTCTTGATCCATTCCTTCATTAACTGACCGTCTGGAAGATGCAAATTTTCTTCCATAGATTTAACTGAAATAACTTCAATAGGAAGACTAAGAAAACCGGGTAATAGATAGGCAAACATCTTTAAGGCATAAATAGAATTAGGATGTCCGTCGAATAAAAAAATAATCTTTTCGATATCCGCATAGGTTTCAGGAGTCATCAGTACCGGACATTGAGCATCAATAAGGGTTTCAGTAATGAATCTTGATGGGAAGGTTTCTTTATGATGCGAAAAAGATTCATTGCGTGACAATATGAGCAAATCTGCAAATATCGTTTCATGAATCAATTCTTTTATGGCATAATTCTTGTCGTGATGGATATTGAAATTCAATTTATGCGAAATACACGCCTGTTCAAATTTCAATGAAGCATTTTTCCTTTTCGTCTGATCTTCATGTTTGAGTCTTGACAACTTCTCCTCCGATACACCTTCTTCAAAAACAAGATCATAAATTTTAAAACTGGTATACGTTCTGTCATCTAAAAAAACACCTGTCAAATGACACTTCTCCATTTCTGAAATTTGTATGGCATATTTCATATTTGATTCAGATAAATTCAATCCATCAAAAGCAGCTACTATTTTTTTCATGAAATTTTATTTGTGTCCGATAAAGACAGGTATTAGATGTTGTCTGATAACTTCAGACAAAAAACTTTTTTTAAACATTTGAGAAAAGCTGCTTCTTCCGAAGGAACCAGATATGATTAAGGCAGATTTTTTTTCTGAAATCCAGGTTGTAAAATATTTTCTCGCATCCAATTCAATTTTTGAAATGGTTAGATCCGAAAAATGACGTGATGCCAATTCCTCAATATAAGGTTCGAAAGGGATTTTCTCTCTTTCGTCTGGGTTTAGATAGGTCAAAAGAGTGGGATTGGAACTCAATTCAGGCAATAAATAAGCGAATTGCTTTATAGCAAAAACGGATGCTTCACTTCCATCATATGCGATGATATTAACACCCGGAAATTCATATTGATCCGGAACAACAATAACAGAACATTCCATTTCTTGAAGTGCATTAATTAAATAATGATTAGGTGTATCTCCACCATTTTCTTCATAGAAATGTTGAGCAGAAAGAATCATCAAATCAGAAAATCTGGATTCTTTCTTTAGTTCAGGCATTGCAAGGTCATAAAAATCCTTGTGGACCCTATATTCAATGCCTTCTTTTCTGCAAAAGTCCTCGAAATGGGAAATGTTTTTTTCAACCAACTCCTCATCCGACTCTTCCAAATGAGGAACAAACATCGGAGCCCCTACCCCATCCGCAAAAGCCCACAAATTAGCATAACTGGATTGTGGCAAAAAAACACCAGTTAGCAAAATAGGGTCATGCTGATGCAACTGAGCTGCAAACCTAAATGAAGATTCAGGAAACTGAAAACCATCGAATGCAATGATAATTTTTCTCATATTCTTTTATTTCAAACCTATACGGATTCTTACATAAGAATAAGAGGTATTGTCATCACACTAAATGAGTTTGATCATGATTTGATCTTTTACAAAAAATCATTTTTGAACAAATAGAATAATCAAAATGAATATAAACCCAGGGGTTCGTAAAACAATAGAAGATATCGGTGGAAGCTCAAGCTTTTTTTGGAGAGCCGCATCTTCATGGTTTAAGCCCCCCTACGAATGGAATGAATTTATTAAACAATGTTATTTTATTGGGTACAAATCGCTTCCATTGATCGGACTTACTGGCTTTATTATGGGCTTAGTCATTACGATGCAATTGAGGCCAGCCATGATAGATTATGGAGCGGAAGCACAGATACCAGAAATTGTAGGCATAGCCATTATAAGAGAAATCGGCCCAGTAATTACCGCTTTGATATTTGCGGGAAAAATTGGTTCTAGTATTGGTGCAGAATTGGCATCCATGAAAGTGACCGAACAAATTGATGCTATGGAAGTAAGTGGCACCAATCCATTTAAATACCTGGTAATAACTAGAATATTTGCAACGACACTTATGCTTCCTATTCTAGTTTTGATAAGTGATGCAATCTCCTTGTATGGTTCTTTTCTGGGTGTAAATATCAATGGTCATATCGGATTGAAACTGTTTACCAATCAAGTAATTGACTCTTTATCTTTCAGCGATTTTATACCGGCAATTGTGAAAAGCTTTTTTTTTGGAATGGCAGTAGGAGTGATAGGTTGTTACATGGGATATACTAGCTCTAAAGGAACCGAAGGTGTAGGAAAAAGCGCCAATTCTGCTGTAGTAACTTCTTCCATTGTCATTTTTATTATAGACCTAATTGCTGTTCAAGTAACAGCTTTACTCGGATACAACTAAAGCATGTTAGACAAACACACAAATAAAATTTTAGCCATAAAAAATGCAAGTAAATCATTCATTGATACTAAAGTATTAGAAGATATTTCATTTGAGATAAAAGAAAATGAAAACCTTGTGATATTGGGGAAGTCCGGATGCGGAAAGTCAGTCTTAATAAAATGCATTATCGGATTATTGGAATTTGATTCCGGCGAGGTTGAAATTCTAGGAAAAAATACAAAAGGCATGTCCAAAGAGGATTGGAACAAACTCAGAGGGAATATTGGATTTCTTTTTCAAAATAATGCCTTATATGATTCTATGAGTGTTAAAGAAAATCTTGAATTTCCGTTAAGAAGATCAGAACATAAAATTACAAGCGAAGAAATAAAAGACAGAATTCATGAAGCATTAATGGATGTTCAACTTGAGCACACCATCGATATGATGCCAAATGAACTTTCCGGAGGCATGAAAAAAAGAATCGCACTTGCCAGAACTTTAATCATGAAGCCAAAAATTATTTTTTACGACGAACCTACAACAGGATTGGATCCGATTACTTCGAGAGAAATCATCGACTTGATGAACGCAATTAAAATCAAATACAAAACTTCTTCTGTTATAATATCCCACGATATGCATTGTGTCAAAAAAACAGGGGATAACATCTTTTTGTTATGGGAAGGAAAGTGCGCAGCAATAGGTAGCTATGCTGAATTAGAACAAAGAAAAGAAAAAAATATCGCTTCGTTTTTTATAAAAGACTAGATATGAAAGAAGAAAAATTAAAATACTTCAAACTTGGATTATTTGTGTTTATAGGACTTTTTTTTCTAGTAGGATTTTTATACCTGATAGGAAAAAATAAAAATATTTTCGGATCCAATTACATTTTGAAAACAAGATTTTCTAATGTACAAGGACTTAAGACTGGCAACAATGTGAGATTCGCAGGTATAGAAATCGGCACAGTCTCAAATATGAAATTCATCAATGATACTACAATCGAAGTTGAAATGAATGTGGAAGAGAAAATGAAAGGGATAATCAGAAAAAATTCGATTGTGTCGATTGGGACAGACGGGTTGGTTGGAAATAAAATTGTCAATATCTCACCTTCTGATTTAAATGCTGAATTTGCAAAAGAAAATGAAATGCTTAAAAGCAGAAAACCTCTAGATTCTGAAGAGTTACTGCTTACACTAGAAAACACAGGGAAAGACTTGAATGCAATGGTTACAAATCTAAAAATCACTTCATTGGAAATCAGAAACAGTAAAATGTTGAAAGAAATTTTACAAGATGAATCATTGGCTAAAAATCTCAAAAAAAGTTCTGCATACGTTAGCTCTTTCAGTCAAGAAATAAATGAAAGTGCAGTCAAATTGAACAAAATGATCTCTAATATGGAAAATGGGAAGGGCGTTTTGGGAAAATTATACATGGATACCAGTTGGGTTAATGCAACCGACATGTTTATCATGAATTTAAAAAAGGGTTCCGATGAATTGACAAATACATCGCTATACCTCAAAGACATGGTATCTCAAATGAGAGAGGAAACCCTTCATGGAGAAGGGGTTCTACATCAGATTTTAAAAAATGAGGAATGGTCCTATCAAATCGATTCGATTTTACTCAATACAAAACAGGGAAGTGACAACATAAATCAATTGGCAATTGCGCTACAAAAGCATTTTCTGTTCAGAAGATATTTTAGAAAAATGGCAAAACCCGAAAAAAAATGATGATAATCATCATAAAATTATTTTCAGTCATTTAATCCAGTTAGAAATCAAACTAATATTGTATCGGGTTTTTCATATAGGATATTGGATAAACGGGCCGGATTTCTATCCGGCTCATTTTTTTATAATCAGCATATGGGATGACGATAGTCATTTTATTTTGCTACTCAACAAACTACTTTTGATTCAGGTTTTTCACAAAGGATATTGGATAAATCGGGCCGAATTTCTATTCGGCTCTTTTTTTTATCATCAGCATATGGGATGACGATAATCATTTTCTGGCGCCACCCATCAAACTATTTTTGATTCAGGTTTTTCACAAAGGATATTGGATAAATCGAGCCGAATTTCTATTCGGCTCTTTTATTTTATAAAAATGAAAATTACAACCCTTACATTAAATCCTGCCTTAGATATCAATACAAGTATTGATTGTCTAGTTCCAGAAATTAAACTCCGTTGCGAAATACCTACTTACAATCCAGGAGGTGGAGGAATCAACATATCCAGAGTTTTAAAAAGAATGAAGCTGAATTCAGGCACATGGTTTCCTGAGGGCGGATATACTGGGAAAATAATTTCTCGTCTATTAATAAAAGAAGAATTGTTGATCTATCCTTTCCATACGAATAAAGCAACCCGAGAAAACATCAATATCGTAGAAAATAAAACTAAAAATCAGTACAGATTCTGCATGCCAGGAGATCGTTTAAGCAATGGGTTTTATAAGCGGCTATTTGATAAAATTGAACAATTGGAAACAAATGGGATTTTAGTTATTAGTGGCAGTATGCCTTCACACTATCCTGAGAATTTCTTTTTCAAAATATCAAATACGTGTGAATCGAAAAGCATTAAATTAATTGTAGATACATCCGGAGATGGCCTTAAAAATACGATTGCCAACAACGTATTTTTAATCAAACCCAATTTTCAGGAAATGGCTGAATTATATGGCGAAAACAAGTTGAGTGAAAAAAAGGCCATTGATCTTTCAAAATCAATGGTAAAAGAAGGAAGGGTTAAAAATATATTATTGACAAATGGTAAATTCGGCGCTTGGTGGATATCGAAAGAAAGCGTTTTATTTATCAAACCTCCTTCTGTAAGTGTCAAAAGTACAATTGGGGCTGGAGACAGTACATTAGCCGGAGCCATTTATGGTATTGCTCAAAATTATACCCACAAAAATATATTGGCAATGAGCGTAGCTGCTGGAACAGCAACCACGCTACAGGAAGGCTCAACACTATGCACTTGGGCGGATGTTGAAAAATTATTCTTGATAATCAGTCAAGAGAATGGAGTTAAAAAAAGAAATGGGAATCAAATTCACGAATGATTGAACTCATAAAATTCAGAATTCCCAGGACTTATATTGCAATTGTAATCGTAACGAGCAAATTCAGAAATGCTCCTATTTTAAAAATCAAAAAATCATAAACATGAAAAAGTACAATGAAATTTTATTATCCCTCGGAATCGGATTGGCTGTTGGCGGAATATTGGGTGTTTTGTTTGCTCCAGATAAGGGAAGCGAAACAAGAAGAAAAATAAGCGAGTCTGGTAGCAATCTAAAAAAAGGAATCAAAGACAAAGTCAATCAGACAAAGCAAAAAGTAAGTCAATTTAAAGATGAGTTAGCAGAGAGCATAAATGGGTTGGATAATTCAACCAACGATTACATTTAAAAAATAAACCATGAATACAACCGTGCCTCTTTGGGAAGAAATGGCTTTGGACGCCAAAAAATATGTGCAAAATCACATCGAGTATACTAAGCTGGATGTTGCAGAAAAAACATCAAAAATGGTGGGCTTAATGGTTGCATTTACCATTTCATTGACTTTTTTTATGATTGCTTCTCTTTTTATCGGGTTCGCAATTGCAATGGCTTTGACTCCCTTTGTCGGCGACTTGTTATGGGGCTTGTTGATTGTTGCTTTTATTTATTGGATCATTGGAATCGTTATATGGAAAATGAAATATCAATTTATACGAGCTCGATTTATGAATACGCTTTTAACCATATTCCACTCCGCATATGAGCAAGATTAAAAAAATAAAAACCATACACGATTTAAGAGAAGTTAAAGCTCAATTGTTGATTGAACGATTGGAAATTGAAAATAAAATGAGAACGAATTGGAGTAACGTGAAAGAAAACATGACTCCAAAAAACATCATTAAAAATGTGATTCTTTCCGCATTAAAAAAAAATGAATTCAGCATTACAAATCCTATTTCGGAAGCTATTGGAGGGTTATTTTTGAAGTCTGGAAACAAAATGTTTGTCCAATTAAGCAAAA
>JBDLUO010000173.1:0-3165 GCA_039805285.1 Bacteroidota bacterium
CTTTAGAAAGATCCCAACCTCCGTTTTCCATAGAGTGCATGAAATCATCACCATACTTGATAATACCTGATTCCAACATCTCTCTTAAAAGGTCATTTCCTTCTCTCGTTCTTTCACCTACTCCGGCGAAAACAGAAAGACCTCCGTGTCCTTTTGCAATATTGTTAATCAACTCCTGGATCAATACTGTTTTACCTACACCGGCACCACCGAACAAACCAATTTTACCTCCTTTTACATACGGAGCTAATAAGTCGATAACTTTAATTCCTGTGAATAAGACCTCAGTTGTTGTCGCTAATTCATCAAATTTTGGCGCAGCACGGTGAATTGGCAAGCCTTTGTCAGACTTAGGCTGTGAAATACCATCAATGGCATCTCCTACGACATTAAACAAACGGCCTTTAATTCCTTCACCTGTAGGCATAGTCATCGGCGTTCCTTTGTCGATTACCTCTTGGCCTCTTTGAAGACCTTCTGTACCCTCCATTGCGATTGTTCTTACTCGATCCTCGCCTAAATGTTGCTGAACCTCTAAAATAAGATGCTGACCATTTGATTTGGTAACAGAAAGAGCGCTTAAAATCGCGGGTAAATGTGAACCTTCTCCTTCGAAGCTTACATCGACTACGGGCCCAATAACTTGAGCGACTCTCCCTTTATTAACTGCGTTTGCCATTTGAAAATTAATTACATGAAAATGAGAAATCCATTCGAACTGCAAAATTAGTGGGTAAATTCCAATATGCAAAACGGATATTGTATTTTTCTCCTTTTTTTTGACAATATCGGCCCAATTCTTTGAATGAATTAAAGTTTATGCAGAAATTAGATTTTTAAAAACAAGCCGAAAACGTGCAACAAAAAATTCAAACGATAGTTCTTAGCCTACTAAGCTTCCTTTGCCTCGGTTGCCTCGTGTTTTTATTCTGGCTAAAACCCGAACTTATTCAGGTCAATGAAATAAGCGAACTAATTCCAGACCAAGGAACTGTTGATCAAAACCAAGCTTTACAATTACAATCAACGATCCTATTTGTTCGCCAATCGTTCAACATATCCGCCATTACACCTTCCACTTGGCCGCTGGCAATTTCCTTTTCCCTATTTTGCATCGGCCTCAGCGTACTTATCGTTTTATTCAAACAATCAACAAGCATTTCCTGGAGATATCTAGTGAGTGGCCTTGTACTTGGCTTGGGTATTATTTTTTGGTCATTACCGCAAATAAATACAACAGAGCTACTTCTTTTTGTCACAGATCAAGTAAGCATATTTGGTATTGCTGCCCTCATGGCGCTTTCAATCTTGTCCTCAACAGCCATACCACAAGCTATTTTTCAGATTGGCTACACAAATTCTTTTTCCCTAAGCTTAAAAAATTGGTCAATACTAGCCGGATTTTATATAGCAAATTTGTTGCTCAGCTACGCAAATACATATCTTTATTGGGATTTAGGACTGCACATACCTCCAATCCTTTTCGGAATAGCTAGTTGGATGTTATTCCTTTGGAATGATAAAAACAATGGACTGCTCCGCATTGGCCTGGGTCTCATTGCCACAGCGACCCTCTTTAATTGGGCTTCACTCGGAAATGATGCAGGTATCGCAGCATGGGAACATTGGAACTTGATATGCCAATTAACCATGGCCGTACTTTTTCCTCTTTTCTTGATTAGTAATTTTCAAACACCCATCCGCCAGAATTTACCTGTGTACAAGATTACACATAAAGCGCCTCGGGTACCATTGACCCTAATTTACATTGGTATCTGTATCCTAAGTATTGCCTGGGTATTTGCTCGGAATGGAAGCGCCTGGCATCAAGCCAAAGCTGCAATGGCCAATCAATCTGGCGACATTGCCTGGTTGCTAGATGATAAAAAGCAAGCTCAATTTGCCTATCAAAATGCAATGGGACACAGTAAATTAAATGGACAAAGTAGCTTTCGGTTGGCAAATTTAGCCTTGGAAGCGCAAGACATGGAAGCTGCAGCGTATTTCCTGAGCACCAGCCAAATGAAACATCCGACAGATGCAAGTTATGTAGGGTTGGCGAATATATTCCAACAAGAAAATCAGTTCTTTCAAGCACTATTTACACTTCAAAAGGCTAACCAAATTTTCCCCGAAAATCTGCGCATATTGACCCAAATGGCTCGCACCTATGAGAGTCTTCAGATTGCAGACTCGGCCCAATATTTTTACCAAAAAGCAGCATTAGCCTTTCCAAAAAATGCATTGGCACAAGCTAACCTATTATATGCCCAGAAAAAGGTCAATGTAGATTTGCCACTAGATGACCCCGCAATTCAAGCCAATAAACTTGCCATTTTTCTCAAAAACGGCACTTTCTCGACCGTCACCCCTTTGGTTGAAAATCTTGAGCCAACAGGCGATTTGCGCGATTGGGCAAACATCTACAACTCCATGCTTTATTTTAAAGGCAAGCTAAGCATACTGCCAACTGAGCGATGGATCGCAAAAGGGTACGGAAATACCATTTTCCCAGAATTACTTCTAATTGACGCTTGGCAGGATTACTACCATCAAAAACCATTGCGAGCGCTCGAGAAACTTAGCCTTGTTGTGGATTCAGATGCAACAGGAAAACTAGATGCTTTCAAAAACATTATTGGTTTTTGGCAAAAATCGATGCGGATGACTCGAGCACAACTACCTAAGAAAGACCTAAAATCTGCTCTATTGGCCATCGAAGCATACCCATTCCAACCCGACATACTGCAAGAGGCGATACTTATTTTGAATGCCCATAAAAGAGAAAAACAAGCGTATGAAGCCAGTTTGCAGGCGACTAGGTGGAATGAAAACGAGGCAGTTTTCCAGTGGATTTATGCGCTTCAGGCGCTGAAAATGGGTGAAATCGATTATGCCAAAGAGGCTATGAATCGTTTGGTTGTTTTAGATAAAAAGCTATTTACAGCGAGCAAATCCGTGTTTGATCGAGAATTACAACAAGCTGTGGCAAGACAAAAATTCTAACAGAGATTTGGTAGTCAGCCTTTTATGATTTACTTTTGCCATTCGAATAAAAATACCCAGCGGAGTTAATGGTTCTTTCGCGCGGTATTCACCTAATGAACCAAATTTTATGAATCAAAAAATTCGCATTAAGTTGAAATCGTTCGACCATACATTGGT
>JBDLUO010000174.1:0-6035 GCA_039805285.1 Bacteroidota bacterium
TCCTCAGATGTGGCATCATTGATATTGGTCAACCCAATCTGATATCTTCCATATACTCTAATTTTAGACAGATTCAATTGGATACCTGTTACCAGAGAGAAATCTCCTGATTTAAAAGCATTCTCTGCGTTTTGTCCTATACTCAAATTGCTATTAGATAGTATTCCATAACTTGGACCAACTTGAAAAACAAATTTCTTGCTTGGTTTGATGTTTAGGAGAACGGGTATGTTGATGTATCCAAGCTTGATACTTTTGAGATCCACATTGGTATAAATGGGGTCGAGAGTAGTCGCTGTTTTCATGCTTGTTGAACTGTAATAAAGTTCTGGTTGAATTCCGAATGATTTATTTAGCTTGATTTCTGCAAATCCGCCCAAGTGATAACCGTAGGCAAACTCCTCGTTGAATAATTTTCCTGATAATTTAAGCATCTCTGCGCCAGCTTTAATGCCAAAAGTGAATCCCTGTGCTTTAATGATGTTGCTGAAGGAAAATAGTAGAACGGCGATTATGATTGTTTTTTTCATGGTTGTATTTTTTATATTGTAAATGTAAAAAAAATATAGTTAAAGCCGAGGATATGAGTTACTAAATTGGGTTTAAATTAGCAGTTATGGAATCTATTCACTACATTTGCGGCGCAATACTATTTTGAGAATTGCATGACCTGCTACATCGCTGTTGAAACAGCTGATCTTTTTTAGTTATCAGTTTCTTCTTCTCCCAACGGCCCACGCAGAACATGTGATCATCAGTCACCGTTGGGCCGAAAAGGATTTACTGCCGAAGCAGTATCCCAACTAAATTTTTTATTATGTCAACTTTTGAAGCTTTAGGGCTCAAAGAACCTATTTTACAATCCATAGCGGAGCTTGGATTTACACAACCTACCCCGATTCAAGAACAGGCAATTCCAGTGCTTATTTCTGGAACAACCGACTTCGTTGGTCTGGCACAAACGGGAACAGGAAAAACGGCAGCATTTGGCCTTCCGCTCCTTCACTTGATGGAATCTGCAGATCGCTTCCCACAAGCACTTGTGATTTGTCCGACACGTGAATTGTGTTTACAGATCACCAACGATCTTCAACTTTACAAAAAACACCTCAAGGGCATTCATACAGAGGCTGTTTATGGAGGTGCATCCATAACCATGCAGATTAGAAACCTCAGAGCTGGCGTTCAAGTGGTAGTTGCCACACCAGGTCGACTCATCGATCTTATCGAAAGAAAAGCCATCGATTTACAAAAGGTGAAATATCTCGTTCTCGATGAAGCAGATGAAATGTTAAACATGGGCTTCCGCGATGATATCGATTTTGTATTGAGCAACACCGTAAACCGTGAAAGCATCTGGCTTTTCAGTGCTACTATGCCACCAGAAGTAAGAGCGATTTCTAAAAACTATATGTCTTCTCCGAAAGAGATTACCGTAGGAAAAAAGAATAGCGGAAATGCAAATATTGATCATCAATACTACATAACAGCAGCTCACCAACGTTATGAAACATTGAAAAGACTCATTGATTTCAATCCGGGTATGTATGGAATTATTTTCACACGAACCAAAGCAGATGCTCAAGAAATATCTGAACGTCTTTCTAAAAATGGATATGAAATTGAAGCGCTTCATGGCGATTTAACCCAACAGCAAAGAGATAAGGTTATGGGGCGTTTCCGCAACAAGACTTTACAACTGCTGATCGCTACGGATGTGGCTGCAAGGGGAATTGATGTGGATGGAATCACACACGTAATCAACTACGAACTTCCAGATGATATGGAAGTATACACGCATAGAAGTGGAAGAACTGCTCGTGCCGGAAAAAGCGGAATCTGCATTTCCATCTGCCATGTAAAAGAAACTTACAAAATCAGACATCTCGAAAAGATGGTGAATGCTCAGTTTCATAAAACCGATATTCCAAGTGGTAAAGAAGTTTGCCGTCGTCAGTTTTTCCATTTTATGGATAAGCTAATCAATACGGATATATCTCATGGCGATTACGAAACCTATCTTCCAGATTTGATGCTTAAGTTCGAAAATGTTACCAAAGAAGAGGTGCTTCAACGTGTTGCTGCGCTTGAGTTTGACCACTTTTTGAAATATTACGAAAACGCAGATGATTTGAACCTTTCTCTCGACAGAAGAAGAAATGAATCGATGCCTGTAAGAAATGATCAAAGCAGAGCTGCTCGTACTTTCAGCAGAAGAGGCGATTCGGGTTACACTCGTTTATTTGTAAACCTCGGTACAAAAGATGGTTTCTATAAAGCCAGTTTTCTTCAGTTCATTTTAGACGAAAGCAATCTTAAAAAAGAGGTGCTCGGAAAAATCGATATGCGTGAAATGAATACTTGGGTAGAAATAGACAACGCAGAAGCCGGCAGAATGATCAAATCTATTGACGGAAAAAAATACAACAACAGAATCATTCGCATGAATGAAGCTGATGGTGGATTCCGCAGACCCAGCGATGAAGGAAGAAAAAGAAGTTTTGCACCCAGAGAAAGAAAGCAATACTAATCCAGGCTTCCATTTGTTGAAACATTACAGATTTTAGCCCTTCCCTTTTCAATCGAAAGAAGAACACTTAAATGTTCTCAAAATAAAAAAGAACCACATCGTCTGATTGTGGTTCTTTTTTTATCTATATGGAAAAATCGCACGCTATTTATCCCATCAATTCAATAACAGTAATCTCCGGCAAAACCCCTACTCTTCCAGGATAGCCTAAAAAACCGAATCCACGATTAACATACAATTTCATATTGTCTTCTTCATATAATCCTGCCCACTCTTTATAAACATACTGTATCGGACTCCATTTCAAACCAGGAACCTCCACACCAAATTGCATTCCATGGGTATGCCCTGATAATGTAAGGTCGATATCTGGATAATCTTTTTTTACTTGCGATTTCCAATGGCTGGGATCATGACTCATGAGGATTTTAAATGGAATCTGTTCGGTACCCGGATATGCTTCATGGAGTTTACCGTATTGTTTAAATCCAACTTTTGCACCCCAATTTTCTATGCCAATGATGGCTATTTTATCTCCGTCTTTTTCCAAGATTTCGTGCTCATTCATCAATAATTTCCATCCCATATTTTTCTGCAATGCCATGAGTCTTTCCAAATTCTCTTTCTTTTCCGAACCACCTTCTGGCCATCTCACATAATCTCCATAATCGTGGTTTCCCAAAACTGAATACACTCCCATTGGTGATTTAAGTCTCGCAAAAATAGAAGCATGAGGCTCAAGCTCATCCGCTAAATTATTTACGATATCCCCAGTAAAAAGGATCAGATCTGCTTTTTGATCGTTGATCATTTTTACTCCATCTTCAATTGCTTTTTGTTCAAAAAAGCTTCCGCAATGTATGTCGCTGATATGCACGATTCTTAACCCATGAAATGCTTTAGGCAGATTTGAAAATTTTAGTTTTTGATGTATCACCCGAAACTTATACTTATTGCCAAAACCATAAAGTAAAGTGCCAAAAAGTCCAAACCCAACCGTAACGCCAAGCCAACTCATGAAAGTTGAACGCGAAATTGCATCTTCAGAAACAGGCGCGTCAGTTAGCTTCGACTTCCCTTGAACCCATGCCCATTGCATGATTCTCCTACCATCATCCAATAAAAAAAATAAAACGGCAATGAGTTTGGCTAAAAACAACCCTATGATAAAAGCGAATAAATGTGTTCTGACTTTATGATTTAAATCCTGGCGATTCGTTGTAATAAAAAGTAAAAAAGCAGCAATGGTAAGGATTGAAACACTCCAATAAATTGCGTTTATCCACCATTTCCCTTTTTCGGACATACCATTGGATAAATGCTTGACAGAACTAAAAACATACAAATCCAAAAGAAAAAGAAACGTGAGAAATAAAATCGCACCTGTGGGTGTTTTCATGTTTTGATTTAGAAAGTAATAAAATCTTCGATTTGTTGATTAACCACTTTTAAGGTGTCCTCATTCACTAATTTACCTGTAATATCCAACAATTTATCTACTTGACTAATGGGTAAGCGGTTGTGATGAACATTCATTTTTAAATAAAGTAAAGTTCCGGTAAGATGTTCCATCCCTCTTAGGTTTCCTGCCCTGCCTGTTGCGACACCCGTTAACAGTGCTTTTTTATGATGCCAACATTTAGATATATCAGACCTATCAATCATCAATTTCAAAATTCCGGCATAAGAACCGTTATACTCTGGTGTAACAAAAATGAATTTTTGAGCCGAAATCAAGAATTGAGACTCCATTTCTTGAAACGACTCGTCTCTTTTAAAAACGGAAACATCCTCGAGAGAAAGCAATTGATGAGGCAAATTTTTTTCATGTAAAAGTTCACTATACGCCTTGGCGATTTTTAGGGTATTGCTTCCGGGTCTGTCTGTGGCTGAAATAATCGTAATCATAGTAAAAATCGAATGTTTTTTTATATAACACAATCGCTAAGGAATTGTTTTTTAAGATTTATACGATTAAACCTAAAAAACAAGATATCCTTGATAAGTTTCGCATTTCATCCGCGAAAAAAAACCGAAATTCGTGTAAATTAATTTAAGATTCAGGAATATGGCAAGAATCATTGGAGTAGCCAATCAAAAAGGCGGAGTAGGAAAAACCACAACAGCAATAAACCTTGCTGCAAGTTTGGCTACATTGGAGTTCAAGACTTTACTCGTAGATGCGGACCCTCAGGCAAATAGCACTACGGGAGTTGGCTTCGATTTGCATAACGTTACCAAAAGTCTATACGACTGTATGGTTAATGAAGCCACTGCAAAAGATGTGATTCTTAAAACAATCATCCCCAACCTGGATCTTATCCCATCTCATCTCGACCTTGTTGGTGCAGAGATTGAAATGATCAATTACCCCAACAGAGAATCTGTTTTGAAAAACGTGTTGGCTCCCGTTTTGGATGAATATGAGTTCATTGTAATCGATTGTTCTCCTTCTCTTGGTTTAATAACGGTAAATGCCCTTACTGCAGCTAATAGCGTGGTCATTCCAGTTCAAACAGAGTTCTTTGCTTTGGAAGGATTGGGGAAACTATTAAACACGGTAAAAATTGTTCAAAATAGATTGAATCCCGATCTGAAAATTGAGGGAATTCTGATGACCATGTACGATAGCAGACTTAGACTAAGCAACCAAGTTGTAAGTGAAGTAAGAAAACATTTCGACGACTTGGTTTTCAATAGCATCATTCATCGAAACTCTAAGCTTAGCGAAGCACCTAGTGTTGGTAAACCTGTGATTCTATACGATGCAGACAGCAAAGGTTCTGTGAACTATCTTCATCTTGCAAAAGAAATTTTGCAGAAAAACAACATGACAAAAATCAATCAGGAAGATAAGATTATGGAATGAGTGTCTTCATTCAAAAAGAAATAAAACATGCAAAAAAAATCTGAAGCGTTAGGCAAAGGAATAAGGAGCTTACTGCAAAATATAGACACCGATTTGAAAAATACAACCGGTGGATTAAAAAACGATTTGATAGAACAGAACGTTTCTACCACATTGGTTTCATTAGAACTCATTGAAGTGAATCCAGACCAGCCCAGAAAGGACTTCAATGAAACTGCGTTGAGTGAATTGGCTTCTTCCATAAAATTGCACGGCATCATTCAACCGCTTACCGTTTCTCCCATGCCGAACGGAAAGTACAGATTGATTGCAGGTGAAAGAAGATATCGGGCATCACGTATTGCCGGAATCAAAGAGGTTCCTGTTTATGTAAGGCAAACAACCGACAGTACCATTTTGGAACTTGCCCTTTTGGAAAACCTTCAAAGGGAAAACCTCAATGCCATTGAAATCGCTTTGAGCTACAAGAGACTTATGGATGATTTGGACTATACCCAGGAAGCACTTGCAGAAAGAATGGGAAAAGACAGATCGACCGTTACAAACTACTTGAGACTTTTAAAACTACCTCCAGACATTCAGGTTTCTGTGAGAAATGGAGATCTTTCCATGGGGCACGCAAGAGCCATTATAAAT
>JBDLUO010000175.1:0-5033 GCA_039805285.1 Bacteroidota bacterium
CCGCTGGAATTTCGAGCACCACTTCAAGTACATCTGCAAGTTGTGTCGGTGTTAGCGACGGATCAATTACCATCACTCCTACAAGTGGAAGTGGACCATATACATTCTCTATAGATGGAGCAGCGGCAGTACCATCACCCACTCCACCTTCCATAACTTTCACGGATCTCACAGGTGGACCACATACCATAGTAGTAACCGATGCATCTGGATGTACTGGCATACAAAACGTGACTGTAGGAACGGGTGCCGGAATAAACGCAGGAGTAAATCCAAGAGCTACTTCTTGCCCGAACGTAAACAATGGTAGTATACTGGTTACGCCAACCAACGGAAATGGACCTTACTTATATTCTCTTGATGGGGGTGCTTTCGATTTCCCGGTTTCTGCAACTGCCACTTTCATCAACGTATCATCTGGACCACACGCTATCGCAATTATAGATGCCAACGGATGCACCGGATCAGTCAACACAACCATCGCTACAGGACCAGGACTTACTGGAGCTTTTAGTCAGACTGCAACTTCGTGTCCGGGTGTAAATGATGGAACACTAACCATTATTGCCAATGGAGGAACAGCTCCTTATTCTTACGCACTTGATGGAGGAGCATTACAACCTTCTGGTGGATCTGCTCCTTATACCTTCTCAAATGTAGGCTTCGGACCGCACCAAGTTTTGATACAAGACAACATTGGCTGCCAAGGAACCGTTAACGCTATTGTTGGAAACGGACCGGGTCTATCGGTTACATCAAACAATACAAATCCTCCATGTTTCGGAATAAATGATGGAGCAATAACAATACTTCCATCTGCACCAGGAAGCTACACATATACCCTCAATCCGGGTACACCTGGACAGGTTGTTCAAAATACACCGACTTTCACCGGATTGGCTCCTGGCACTTATAACTATACCATAACTACTGGCAGCGGTTGTTTGGGCATAGCAAGCACCACAATCACTACCAATACACCAATCATCCCAAGTGCTAGCATGACGATGCCACTGTGTTTCGGACAAAGCAATGGAATTATCAACGCATCAGCAACAGGTGGAGTTTCACCTTATGAATTTTCAGTTGACAACATTAACTTCCAAAACAATGGAACGTTTAATACCATTCCTGTAGGCCCAGTTACCATCAGAATCAAAGATGCTGCAGGTTGTTTGAAAGATACTTCACTCATCATGTCGCAACCCACACAACTTGTTGCTTCCGCTTCGAGTACACCGGGCACTTGCAATGGAACAGATGGTACCATCACGCTCGCGGGAACCGATGGCACTCCTGGTTATACTTATTCAGTTGACGCAGGTGCAACCTATCAACCCTCTCCTAACTTCGTGGTGTCAGGCGGAACCTACCCAGACATTCGTGTAAAAGATGCAAATGGATGCGAAGATGTTACCTCAATTGTTGTAACGTTGATTGACAACATGGTTGTTACTCCCGTTCCAGATACCACCATTTGTGCCTTGTCATCCGTGGTACTTGAGCCAAACTTCAGCAACGAAGCTACCGTCTTCGAATGGCACACCCTTCCGAATGATACCGCTATTAATACACTCAACAATCCAAACATAAAAAATCCAACCGCTTCACCAAGAGACACTACATACTATCAGGTGAAAGCCAGTTGGGGCATATGTTTCAGATTCGACACGATCAGGGTTAATGTCCTTCATGTTCCTATACCTTACACAGGAAACGGCGACATCATTTGCCAATATGATTCTACCATCTTAACAGGTTCGGTGCTTGATTCTTCTGGTCCTGTGAAATATGCATGGTCTCCAGCGATTTTGGCAAATACACCAGATCAAAATCAAACCTATGTAGATCCGTTGTATACTCAAGTTTTCACACTAACCGTTACAGACGATTATGGTTGCGACTTCAGTAGAACAGATACAGTAAAAGTAACGGTTCAACCACCGGTACCTGCTTTTGCTGGAAACGACACGATTGCTGTACGCAATGGACAACATCAGTTAACAGGAAATGGTGGCCCAGATGCTGTAAGCTTCGAATGGACACCAAGCTTCCCGCTAAACTTTTCAAACATATACAACCCAGTTGCAACACTTAGTGATGACCAGTTGTTTGTAATGACGGTTACCGACATAGGTGGCTGTATCGGAAAAGACAGTGTGTTTATTCGTGTATATGACGGCCCAACGTATAACATTCCAACATGCTTTACGCCAAATGGAGATGGTTTAAACGACCTATTCAGAGCCATTCCCGTAGGAATGACTAACACCGAATATTTTAGGGTATTCAATAGAGCAGGTAAACTTGTTTTTGAAACCAACAGATGGATGAAAGGATGGGATGGTACTTTCCAAGGAAGAAAACAACCCGTAGGTACTTATGTATGGATTGTAAAAGGAAAGAATACAAGAGGAGAAACCATCTTCGAAAAAGGAACAGTTATTCTAATGAATTAAAACAATTGGATCAGACTTGAAGAGAATAATCAATGCTCTATAGTTTTTTAAAAAACTTGAAAATCAAAAACTCGGCTACTTCTGGTGGCCGAGTTTTTTTTATGCAGACATCATCAAATCTAGCAATGCAATTGAGGTAACAGCTTCCAATACCGGTGGAACCCTTAATGCGATACATAGGTCATGTCTGCCTTTAACTACAAAATCTTCTTGAATTCCAGTCTCTTGGTTCAATGAAGTTTGCATTTGTGGTGTAGAAGATGTTGGCTTAACCACAACCCTGAAATATAAAGTGTTCCCGTTGGAAATGCCTCCCGAAATTCCTCCTGCATGATTTGTAGCCGTTTTTCCATCATTGTTTATGATCGGATCATTATGTTGAGATCCCAACATTTTTGCAGCTTCAAATCCAGAGCCAAATTCAATTCCTTTAATTGCGGGAATTGAAAATAAAGCATGAGATAAAACAGACTCTATAGAATCAAAAAATGGCTCTCCAATTCCAAGTGGTAAATTTTCTATACTGCATGATACAATTCCGCCTACGCTATCTTTTTTTTCTATTGCAAATTGAATGCCTTTTTCTATGTCTGCAAAACCTGCGATTTCTTCAATCTTAGATCGAATCTGAATGGCATATTCCGACTTATGATGTATTTCCATTTGTTTTTGAGCCACAACTCCAGCTGCAACCAAGCATACCGTTAACCTACCGCTAAAATGTCCGCCACCTCTATAATCTTCAAACCCATTGAATTTTTTAGACGCAACAAAATCAGCATGTCCAGGTCTTGGAATTTTCCTGAACGTTTCATAATCCGACGATTGCTTGTCTTGATTGTAAAACACTATGGTTAAAGGTGCTCCGGTAGTCTTTCCATTATATATTCCAGACACAAAAATTGGCTCATCTGTTTCTGCTCTCATGGTAGTGCCTTGCTTTTCTCCCCCTCTTCGTCTGTTCAGCATATCAGTAAAATCAGCTTCAGCAATTGATATACCTGGAATGCAACCATCTATGGTGATGCCAACCAATGGGCCATGTGATTCGCCAAAAATGGAAACCTTGAATTTTCTTCCAAATGTATTCATGATTGTAAATTGTAATTGTAGGTTTGAATATACGCACCCAGATCATGGATATGGGTATAAAATTGAGGGTAAGATTTTTTGACGCATTCAGGATTAAAAATGCGTATTGGCGATGTTGAACGTAGGCCTGCACATGCCAATGCCATGGCAATTCGATGGTCATTGCGAGAAAATACTTCTCCGCCATTTACCATTCCATTTCCTTCAATATGCAATTCATCATCTACTAAAAAAATTTTCACTCCCAGTTGGGATAGATTTTCTATGAGTGCTTCGGCTCGATTGCTTTCTTTATTAAATAGTCGGTGAACTCCCTTTATACGTGAATTGCCAGCAGCGTATGAAGCCAGTACAGATAAAGCGGGGAACAAATCCGGACAATCCGTTGCGTCAAAATCAAATGGATTTATTTGATCATTTTTTTCAATTAAAAAAACGCCATTTACATAATCAACCTTGGTTCCGCTCATCTTTAACGCATCTAAAAATCGTTTGTCTGCCTGTAATGAATCTATGTATAACCCGGATATGGAAAGGTCCCCAGATAATGCGCCAGCCAAAAACAAAAACGCAGCTCCACTCCAATCTCCTTCAATGGTTATTACTGGATTCTTGATTTCATTAATCCTAGGATAAAGGGTTATGTTTTTATTGTTTTCTCTTTCAAAAGAATAGCCAAACTGCTTCATCATATCTAATGTTAAGTCGATGTACGGACTACTCACCAGATTATTTATTTCAATGTTTATTTTTTCTTGAATAACAGAACCTAGAGCGATTAAAAGTCCGGTTAGAAACTGAGAGCTTTCGTTCGCTTCGATAGAAAAGCTTGAAGGTTGGATCGGTCCCTTTACTGTGATGGGCAATTTGAGATTTTTATCATCCATTTGGATGTTGAGCTTCGAAAAAACATTGAAAGGAAAAGGATGTTCTCGCTCAGTAAGAGTGCCAATACCGTTCACGATTACCTGATTTTTACCCAGGGCTAAAACGGGTACGAACATACGAAGTGCCAATCCGCTTTCTCCACAAAAAACAGCATCAACCTCAGTCAGTTTTCCTGTACTTGTCACCAACCATTCGTCGGTAGCTCGTTCTACTTTTGCACCGAGTGATTCGACGATCGACAAAGCGTGAATATCATCATCGCTTTTGCCCGGATTATGTATATAAGTTATCCCATTATTGAGCAATGCGAGAGCCAATGTGCGTTGCATCATACTTTTCCCTGCAGGTGCCTTAACTTTCCCGTTAAGCTGAGATGGAAAAACAATTATTGATGGCTTTTCCATGTGATAATATGTGATTTCAAAAGTTCAACATTTAGATATTCCAGTTTTGCCTCTCCTATTTCATTAAGTAGTACAAACCGAATTTGTTCACCATTTTTCTTCTTGTCATTTAGCATAATTTCGAATACGGGTTCCAAATCAAAATCAATGTAAATGGGTAGCTGATATTTAATCAGCGTTTGAATGATTT
>JBDLUO010000176.1:0-15314 GCA_039805285.1 Bacteroidota bacterium
ATCGGTTGCTGCAAGGAGATGTAGGGAGTGGTAAAACAATGGTGGCGCTTTTGTCTATGCTTATTGCCGCAGACAATGGATATCAAAGTGTATTGATGGCTCCTACAGAGATATTGGCACAGCAACATTATCAAACCATAAAAGAATTGGTCAAAGATTTACCCATCAGTATAGCCATACTTACGGGGTCAACTCCAATAAAGCCACGCAGACAAATTTTAGCTTCTTGCCTGAGTGAGGAAATACAAATACTTATAGGTACCCATGCGATCATCGAAGATAAAGTTCAGTTTGGGAAACTTGGATTTGCAGTAGTGGATGAACAACATAAGTTTGGTGTGGCTCAGCGAGCGAAACTCTGGAAAAAAAGCGATGTTCCTCCACATGTTTTGGTAATGACGGCCACTCCGATTCCGAGAACGCTGGCGCTTACGGCTTATGGAGACCTGGATTACAGTGTGATAGACGAATTGCCGCCTGGTAGGAAACCCATAACTACCTATCACAGAATGGAACAAGCCAGACCGCAGGTGATGGACTTTATCCGACATGAAATTGAGCAGGGTAGACAGGCTTACATCATTTATCCGCTTATCGAAGAAAGCAGCAAGATGGACTATGAAAATCTGCAGAAAGGGTATGAAGAAGTGAAATCATTTTTTCCGGAGCCCAAATTCTGGATCAGTATGGTTCATGGTAAACAGCCTGCAGATTTAAAGGAAGCCAACATGAAAAAATTTGTTACTGGCGATACGCAGATTATGGTTTCAACAACGGTAATCGAAGTGGGGGTAAATGTTCCCAATGCCAGTGTAATGGTCATAGAAAGTGCCGAAAAATTCGGCCTTTCGCAACTACATCAGTTAAGGGGAAGAGTAGGACGGGGGGCGGAAAAAAGCTATTGTATTCTTTTGACCGGAAATAAACTTTCCCATGATGCAAGAGAAAGGTTACACATCATGACTGAAACCAATGATGGATTTAAAATTTCAGAAAAAGACCTCGAAATCAGGGGGCCTGGCGATATGGAAGGCACAAGACAAAGCGGTGCAATCTTATTTAAGTTGGCAAATATCTTAGACGATAAGGTAATCTTAGAAGCTGCAAAAGATAGCGTTTCAATTATTTTAGAGGAAGATTTTGAACTTTTGAAGCCAGAAAATGTTTGCATTAAGAATCATTTACATCAAAGAAAAGCGAAGACGGGTTGGAGTAAGATTTCCTGACATGAAATTGTTAACAAATGCTAAAATTTGCCTCCATTTATCGAATCCTTCCTCAATTGTTCAATATTGATTATTTTGTATTCAAATCGAATACGGTGTTCAAAAAATCATTCTTTTTCGCTTATTTTTTAGTCTATACCTTTTCTTCTTTTGCTCAAGTAGAGTTTGTGGAAAATAAGGGCCAATGGCCAAATTCAGTAAAGTACAAAGGTTCGATTTCAAATGGAGCATTTTATCTCGAAACAAACGGATTTTCAGTTGTGTTACACGATCCAAAGGACATGAATAAGATTTCTACTTTTTTTCATGGGCACGATACAACAAGAGACTTACAACAAAAAGACATCACGTTACATTCATTTTCTTACAAAGTAAGTTTTGAAGGATCAACATTCAATCCGATACTTTCACCTGAAAAAGCGCTAAAGACATATCATAATTACTACATCGGAAATGATCCCAAATCATGGGCTTCGGGCTGCAAGCTGTTTCAGGCAGTAACCTATAAAAATATTTATCCAGGGATAGATGTAAGATATTACAGCGAAGGGGATAGATTGAAATATGATTTTATTGTTCACCCAGGAGCGAATCCCAACCATATTCGGATGAAATATGAGGGGCCCGAGAAAATGAATATCAATAAAGGCAACTTAATCATAAAAACAAGTGTTGGAGACGTTACTGAGCTATTTCCTTTCTCTTACCAACAGAAAACAAATGGGGTAAGAGAAAAAATAGGATGTCGCTTTGTTTTGTCAGGTACAGAGGTAAGATTTGATTTGAAAGCATTCGATAGAAACCAGCTTTTGGTCATTGACCCTGCCATCATATTCTCTTCTTTTACAGGAAGTACAGCAGACAATTGGGGGTATACAGCAACTCCAGGGCCTGATGGCAGTTTTTTTTCGGGAGGTATCGTATTTGGAACAGGTTATCCGGTTTCGCCAGGGGCCTATCAAACAACATTTGGCGGAGGACAGGCTGAATCTAATGCACTGAATCCACATGACATTTGTATTTTCAAATTCACGCCGAATGGAGCCGATAGATTGTACGCTACCTATTTAGGAGGAAGTGGAAATGAACAGCCACACAGTATGATTTGTGATGCCCAAGGTAATTTGGTGGTTGCCGGTCGTTCGTTTTCTCCCAATTATCCAACCACCGTAGCTCCGATCGGCCCCGGTGGCGCAAACGACATCATTCTCACCAAATTCAATTCGACAGGAACAGCACTCATCGGTTCTATTAAAATTGGCGGCTCTGCCAATGATGGCGTAAACATTCGGTCTAAATACGAAAACCCAGATGGTGCAGATCGAACAAGAAGAAACTACGGAGACGATGCAAGAAGTGAAGTGATTCTAGACAGAGACAATAACATCATACTAGCATCTTGTACACAATCTTCCGACTTTCCCACACTCGGAAATCCACTCAATACTTCAGGCATTTTTGGAGGCGGCCTACAAGATGGACTTGTTTTGAAATTTGATCCAACCCTGAATATATATCAATTTGGAAGTTTCTTTGGAGGCACAGGCGATGAAGCTTGCTTTGTAGCGAGTCCTCATCCAACAAATGGTAATATTTATGTGGCAGGAGGTACAACCGGTGGTATTCCTGGAAATAAAATCGGTGTCCTCCAACCTACGTATCAAGGTGGAGAAACCGACGGGTTTATCACAGAATTACGTGCCGACCTTTCTGGAATCGTTAGATCAACCTATCTTGGAACCGGCAGAATAGATCAAGTATATGGTCTGAAATTTGATAAAAAGGGTTTTCCATATGCCATGGGCACCACAACAGGAACATGGCCTGTAATAAATGCAACGTATAGCAATCCGGGCAGCTCTCAGTTCATCACAAAGTTGAGACCTGATCTTTCTGCCCGTGTTTATTCTACCGTATTTGGGAATGGATTGTCTGATCCCAATATTTCGCCAATCGGCTTCTTGGTTGACCGTTGCGAAAATGTTTACGTAACAGGATGGGGTGGAAGCATCAACAATTTTAAAAATTATACAACCGGAAATACGAATGGACTGCCATTGCAAGATCCATTATCGGCAGTGGGCGCCCCAGACGGAGAAGATTTTTACTTTTTTGTTTTGAAAAGAGATGCGCAGTCTTTGTTGTTCGCATCAAACTTCGGACAATTCAGGGGGAATACCGGAGATCATGTAGATGGCGGCACGAGTAGGTTTGATGAGAATGGTACCATTTATCAATCGATGTGTGCCAATTGTAATGGTGGAGCTACATTCCCAACAACACCAGGTGCTTGGAGAAGAATCAATGGCAGCAGCAACTGTAATGAAGCCGCAGTGAAAGTGGAGATGAATTTTGCTGGCGTTGATGCATCTGCAAGACCCACCATCAACTCCGTAGTGAACGACTCTTCGGGTTGTGTGCCCTTTCGTGTAGACTTCACCGATACCCTGCAGAAAGCAAAAACAATGTACTGGGATTTTGGAAACGGATTGAAAGACACTACTACAGCCCCAGATTTTTCTACCTTCACAAACTATCAATCTCTCGGTACTTTTACCGTTAGGGTGATTGCGGAGGATTCTACAACCTGTAACATACGCGATACCGCCTTCCTTACCATACTTTCCGGTGGAGATATCGCAACACTCGATTTTACGGTATCTAAAGATTCGCCTTGTACCAATCTGAGCTATAGTTTTACCAATCGTTCTACAGCAACCAGTGGGAATTTTACGAACTCAAGTTTTGTATGGGATTATGGAGATGGTTCACCGCTAGACACTACTTACAATGGACAACACACATTCCCTTCCGTCGGAAACTATAACGTTACGTTGAAACTCATCAACAATCAATTCTGCAATGCACCAATCTCAAAATCCAAAGAGATCAACGTGAATCCCATTGTGAAAGCTGATTTTAAAGTGGATACACTTGGTTGCGCTCCTTACAATGCGGTGTTTACCAACCTTTCCAATTCAACAAATCTCATTTGGCAATTCAGTGATGGCACCAGTTCTACCGCAGTAAATCCGGTAAAGCTATTCTCATTGCCAGGAACTTATAGTGTCCGACTCATCGCCATCGATTCTAACACGTGTAACAAAAGAGACACCACCGATTTTATAACTATACGAGCCATACAAGGTCCGGATGCTTTTTTCAATTGGAGCCCTGATCCTCCCGTAACAAATACCCCAGTTTCTTTTAGCAACGGAAGCAATGGTGCTGTGCGATATCAATGGAATTTTGGTGATGGAGAAAGCAGTACCGAAACCAATCCAGAGCACCTGTACCTTGCAACAGGTTCTTATAACGCTCAGCTTATTGCAACCAACTCATTTGGTTGTACCGATACTTTTACCAGAAGAGTAAATGCACGGATAGAACCTTTGCTGGATGTGCCCAACGCTTTTACGCCTGGTCGTTTCGGAGAAAATGGGGTAATCAAAGTGATCGGTTTTGGCGTTGCCAAAATGGACTGGAGAATATACAATCGCTGGGGACAATTGGTTTTCCGTTCTTCGAATGTGAAAAATGGATGGGACGGAACATTTAAAGGAAAGCTTCAGCCAATGGAAGTATATGCCTTTACCTTGGATGTAACCTTCAGCGATGGAAGAAAGGTTAAACGTAAAGGGGATATAACATTGATTAGATAAATCATGATACAAAGGGGACTCAACATATCATTCTTTAAGAAACCAATGCCAAGAAATTTGTCTTTATTGGGCAGATTTGTATTGGCTTTGTTTCTCTTGATTTCTTCTTATCAAACAAACGCACAAGACTTACATTTTTCACAGTTTCACAATAGCCCTCTGAGTGTAAGTCCGGCCAATACGGGATTTATACCAGATGCGGATTATAGAATAGGCGTACATTATAGAAATCAGTTTAGCAACATCATGTATTTGCCTTACAAAACAACAAGCATATTTTCTGATGTGCAATTGTTTAGAGATAAATTCGAAAACGGATGGTTGGGGGCTGGATTTTTGTTTTTGAATGATGTAGCTGGAATAGGTACACTTCAATCTACAAAATTATATGCATCAGTAGCGTATCACCAGATGTTGGGAAACAGTAGTTTGGTAAGCGGTGGCTTTAATGTTGGGTGGGCCAATAAGAGAATCAATCCATCAAAACTTACTTTCCCTGATCAATTCGACGGTGAGTTTTTCGACAATAGTTTACCAACGGCAGTTACTTTGGTGAATACATCGATTGGATATCCCGACATACAAGTTGGGTTGAATTATGCCTATTTTCCAAATGACAATCTATATATCACTGCTGGATATTCTATACACCATGTAAACAGGCCGTATGAAAGCTTTTTCGGAGAGCGTTCCAATCTAACTCGAATTCCGATGCGTCATATTGGATTTGTATCAGCCACCATTAAGGTCAATCCAACCCTCATGTTACAGCCCCAGATTTTTTACAACAATCAGTCTCGGGCTTCTGAATGCAATGCAGGATTGATTGCGAATATTAACCTAGGAAATGAAGGAGAGAATATGCTTCAACTTGGCGCACAACATCGTTTTAGAGATGCATGGGTTGCGCTTGCAGGATTTCAAATCAGCAATGTGATGTTTACTTTTTCTTATGACGCAACTCAATCATCATTATCTACATTCAATCAAACCCGAGGCGCATCAGAATTCAGTTTGATTCGAAAAGGATTTTATCCTGGCCGTGGAGACCGTCAATCATTATGTCCTAAATTTTAAACCTAAAACGTATATCCTGAAATGAAAATCTTTATTGTATCCGTAGTTTTTACTTTTTGTTTTTTTTCAATTCAAGCACAAGATGAAGGTTTTTTTAAAAAAGAAAATTTAATCACCGGAGGTACATTGAATGCTGGATTTGGCGACAATTTTACCAATCTTGGCGCAAGTCCGTATTTTGGATACAGTTTCAACAAGTATGTTGATGTTGCAGCCAGCTTAAGTTATAACTACACTTCATTCAGAGATTATTTTTACATCGGAGATAAGCTTCGCCAGAGCATTTATGGTCCGGGCGCTTTTGTTCGAGTTTATCCGGTAAAGTTTTTATTTGCGCAAGCGCATTATGAGTATAATTTTTTACGTACAAAATATCTTCCTGTTGGCTCGGCCAATGAGTTGTATAAATTTGATGCACATAGTTTTCTTATTGGGGGCGGAATTTCCAATGGAAGAGACTGGGATGTGCAGCAAAAAACGTATTTCTATTTTTCCATATTGTGGGATGTGGGCAATGCCATTCGCTCTCCGTACAAGGATAATTTAGGCAGGTCTGTACCCATCATCCGTGCTGGCTACAATTTTGCGCTCTTTCAATGATGGTTTTTTTGTAATTTCATCGCAATTAACCCATCTTCACCAATTCTATTGAATGAGCCCAGCTATCTTATTTACATTCGTAATTGCCTATTTTTTATTGTTGCTCTCGGTTGCTTGGTTTACCTCCCGTGGTTCGAACAATGAATCCTTTTTTATCGGAAACAAAAAAAGCAATTGGATGCTGGTTGCTTTTGGGATGATTGGGACATCTTTGAGTGGCGTTACTTTTGTTAGTGTCCCTGGTGGCGTTGGGAGCGGACATTTCTTTTATTTTCAGGTCGTTTTGGGTTATTTGTTGGGATATACTGTAATTGCCTTTTTGCTGCTTCCCCTGTATTATAAGCTGAATGTAACAAGCATATACACCTATCTAGAATCAAGGTTTGGCGAGAAAGCCCACAAAGCGGGTGCGTCTTTTTTTATTCTATCACGGACAGTCGGAGCGACGGCTAGATTGTATCTGGTTATCAATATCCTTCAAATTTTCATTTTAGACAAATTAGGAATCCCCTTTGTTGCCACAGCACTTGTTATTTTATTGATGATTTTATTGTACACTTTTGAAGGTGGCGTAAAAACCATCATTTACACCGATACCTTACAAACTGCAGGTATGTTGTTGGGACTTGTTGTTTGCACCGTTGTTATTTTAAAAGCTTTGGGGACAGATCTGTCCGGAGCTTATCATACCCTTTCGGTTCAGGGATATACACAGGTTATCAATACCGACTTCAAGTCTGGTTCTTACTTTTTGAAACATATTTTGGGAGGCATGTTCATTGCGATTGCCATGACTGGACTTGACCAAGAAATGATGCAAAAAAACATAAGTGTGAATCGATTAAAAGATGCGCAGAAAAACATGATGAGTTTTACTGCGGTTCTCATGTTTGTTAATTTTATGTTTCTTTTCTTAGGAGGCATTCTTTATCTATATGCCCAAAAAATGAATATTCCGACAGATCGTCCAGACGATCTGTTTCCAACCATTGCATTAAGTGACCCCTTTAGTGGGACAATAGGCGTACTTTTTATCATTGCCTTAATATCAGCGCTATTTCCGAGTGTTGATGGCGCCATCACCTCTCTAACTTCGAGTTATTGCATCGATATCCTCAAATTGAGGGAAAAACAATTGGATGAGAAGAAGCAAAAGAGTACAAGACTTAAAGTACATATCGGATTTGCGGTGTTGTTTTTTCTCATGGTTTTACTTTTTAAGCTGATCAATGATAAATTAATCATCGACTTCATCCTGAAAATGGCAGGCATCACTTATGGTCCTTTACTTGGTCTATTCGCCTTTGGAATATTGACAAGAAAAAAAATTAACGAAAAATTGCTTTGGACAATATGTACTTTAGCGCCATTACTTACGTTATGTATAGACATGTTGAGTAGTCCAGAATGGTATGAGAAAAAATTGCATATCCAACTTGGACTAAACAATATCAGCGAAACCATTTTTAACGGATATAAAATAGGGAATGAATTGATTTTGATTAACGGCATCCTGACATTTGTAGGCCTTTGGCTCATTACTCAAAAAAAGGAAAACAACCATGTTGCCTAACGAAAATGAGTTAGTAACCTATTGCAGTGCTTTCAGTACTTTGCCAGGCGCATTCTTGCAAGGCATGGCGAAATCGGTAATGGAAAGCCATCCACATGCTCATTTGATGAGTGACGAGTGGCAAGGAAAATGGCTGGAAATGGTTTGCAGAATGATTAGACCAAAAAACGTTTTGGAAATCGGAACATTTACAGGATATAGCGCATTAAATCTTCTCGCAGGAATGCCAGAAGAAGCCACAATCGATACCATCGAGCTTCGAGAACCTGATGTTGAAACCGCATCTGCATTTTTTAGAGAAGCTGGAGTGGAAGACAGAATAAAAATTCACCTTGGAGATGCCAAACAAATCATACCCCAACTCAATAAAGAATGGGATTTGGTTTTTTTGGATGCAGACAAAGTAGGGTATATTGATTATTACGAATTAACTTTGCCCAGGTTAAAAAAAGGAGGCTGGATTTTAGCAGACAATGTATTGTTTCATGGACAGGTTCTGCAAAAAGAGATCGTTGGTAAAAACGCTAAAGCGATTCATGCATTCAACGAGCATGTAGCTTCGGATCCAAGAACAGAACAAGTTATAATACCCATCAGAGATGGCATTATGTTTATTCAAAAAATATAAAATGGTGAAAAACGGATTGTTGACATTTATTTTCTCTATGTTTCTCTTTTCTGTTCATGCACAGAAACAAACGACCCGTGAGTATATTGAAAAGTACAAAGCAAATGCCATCCAAGAGATGATACGTTCTGGCGTTCCGGCTTCTATCACATTGGCTCAAGGTGTGCTTGAAACGGAAAGTGGAAATAGCGAACTGGTAAGGAAATCAAACAACCATTTCGGAATCAAATGCAAAGCGGAATGGACAGGAGAAAAAGTATATCACGACGACGATGAAAGCGGCGAATGTTTCCGCAAATACGATAGTTCTCATCACAGTTACAGAGACCATAGCGATTTCTTAAGAACGAGAGCTCACTATGCTTTCTTATTTAGCTTGGATCCTACGGATTACAAAGGATGGGCTCACGGATTGAAAAAAGCCGGTTATGCAACCAATCCGAGATATCCTCAAATTCTAATCAAAACCATCGAAGAGCATCAATTGAACGACTATACGATTGAGGGGATGAAGTCTATTCCAGATTATTCTGTTTTTGTCCTGAAACCCAACGATTCTAAACCTAAAGTGGTTCAAGTGATTGATAAAACAATCGACAAAGTAGAAGAACTTATTTTTCCTAAAAATCCGAAATTAAAATTATATAACGGATTGAAGGCAATACAAGTAGACAGTGGAACATCGTTGCTGGCTTTAGCCATTCGATACCAAATCGACCTCGAAGATCTGTTGGATTATAACGATCTGTTAGAAGATGGCATTTTGGATGGGAGTACTTTGATCTATCTTCAAAGGAAGAGATTGGAAGCCCTTCAAAATACGTACAAAGTAAAACAGAATGATAATTTGTACGACATTTCACAAGCACTCGGAATTCAGTTGAGTTATCTGATGGCATACAATGGCGTTAACGAGGGAGATTATTTAAAACCAGGTACGATTCTTTCACTTAAATCTATTATGATAGACGAGAAAGAGAAAGTGGTTACGGAAGTGAAATATCATAAAGTAAAGCCAAGCGAGAGTTTAAAAAATATTGCCAAAAAATATAAGGTTAGTGTTTCAGATATAAAGGAATGGAATAAGCTGGAAACCGAAACCATCATTGTTGGACAAAAGCTCATCATATCAAAATAAAATACCTTGATAGTAAACATACACGACAAGAAATTTGAAACTTATATTTCAGATGTTCAAATTGCAGAAGCTGTAAATCGCATTTCCAATCAGATCGATCAGGATTATGCAGGTAAAAGACCATTATTCCTTGTGGTGTTGAACGGGTCATTTCTTTTTGCTGCAGATCTTTTCAGAAAACTGCAAGTTGAGGCAGAGATCTGCTTCATCAAACTCGCATCGTATCAAGGCATGAAAAGCTCGGGTAAAGTAACTACAGCAATCGGCTTGGATACACCTGTAAAAGACAGAGATGTAGTTCTTATCGAAGATATCATTGATACAGGCAAAACCATGTACGAGTTTATTCCGGAATTGATGGAAAGGCAACCTGCCTCATTGAAAATAGCCAGCTTGTTGCTTAAGCCTGATGCGCTAAAATATGATGTAAAAGCGGATTATGTTGGATTCTCCGTACCCAATGATTTTTTGGTTGGCTACGGACTCGATTATGATGGATTGGGAAGAAATTATGGAGAAATCCTGAAGCTGATGTCTTGATGGATATAAATTTCCTTCATGTCTGAATTTTTAGTAAATTACGTGAACGGATCCCCCTTGAAAAAATCAATAACATATTTACTGCTATTTATGCTGCCGCTATGCAGCAATGCCCAATATTATTTAAGAGGAGAAGTTAAAGACAATAAAAATAAACCGCTTCCTTACGCAAAGATTTTTTTACACTCCCTCCGAATGAATTATTATGCAGGAGCTGGTTCTGCTACTTTTGGACTTAATTCAAAATTATTATACGATTCCTTAACGATCAGTCTGGAAGGGTATGAGACCAAAACCATTCGGGTAAAAACAGATCAATGGCAAACCATTCAATTGAAGCCTACGATTGATGCAGTCAGCAAATCCAAAACAAAGTTGATTTCTTATACGAAAGACCACAGTCATATGGTCTTCAAAAATTGGTATGCAGGAGATGAAACCTATTTTCAATTGGTTGAGAATGATATTGTTGATGCCAGTGTATCTTCTAACACTGGATATTCATTGAATGTAAACAAAGCGGCCTATAGCAATGTGAGAAGGTTTATCAATATGGGAAGCGAAGCGCCAATTGACGCGGTTAGGACAGAGGAGCTGATTAATTATTTCAATTTGGATTATCAGACACCGAAGGGGGACAGTATTTTTAACGTGAATACAAAACTCACCAGTTGTCCATGGAATAAAAAGAATGATCTTTTATTCATCAACGTAAGTGCAAAACAGTTGGAGTTTAAGGATGTTCCGCCCGGAAATTTTGTTTTTTTGATTGATGTTTCTGGGAGTATGGATATGCCAAACAGGCTTCCATTGATCAAGGCGGCTTTTCAGCTTTTCGTTAAAAATTTACGTCCTATAGATACCGTTTCCATCGTTACTTATGGCGGGTTCATTCAAATTTGGTTGGATCCAACTTCTGGTGCCGAAAAAGAAAAAATATTGAGGTCGATAGAATCCCTTGAAGCAGCAGGCGATACTCCTGGAGCTTCGGCCATTAAAATCGCGTATCAGGTTGCACGAAAGAGGTTTATAAAAGGGGGGAATAACCGGGTTATTTTGGCAACGGATGGGGACTTTAATGTAGGTGAAACTTCGGAGAAGGCCCTAGACGATCTGATTACGAAACAAAGTCAGTCTGGTGTTTATCTTACTTGTTTAGGAGTGGGTATGGGTAATCTAAAAGATTCCAAACTACAGACCCTTGCAAAGAATGGGAATGGAAACTATGCCTATTTGGATGAGATTCAAGAGGCTGAACGTGTGCTTGTAAAAGAATTGTCGCAAACTTTTTATACGGTGGCAGATGATGCATTTATGAGTGTTCATATGGATCCCACGATGGTGAGTCGTTACCGGTTAATTGGATTCGACAATAAAAAAGAAGCTTTGTCTGATAGCACTCATTTATTAGAAGGAGGGGAGATTGGGAGTGGAGCTAGTGTAATGGCTATTTTTGAAATTACACCAACAGAAAAAATGCAATTAAAAAAGAAGGGTAATCAAAATATTCACCTTGCAAATCTGGAACTTAAATACACTCAATATCAAGACAGCATCAGCAATGTAATTCGACACAATGTACAATTGCCTTTTCAGTCGTTTGACAGCATCGGTAGACCATACAAATTGGCTACGGCTGTTTGTATGTACGGTCAAAAAATCAGGAACAGTAAATATGCGCCGGATATATCTTGGAGCGATATTAAAAAGCTGACTAAGGCAAGTGTAGACCCCACCTTATACATACAAAAAGAGTTTGTTACGCTCATTGAGAAGTCGGCAAAAATCTATGGAAGAAGAAAAAAATCAGTTGATTAATGATGATATCAACTGAAAATCTCTCTTACCTTATCAAAAAATGATTTCTCATTTTTTTCAGGTTTAGGTTCGAAATTGGAAGACTGTGCTAGCTTCTCCAACATCGCTTTTTCTTCGCTGTTTGTGTTTTGAGGCGTCCAGATATTTACATGGATCAGTTGGTCTCCTTTTTCGTAACTGTTTACATGAGGAAATCCTTTGCCTTTCAATCTGAAAATTTTACCACTTTGAGTACCTGCAGGAATTTTAATTTTAGCTCTTCCATCGATGGTAGGCACTTCTACTTGGGTTCCAAAAACGGCATCTGGAAAAGAGATATGCAAATCATAGGCAACATTCAAACCATCTCTGTGTAATTGTGCGTGAGATTCTTCTTCAATTACAACAATCAGATCACCTGCACTTCCGCCACGTTCTCCGATATTCCCCTTTCCGCTCAAACTCAACTGCATTCCCTCTTGCACACCAGCAGGAATTTCTATGTTTACGGTTTCTTCGCCATATACTCTGCCTTCCCCTTTACATGAACCACATTTCGAAGTAATGGTTGTGCCTTCTCCACTACATGTTGGACAAGTAGTTACGGTTTGCATTTGACCCAAAAAAGTATTCTGCACACGCCTTACCTGACCTGATCCGTTACAACCTCCACAAGTTTGAACACTATTTTTATCCTTAGCGCCACTTCCCTGACAGGTTGTACAGCGTACATATTTTTTTAGTTTGATGGTTTTGCCAGCGCCTTTTGCCATCTCTTCAAAATTCAATTTAATCTTAACTCGTAAGTTAGATCCTCTGCTTCCATTGCTTCTTGAACGTCCGCCACCGCCGCGATTTCCAAAAAAACTTCCGAATCCCTCGTCTCCGAAAATATCACCAAACTGACTGAATATATCATCCATGTTCATACCACCACCTTGGAATCCTCCGCCACCTCTTCCTGCGCCAAATGCTTGGTGACCGAATCGGTCGTATTGAGCACGCTTTTCGGTGTCGTTAAGCACTTCATAGGCTTCAGCCGCCTCTTTGAACTTCTCTTCTGCAGACTTGTCTCCCGGATTACGGTCTGGGTGAAATTGCATCGCAACCTTACGGTATGCTTTCTTTATCTCTTCGGCAGTTGAAGATTTTGAAACACCTAATATTTCGTAGTAATCTCTTTTATTGGACATGTTTGATTTTGTATGTAATTCAGTATTAAATGCTTTATTTTCCAACTACCACTTTCGCAAAGCGGATAAGCTTCTCATTCAGATAGTATCCCTTTTCCAAATCATCAATTACTTTTCCTTTTAAATCATCAGAAACGGGTAATTCTGTGATGGCTTCGTGCTTTTCTACGTCAAATTCGGTATGAATGCTTTCCATTGGTTTGAGTCCTTTTTGGCTCAAGATGTTTCTGAGTTTTGAAAAAACAAGCAAAGTACCTTCTTGCAATTGGGTGATTTCCTGAGATCGAATTTGTTTTTCTGCACGATCGCAATCGTCTAATACTTCGAGCAAAGAGATGATCACATCCTTTCCTGCCGTTTGCATCCACTCTAATTTATCTTTTGATACTCTCCGTTTGAAATTGTCGAATTCAGCCAATAAGTAAAGGTATTTATCGTCTTTTTCTTTCATTTCCTTTTTTAGCTTTTCGGTTTCATCTTGTTCGGTTACAATAGATTCTTCGGTAACCGTTGGCTCGGTCTCATTTACCGTTACTTCTTTTTCCATTTCTGATTCTTGGTGATTTGTTTCCATATTTTACTTTCTTTTCGGCATGCAAATGTCAAACATTTTGCCAATGTAAAAAAGCCGTCATTTTGACACGAAAAAAGGGGAGGTTAGACCAATACGTCTGATTACTTGACAATCTGGAATTTTCCAGACTCAAGAATAAATCCTTTTCTGTTCCGGATTTGGTAAATGTAGATGCCTCTGTGGTAGCGTTGAAGGTCTATCGAAGTATGGTTGTTGAAATTTCTTACTTCTTGAATCTTTCTACCCATGAAATTGTAAATCTGGAGTGAATGGCCAGTTTCGTTGTTTCTAATTGGGTCGAAGCTAATGAAATTGGCAGCTGGATTGGGGTAGAACTGAACCCATTTGCCTGAAGTATTGGCGTCTGCAACTGATTTTGCCTGTGCAAAAATAGCGCAAGAAGCAAAGATGAAAAATATGAATATGGTAATTTTCTTTTTCAAAAGGGGCAGTTGTAAAAAATAAAGATAGCCCTTTCGAGCTATCTTTCCAAAAATACATTTCGGTTTTTCGCATTTGAAAATCAGGATAAACGAGCCAATACTTCCTGTATGGTTTGGAAATTAGGAACCTCTCCAGCGTTGTCTAATACTTCTGCATACTGAATATTACCCTCTTTATCAATGATGAAAGCGGATCTTTTACTTACGCCTTTCATGCCCATACCTGTAAATGATTCGTAGATACAGTCATAAGCAGTAGAAGCTTCTTTGTTGAAATCGCTAAGTAGTGTAAAGTTCAGGTTTTGTTCTTCTTTGAACTTTGCAAGGGTAAAAATAGAATCTACAGATATTCCAAGTACTTCTGCATTCGCGTTTTGGTATTTTGCAATGTCATCACGAACAGCACAAAGTTCTTTGGTGCAAACTCCGGTGAATGATTGAGGGAAGAAAAGCAACAATACATTCTTGTTTCCGATGAAGTCCTGAACATTGATTTGCTCGTTCATAGATGCATAGAGATTGATTGAAGGGGCTTTTTGGCCAATTTGTAACGACATATTTTGGTTTTTAATTTGCAAGTTAAACATCAATTCGGGTGTAATTGTTCGAAAGATATAAATTTTCATAAAAACAGGCAGGCCCCGCTTTCGCGAGGCCTGCTGTTATCCAAACAATCCATAAAACAATGAGGTTGATGTTGATTCAGGATCGGATTGTTGGAAGGACTTAGAATTTCATACAGCGAACGGCATCTAAACTGCTGTTTCGTGTTTTTGTTTTTACATATGAGATTGAGCATTCAAAACCGCCTCTGCCGTAGCTGGCTGTTTTTAGTGGTGAGATATTCGCATCGTAACTCATAC
>JBDLUO010000177.1:0-5809 GCA_039805285.1 Bacteroidota bacterium
GTAATTCATGTGCTTTATAACCATGCATCAGAAAACATTTCTCAGGCACAAATCATGTCTCAATTAAAAGCATTGAACGAAGATTTTAGAAGAATGAATGTTGATGCTTCGAATACACCCAATGCATTCAGAAACGAGGCTGCAGATTCCAGAATCATGTTTTGTTTGGCGCAGCTTGATCCAAGAGGAAGAACCACAACAGGGATCATCAGAAAACAAACCTCAAAAACCTCTTTTGCTTTGAATGATGGAATGAAGTTTTCCTCTGCAGGTGGTGATGATGCTTGGGATTCAAAAAAATACCTGAACATCTGGGTATGCAATCTTCAGGGAACGGCTTTAGGATACTCAACAATTCCGGGTTCAGCTCCAGACAAAGATGGCGTAGTGATTCGCTATGATGCTTTTGGAACCATGGGAACACTTCGTCCAACCTACAACAAAGGACGAACTGCTACACACGAAATCGGACATTGGCTTGGATTAAAGCACATTTGGGGCGAGCAAACTTGTGGTGATGATGGGGTAAATGATACGCCTCAACAAGAATCTTACAACAGTCAATGTCTCAACTTTCCGAGTGTTAGCGCTTGCTCTCCAGATAACAGAGGGGATATGTTTATGAACTACATGGATTATTCGCCTGATGCTTGTATGAACATCTTTACTCACGGACAAAAGCGTAAAATGAGATCTATGTTTTCGATTAATGGACCAAGAAACAGTTTCATGAATTCATTTGTTTGCGACAGTACGATGGGAAGCGGAGAATCTGCTCCTCCAACCGATACCACCACATCGAATCCTGTGGTTACAACAACCGAAGTGTCAATCAAAGTATATCCCAATCCGGTACAAAATCAATTCAATATCGTTTCTTCGAATGAAACGATTATGGGTAAGAAAATCAGCATTTACAATGCATCCGGACTTAAAATAACAACATTTACAGCAGCATCAGCAACACTTCAAGTAAATACAAGCGCTTGGAAACCAGGTTTATATCTGTTGCAAATTGGAGAAGGTAAAGACAGGTTGATTAAAAAATTGATAAAATATTAACGATATTCTTTGGGGGTAAAACGAACGTCGAGGTGATTCTTCATCTCGGCGTTCTTATTTTTGTACAAATACCATACAATGAAAACAACAACAACGATTGGGCTTTTGGTGATCAGTTCCTTTACTGTAAACGCACAGATTAAAATAAACGCTGGGAAAAAAGTAAATCAGGTAAAGAAACAAGTTGAATCTAAAGTTGTCTTGCCAAAAACGACAAACTCCAATACAGATTTGGTTGCAGGACTTAAAGAAGCACTTTCAGTTGGAGCTTCGAAAAGCATCCAATCTTTGGGAATTAGAGACGGATTCTTTAAGAGCCCCGAAGTCAAGATTCCTTTACCCAAAGAAGCGTCAAATGTGGAATCGACACTCAGAAAATTTGGATTCGGCAAATCTGTGGATCAGTGTATAGAATCATTAAACAGATCTGCAGAAGATGCGGTTTCTACATCCACTGAAATATTTCTGACAACCATTAAAGACATGAGTGTTGACGATGCGGTTGGAATCATAAAAGGGGGAGACCATGCAGCAACAAATTATCTGAGGTTCGAAACCATAGATTCCATCAAAGCCAGAATGATGCCGATTATCGAAGCATCACTAAAGAAAACAGATGCGACAAGATATTGGAAAGATGTTTTTACCAATTACAACAGACTCACCAGAAACAAAGTGAATCCAGACCTTAAAAGTTATGTAGATGAAAAAGCAATTGACGGATTGTTTTTATTGATTGCAAAAGAAGAGGAGGCCATCAGAAAAGATCCTTTAGCAAGAACATCGGAGCTTTTAAGAAAAACATTCGGAGGCAATAATTGATTAAACACTTACTTGATTTCAATGGCAGTTTGGAAGCTAAGCGCTGTTGGTTTAGCTCATCATGTAAGTATTATAAGCGTTTCCTTAAATAGTGGTTATTTTTTGCCTTTTTTCAATAAAACAAAACCCAGACAATTTAGGTTGTCTGGGTTTTGTGCTTTTTCAAATCTCATTCTGCAGCTTCGAAAAGCAGAAGAGTTGAATTAGAAATGTATATCCACTTCTAGTTCACCAAATTCATTTCATCTACAAGATGCTTTGCACCTGCAAATTTATCGACAATGAAAAGTACATATCTGATGTCGACCATGATGTTTCTACAAATTTCTGGGTCGTAATTGATGTCGCTCATCGTGCCTTCCCAAACCCTGTCGAAATTTAAACCGATCAAATTTCCTTTGGCATCAAGTGCAGGGCTACCCGAATTACCACCAGTGGTGTGGTTAGAAGCGATAAAACAAACCGGCTGTTTCCCATTTACTCCATAAGGTCCGAAATCTTTTGTTTCGTACAAATCAATCAGTTTTTTTGGCAAATCAAATTCATAATCTCCTGGTTTGTATTTTTCCATCAAGCCATCCATATACGTATAAAATTCATACTTCACCGCATCTCTGGGTTTGTATCCTTTTACATTTCCGTAAGTCACACGCAGGGTAGAATTGGCATCCGGGTAGAATCGATTGTCGCTCAATACGGCCATTTGCGATTCCATGTAAGTCCGTTGAAGCTTGTTGATGTCTGACTGCATTTCTGCAATGAAATCTCCCGTAGATTTTGCATATGCTGTTGCAATATCCATATACAGCTGATAAGCAGGATCACGTTTCAAAATGTCATTCACAAGGTCTGGAGCATATTGTAGTAAATCAGTAATGCTGTCTTTGCTGTTGAGTCCGGTACGTTGGTATATATGTGCTACAACTCCTTTCATGTTTTTGTGCTCCCTGAGTAGTTCGTTGAGTCTTACCGGAATATTCTCCTCAGCAATATCCTTCATGTACATCTCTAAAAGGGACGCCATCAATGTCTGATCCACTTCTTTGTTATACTCCGAATAAATTTCATCCAATTTTTGAATGACAGTGGTTGGGTTGGCCTTGGAATTGTCTTTCATAGCCGCTTTGATATAGCTGCTCAAGGTTCCGGCGATGTTGAACAGTTCAATTCTTGGCATGGTTTCGTTGTAATAGTCTCGTGCCAACAAAAGGGGCTCAATGTCGCCATACGCTGTTTGTAAATCGTCGAGTACGGTTCCATATAAACTATCCCAAAGTTTGTCTGATTTGACTTTTTCCATGAAAAGCTTTTCTGCTTCAAGCTTCTTTTTAACGGCATTTGATTTGGTTAATCCCAGTACTTCACCTTGCCATTTTTTGTATGCGTTTTCTATGCTTGCATATTTTGCCGCATATTGTATTTTGATTTTTTCGTCTTTTCTCATGTAAGAACCGAGGATACTCAAAACTTCATGTCTGATTTTGATTTTTGCCGGATCATTTATGGCCAGAATTTGTTTAACTGCAGCTGCAGAAAGATATTCATTGGTTCTCCCTGGGAATCCCATAACCATGGTAAAATCGCCTTCTTTCATTCCTTTGAGGGAAATGTTTAGTGCGCGTTTGGGTTGATAGGGAACATTGTCTGTAGAGTAAGCGGCAGGACGATTGTTTTTTCCGGCATAGATTCTGAACATGGAGAAATCGCCGGTGTGTCTTGGCCACTTCCAGTTGTCTGTATCCTTCCCGAAGTTGCCAATCGAAGCGGGTGGTGCTCCAACGAGGCGGACATCACGATATGTTTCCGTTACGAAAAGGAAGTATTTATTGCCATCAAAAAAAGAACGAATCAATATGTCTTGGTCAGATTCTTTTGGAAAATCTTTTTTCAATGTTGCCATGTTTTTGTCAATAGCGGATTGTCTTTCTTTTTCACTCATGCTTCGAGTTACCCCATTCAAAACTTTATCGCTTACATCCTCAATGCGAATGATGAAAGTAGCAAAGAGTCCGGCATTGGGTAACTCTTGTCCTTTTTGCATGGCCCAAAATCCGTTTTGAATGTAATTCTTCTCCAAAGAACTTTGGTTCTGAATCGCATCAAATCCACAATGGTGGTTGGTGAGAATCAAACCCTGATTGGAGATCACTTCTGCTGTACAAAATCCGCCGAAGCTCACGATGGCATCCTTTAAGCTGCTTTTACTGATGCTGTATATATCTTCAGCAGAAATCTTCATCCCCATTTTTTTCATTTCCTTCTCATTGAGGGTTTGCAGCAATTGAGGAAGCCACATGCCTTCGTTGGCAAAAGATTGCAACACGAGAAAGAAAACAAAAATCGAAGCGGTAATTTTTTTCATCTGTTTATTATTTTATCAGCAGTTTGTACAATCGGTTAACTTCCTTGGTTTCAAAATCGGAGAGGGGTTGGCCTGATTGTGTCTTTTGTTGCAAAAATACGAGCATTTTATGTTGGGGGTATTTTTCCAGTATTTTATTTATCAGTGGTATATAAGCTGCGTTATGGTCATAATCAGGTGCTTTTTCAATTTTCTCTGACTTATATCGGTTAGGTTTTTTATTGATGATGGCCTGCAATGTTGCCAAATGGGCGTCTGAAATCTCTGCAAATTGTGCCGCTTTTTTTTGAAGTCCCTCCAGTTGCTTTTTACTCAAACCTCCCCGGTTGCAATATTGGTGATGCAGACTGCTGATGAAGGCATCTTCGGGTCTTGCCATCTTTAATGTTTCCAATATTTGCAGGGTGATATCAATAGACATTATTAACTATTTGCAGCAATGAAGTTACACCGATGTTAGGTGATATTTCCTCCTAAATCCGGAACGCTCAAAAACCCGATTAATAAAATAAGCGTTGCTATAATCGACAGTATGAAAAATATAAGAGACATGTAGTATTTCCATTTTTTTAATACCGATGCTTGGTTCATTTCTTTTCTAATGAGGTAAGTAGAAAGTCCGAAAAATAGGGGTGAAGCAAAAAACACAATGCCTTCATAAATCAAAGAAAGATCCTGGCTTTCGTTCGGACTTAACCAATCTCCAGCCGAGAAATAGGTAGAAATTCCAAAGGTGAAACAAATGACAAGTACGAAAAAAACAAAAAAATGAAATCCGTCGTTCTTATGGAGGATTATCTTATATCCTCTTTCGCGAAAAAGAAGAAATGCAAAAATGCAAAAAAGCAAAAAAGAGAAAATGGAAGTATATCTAGCTGAGACAGATAAGTTGCTCATGTGGTCTTGTTCCAACAATAACTTTTCTTCCAAGCCATCGATGTAGCTTTTTGGGTATGTTTTGAATATTCTAATTCCTTCGCCTTTTCCTGCTCTGCCATCTTCAATCCATTGCAACTGTTCTTGGTCTCCTTTAAATGTGGCATCTGCCAATTCGTATGTGAAAAACGAAGAGTAAAAGATAAGTATGAATGTAAGTACTCGTTTCAATGGAATGGTAAGTAGTATTTATTGTTTGTTATGATTGAAGTTTTTCTGATGGTATAACATTTGATTCGGTTCTAAATAATCTTTTATTCATTAAAAAAGGTCCGAAAAACGGACCTATGAATGAATGTTATGCATGCTCAAATCGATGTAGATTCTTGGTAATTTTAATTTCATACCCACCTCAAACACCAAATGTTTAACAATTAAATATCGATTGCTTCTCCGTAGGCTGCAGCAGTAGCTTCTTTCATGCCTTCGCTCATAGTAGGATGTGGATGGACGGCATTTAAGATTTCGTGTGCAGTGGTTTCCAATTTACGAGCTACAACCGCTTCGGCAATCATTTCTGTAACATTGGCGCCTACCATGTGGCATCCTAAGAATTCGCCATATTTGGCATCATAAATTACTTTGATGAATCCTTCGGTATTTCCTCCAGCAACCGCTTTTCCGCTG
>JBDLUO010000178.1:0-4766 GCA_039805285.1 Bacteroidota bacterium
AACAGACTCTGCAACTGATTCGTTTTAAAATCGAACTCTTGTTGCAAAGAACTGATTTTACTTTGCTGACGGGTTAGCATCAAATTGGCATTGTTGTATGCAGTTGAGGCTTCGTTATATGCTTTTTCAGCTTCGTTGTAATCGTTTTCGTTTTTCTGTATCTGATCTTGAAGATTGAATAGATTCTCATTTAATCCAATCAGCTCCTCTCTTGTAGTCGCAATCGCTTCTTGCTGCGTACTCATATTTTGATTCAAATCAGAAATACGCGTTTCAGCATTTTTATTTTGTGTACTTAGATTGTCTGCTTTGTTCTGTAGTACAAAAACCTGATTGGAAAGGTCGTTGATTTTTTGAGAAAGCTGTCTAATTGCCTGCTCCTTTAATTGACTGTTGTAGTCGAGAACCTGATCGTGTTTTTGTTGAATTTCATCCTTTTTGGCTTTTACAATAGACTCCTGTTCCTGAATGTCCGCAAACATTTTTTCGAGGTTCTTTGCACGTCCAATTTTCTTCCCTTCAAACAAACCAACACTACCACCGGAAAGCGCATATTTGCCCTTTACCATTTTTCCAGACTTCTCTAAAATGACGGCATCGCTCTCAACTTCTAAAGCCGTTTCATCCAGGGCAATAAAAACATTCCCCAAGAGATGACTCGCTAAAGGCATATAAATTTCATCCACTTCTACTACATCCAATGCTTTGATGGTGCTTGATGGCTGAGTTGTAATGTCCGATTTTTTAAGTCGATCCATTACAAAGAAATTCGCTTTGCCTTTTTTATTTTGATCTAATAATTGAATTGCTTTTATCCCGTCCTGCAAGCATTCTACAACATAATAATTCAGGAATGGCTCAAGAACGTTTTCAACAGCTGCACGATATTCTTCTTTAACGTAAATGATATCCGATAACAGTGGAGCTTGTTTTCCCCAATTGCTGTTCTTGTGCAAGAACTTGACACTTTCGGGATAACCTTCCATTGAGTCTACCAAACTTTTTAATAGGTCGTACTCATTTTTTCTGGAGTCTAATTTTCTATTTTCTTCTGCAAGCACCTGTCTCATTCCCTCCAGCGCCTGCTGTGCTTCGAGTATCTGCGCTTTCAAACGATCCTGCTCTTCTTGCATTTGCGCAAGCTCTAATTTAGAAGACTCCAAAACAAGAGACTTGGCATCTTTATCCTGTAGGATTTCTGCAATCGATTTCTCCCTTTGAAGTTTCTCTTCTTCCAATTGTTGTAGTGAGCGCAATATATTTTGTATGCCTGTGTCGGCTACAGCTACCTTTTTTTCTGCCTCAAACTGAGATTTCTGAATCAACTGAAAAGACCTGCGCAATTGATCCAATCCAACGCGTTGGTCATCAAAGGTTTTTCTTTTCCCTTCTACATCAGATTTAAAAGATTGAAGTTGGGCTTCGAGGTCAGTCATTTTTTGCTTTTCCTCTTCTACTTGATTCCCAGTAAACAAAATGCTTTCATTCAAACCCGCAACTTGTCCTTCTGCTTTTTTAAGAAAATCATCCAGGTTTATTTTACGCTCGTTCAGATGCTGCAATTTTTGCGCCGCTAAATTCTTATCATTTTCTTTCTGACGAACCTGATCCAATGTTTCGTTGAACGCTTGTTGTAACTGCTGAAGCTCTTTTTCCTTTTCTATAAAAGCAACACGCTCTTGTTCTAATGCAGCTTCTTCTTTTGCGATTGCGGTTTCGAGCTCTATTCTTTTGTCAACTTCTTGCTGCTGCTGTTGATTTAAATCACGATACGTAACGTTAAATCCTTCAAGGGCTGCTTTAGCCAACTCAATGCTTATCTCTTTGTACTCTTTTTTAATTTCGTAATACTTCTCTGCTTTTTTTGCTTGAGATTCCAGTGTCTTTAATTGGTTGTTGATTTCGAAAAGCAAATCCTCAATTCTAGCAAGGTCTTGCTCTGCAGCATCCAATTTTAATTTTGCCTCTTTTTTACGGGTTTTGTAAATGGTGATGCCTGCCGCCTGCTCAAGCATTTTTCTTCTGCTGTTCTCTTTGTCTTTGATGATATCATCTACCATCCCCAATTCTATGATTGCATAGCTGTCTGTACTTACCCCGGTATCCATAAAAAGATTATGGATGTCTTTGAGTCGGCAAGAAACATCATTTAGTCTGTATTCACTTTCTCCGCTTTTGTAGTATTTGCGGGTAATGGTAACCGTATTGAATTCGGTTGGCAATAGATTTTTTGTATTCTCGAAAGTCAAACTCACTTCGGCAAGTCCACTTGCATTTCTGGTCTTGCTGCCATTAAACACCAAGCTCTCTAAGTTTTCACTTCGGAGGTTGCTTATTTTATGCTCGCCAATAACCCATCGAATACTATCAATGATGTTGCTTTTCCCACAACCATTGGGACCGATGACGCCGGTAATTCCTTCGTCAAAATTCAATACAGTTTTATCGGCAAAACTTTTAAATCCTTTGATTTCTAAACTCTTTAATCGCACGGTGGTTCTGATTTAGTCGAACGACAAACCTACATCAAATCAGCCGATTTTCGTGCTGGTGAAACCACTCGGAGCCGTCTTGTTGATAAATAATAACATAACTGCAACAACACACTAGCACTCATAAGGTTAGGAGAGAAAATTATCCATTTTTTTAACATTCTAGACAATGTTATTCAGTAGAATTTTGAACTTATGCACAGGTTATTAACATTTCAAGATTCTAAAATTTGCTTGATGCTGCTTGTCGTGGGGAATAAGGTCTACATTTGAAAAAAAACGACGATGAGAAGAATATTGGTATTATTGATCGCTATTTCAACAAAAACTGCATTTTCACAGACTGCAATTTTAAACAAAGCCATTATATATACGAACATGAACGTGATTGCGCCAGAAGAAGAAAGCGCAGGCGATGGTGACGGAGGAGGAAGACAAGGGATGAATTTTAGAAACATGATGGATGGTGAAACCAAAATCATCACCTCTATTTTAAATGAAAAAGTGAAAACCGATCTCCGTTCAGAATCGATAAAGTCCTCTATGTACAGAGATGAGAATAAGAAGCTCACCACTACGGTGTTTGAAATGATGGGAAATACATCCGGTTTTTACGCAACAGACGAAGAGCAAGCAGCAATGCAGGCCAGAAGAGACAGCATGATGGCGGAAATAATAAAAAAAGATTCGCTCGCTCCTCAAAGAATGGAGCGCGAGAAAAAAACGCCAGTAACCAATTTTGTAAGCACAACTGAAACAAAAAAAATAGCTGGATATAACTGCTATAAAGGCTATCTCATTACAGACAAAATTTTGGGTTTAAAAGACACCGTTTCCGTTTGGTATACACCAGAGTTCACGTTTCAAAATGTAAAATTCACAGGTGGAATCTCGGGCATTCAGGGTATGATGGGAAATACTAGCCTTGTTGGTGCGGATAAAGTGAACGGATTCATTATGGCTTACGAATTAAAAATGCGCAGAAACCGCAAAATGGTGGTTGAAGTAACTAAGATTGACATCAAAAAAGACATCACCGAAAAAGATTTCGAAATTCCGAAAGACATTGAAATCAAGCCAATGAAAGAGATGCAAAGTATGTTCGGAAATCAACGTGGCGGCGGAATGATGAGAATGAATCGTGAATAATTCCTCAAAATAAATAGACATCTTCTATCATAAAAATCTCTACTTGAGGAGATAATATGACAGATGCTAAGTCGAACTGAATTCTCTGCCATGATGGATTCAACATCAGATAGGCTTCAGTAGCTTCAGTTAAATACCTGAACTTCTTTGGCGTAACTGCATCCTCTGGATATCCATTTCTGCCAGATTTGGATGTTTTGACCTCAATTACGTGTAATATGCCTTTAAACTCACACAAAATGTCGATTTCATAATTGCGATACCTCCAGTTTCTGTGAAGTATTTTGTACCCTTTTTTGATGATAAAATCTACAACAAGTTCTTCTCCTGTTTTTCCGGTTTGGTTGTGTTCTGCCATATTCGAAATTAATATCTGCATTAATCCACAGCATGAGGAAAAAACGATAGAAAATGAGTGAAATACCAATTCGTTTATTGCTTACTTTTGCTGAAATGACCCATAAAATGAACAAACAACAAACAATATTTGGAATTGCACTAGTGGTTCTCGCAGCTTCTTTGAAAGTGATTACTTTTCCTTTTAGCATAAATCCAATCATTGCTATTTCTCTTTTCAGTGGCACTTTGATTAAAGACCGCAAACTTGCATTTTTATTGCCTTTGTCTGCCATGTTAATCTCAGACCTAATGCTTGAGTTCTCTGGGATTGCCGAAGGATTCTATGGTTGGGGACAAATCGGAAACTACGTTGCTTTACTTGCTGTTGCAGCACTTGGATTCGGCATCAAAAAGCCAAATCTATATAACGTTCCTGCATTTTCAATCGCATCAAGTTTATTGTTTTTCACCTTGAGCAATACAAGTGTTTTTCTTTTTGATAGTCAACTCACTTACGGAAGCGGATTTACAGGATGGGCAACATGCTTAGCTGCTGGACTTCCATTTGTAAAAAATGGTTTAGCTATAGACCTAGGATTTTCAGTTGTGATTTTTGGAACTTACGCTTTGTTAACAAGAGCTGCAATCAAAGGAGTGAAAGCATAATAAAACAACCACTTACATTATTTATACTCGGGATCAATCATTGATCCCGTTTTCATATCCATCATCTCGAAACAATGATTTCCCATCCGCAGCTGCCGTAGCCAGCTCATCGCATCTGTT
>JBDLUO010000179.1:0-2732 GCA_039805285.1 Bacteroidota bacterium
TGATGTGATTGAGGGGATTTATGCATAGTGGATGAAGCCTCAAAAATAATACTGCCCTGCAGGCATCTTGAATAGCTTGTTACGCTGGTAGAGCGAATAGCGGGCCTGCTCCTCTTCGTGGGTCCTAGCCCAGAACTGATACCCATTGGGATCGGCAGCAATGCCGAAAATCCATTGGTTATACGCTGTGGATCAAACAAATATGAGGCCTCATTGCTTGGCAATCACAAACCTTCTTTTGATGTCTAAAAAATCACTGAAAGCAGCGCGATTATTCCCTAGCCAGTTTTCAAAGTAAGACTTTGTAAGTGACTTGGGGATAATAAGACTATGTTCATCAATTTGCTCTTCGTTCAATCTTGGCTTGCTATAATCATTTTCAGAAAAAACAACTATGATAGTGTTGGATTCTGACTCACGTTCAGTATACACCTGTAAAGCGTCAGACGACAAATTGAATTTGTTTTTAGATGAAGAGAAAAGAAAATATTCAGTGTCTGCCTGTATTTTTACAGATTTTTGTCCTTCCATACTGCGATAAGGCAATAATCTATAAACGTTTATACCATCATCCAAAAAAACACTTAAAAAACCATTAATTGGTGATTTTACATAGAGAAAAAGATTCTGGTCATTTTTGAATTTATCGGTTATACAATTGTTCTCTGGGCAACCCAATATATTTACTTCCACGTCGGCCTTTGGCATAGCTTTTCTCGCTTCTCCTTTTAATTTACAGGTAATCCAACGTTCAGGCTTACCATTAACATCACGCTGGCTATAGGTGAAATCAGGTTCTCCAACATTCCTAATCCATTCACCTTTTACTTTTGTTTGTCCATAAGATCTGAAATCAACCTTACCGTTTTTTAAATCCAAATTGGACTCCTGCTCCACATATTGACCAAATACAGAAATAAGCGCATCAATCTTTGCCAATTCAATTGCCTTTTCTTCAGCCTCATTTTGGCTCATATATGCTTCAATCCTGAAACTGCTTTCCCCTGAAACAATCGTAGATGATACTTGAGCAAAAATTATAAATGGCAATAAAAAAAAACAGATAAATGAAAACAGGGTTATTTTAATTGCTTTGTTCGACATTGATGAGTTTAACTTTTTGATTAGCAAATGCTGGAGAAAGCATCCCACTTTTGGCATTGATATACGTAGGATCACATATCAAGTACCTAGCCCCGTTGAAAGTTACAAAAGAACCAGAAATCGCTTCATTCAAATTTACGCCAAGATTTACATGGTCAGGAAAATCCAAAGCAATTGTTTGTAAATTCAAATATCTTCGGATGAGATAGGATAAAAATACAGTCCTGTCTTCACAGTCATTGGCTGGAAAAAAAAGTGACTCTTCTGGAAACAAATATTTTTCCTTTCCGAATTGGGCTTGGTCTGTTGCATACGGAAAGGCAAACTGGCAGAAATCCAGCAAGAGATCTACTGCTGCACGTTTACTCAAACCTGCCAATTTTTTTCTGAAAAAGTCATCCAAAACAGTTTCATTTGCTGAAGTAAGTCCCGGACCAAAGTACAATTTAAGTTCACAAAGAGGATAACTTGACAAGAAATCCAAAACACCACGGTTGAATGAAAAATCGAATTGATTATTTTTATATTTGATAATCTTTGAAACTTTATTCCCTTGCAACAATGGATAAGTTGATAACGCTAGCGAAACAGTTCTCAAGTTACCAGGAAAATTTTGATCATATGTTTCCAAATCCTTAATTGGAAATCCATTATCAACCATAACATAAAACAATTCATCATTCTCACGGAAATAGGGAACATTAAACAACCTTTCATTTGTTGCCATTATAAGACATATCTGTCCATTGTCGTAACCAACTTTTACCTTGTATCCTGATTTGATCAGCAAAAACCAAGCAAGTAATCTTGTCTCATTTAATCCGTTATAAAATAGCTGCGATACTTTATTCGACAATTGATAATATCCCCAATCATTCAATTTATGTTTACTGCGCAGCGCCTGAAGATAAGAGAGTTGCCCCTTCCAATAATCAGTATTTCGAATCAATTCGCTGTAAAATTTTGCAATGGATTGTGAAGATATGGATTTCAACTGTGGCAAAAACTGTGTTTTGACTTCAAGAGGAGTTTCTATACCATAAAAATTCAATCTCTTTAGATAGGAAATATTACCATAAGAAATTGGAGTTTGAATTTCCAATTGAAGACGACCCTGAGACAAAGGCGTGTCGCTTTTTGAAGACTGTGCAGAATCTATCTTCAATTCAAATGAATTTAAAATTGTATCCGCTTGTATAGGCTGCTGAACAGGCTTCAACCTAAATTTATTGTTATTGCTAACCAAAGAAACCTTTTTCCAAGACGCATTCAAAAATTTAAGGAAAATGGAATCATTCCGGTCAGTGAACACTTGATGACGTGTTTCAATCTTGGACTTGAAATCTTCGAATTGCTTTAAAAAATCGTCTTGTTTATTTTGCTGGCCTTTTACTGTAAAACCAACAAAAAAGAAGATCAAATAAAATACCCAAAAAGGATATTTTAACCATCCCGTTACAGCTGAATAAAATCCCTGTGAATTATTCATTTGGATATATATTGTTTGAGTTCCGGCGATGCCAGTACAAATTCCCTCAATTTGTCCAAACAGCGTTTGAATCGCTGACGTGCAGAAACTTGTGTTATATCCAATTGGGTTGCAATGTCATCAAATGATAGACATTTAT
>JBDLUO010000180.1:0-2915 GCA_039805285.1 Bacteroidota bacterium
ATTGTCGTTTGTGTAAATTGATGGAATTCCCAACAGCTTAGCTACAACTGGAGAGTGAAAGGAGCTTTGAGAAACGGCAACATCAATTTTTTTATCCTTCAAGAATTTTCGAAGTTGTAAAACGCGAATGGGATATCCCAATATTTTCTTGTACAAATTTTTCCCATAATGCTCGCCGATGATGGTATGCTTCAATCCTCTTTGGTCTAACAATTCAACCGTATTGGCTAAAGGTCTTGATGTGATGATTACTTCATGGCTCCGAGATTCAAGTTCTCGAATCATGTCGTGAAACATATTGATGTGGGGTGAATTGGAAAGGTCGAACCAGATTTTCATGAATGTGCCGTTTGTAGGGTGAAACAATCGCCATTCGGTATGGCATAATCCAGGTATTTTACAAAGGTGAGTAACATCCATGCTTGCGACCAACGCATGTAAGGAATCTTGGAACGATATCTTTTTCCGATCTGATAATAAAAATAACCTTTTTTGTCTTGCATATGAACAATCGTCCATTGCAACACTTTATCAAGCAACGCTCGGTGCTCGTTGAGTAATCCCAATTTTTCGAGCGTGATCATGAGTTGTGCTGGAGCATGAATGTCGATGGGGTAAATGCTTTTGTTGTAATATTTAGCAATCCCTTCCTCTGTAAAGAAATGATGGATATAATAATCGAAACCTTTTTTAATGAACGGCAAAAATCTTTCGTCGCCACTGAATTTTGTATAATCAGACAAGCATTCTAAGTTGTAACCGGTGTGGAAGTTGTCTATCCACTGGTGGAAGGGTAAAGTTCCATAAGACCAAGATCCATCTGCTTTTTGTTGATTGCAACAATAGGTAACAACAGCAGATGCATCATCCAATAAATGTTGTTCTCCTGTTTGCGCATACACTCTAGCCAATAATTTTGCACCAAGCAATGATGCATTGTATACTATACTTTTATCGAGAGGAGAGTAGGAGAATGCAAATTCATTATCGTTAAATCTGGTTCTGTTGAGGTCTTTTTGAATGAAATCGCAAGTGCTCCTTGCTTTTGACAGTAATTTTTTATCGCCTGTAATTTCATAGGCATCTAAAATCGCATTTGCGATAAAAGAAGACGCTACGATGGTGGGAGTAAATTTGGGTTGAAAGAATGCCCTGGATTCCCAATCGAAATGATAGCCCCAGCAAGCTCCAGAATATCCTTTGCTTTCAAGTTGTTCGAGTAGCTGAATGAATAGTAATATTTTCTCCATTTGCTCTGGCTTCATTTCTCTTTTGTACATCACGCAGTAAGCCGACAAAAATAAACCAAGGGCTTTTGGATTGTGTTCAGGTTCTATTCCTACCCATTTTCGGAAATTCAGTGGGGACCGTTTGAAAAATTGAATCCAGACAAGACGGCAAAAACGACTTTTAGGAATAAAAGGTAAGCTTTGAAAGAAACGACTGTTCAACCCATCATATGGGTCGTATCCCTTGAATTGCTCTTCCTTGCAATAATGCAGCAATTCCGAAAAAGATGATTTAATATGTTGGATAGACTCTTTCAATTCAGCTTTTATTTATTACGTCATTAAGTAGATTGCGATAAAACACAGAAGTATCTTTTCTGTTATGAGCAGGTTCTGTTACATTATTTTTTATTTGGGGCATCCATTTTTCAAGGATGTCACTTAGGTCTTCTGCATTTCTTGTTTTAAATAAGATGGTTCCCTCTGGTCTTGCAACAACATCTGAAGCAATGATAGGTTTCCCAAAATATATGGCTTCACGTATACTCAAAGAATCTCCATCTGTATTGGTTGGACGAATGACAATGTCTGATTCAACAATCAATTTAGGAAACGAGATTACTCCAGCATGAAGATGGAAATCGTTTTGTAATCCATTTTTTTCAATTTCTGCAACGGCTTTTTCGTATTTATCTTTTCCTTGATCCAATGCAGATACGGTAAAGATGAAACAGAAGTTCAAATGTTTCTTCTTCATTCTGATTGCGGCTTCAATGCTGATGTCAAGTCCATAAAGGTCTTCTCCATTGAAGGTGTCGAGTCTGGATGCATTGGCAACAATAATGCATTTTCCATTTTTTCTGGCGGCATCTAAATCGTTTTGTATCGCCGTTGGAATAGGAGGCTCTTCATTTAAATCCGGAGGTAAAAACGCATGCATTACGATGCATTTTTCTTTTGGCAAACTCAGTTTATGATGAATTTCGTTGTTTACCAGGATGATTCGATCTGCCATTGAAAAAATAAGTTGATCGATGATTCGAAAGGGAAAGGATCTTCTATTACCATATCCATGAATGGTTATGATCGTTTTTTTTCCGATTAATTTGCTGAAAAGGATATGAAACTTTTTAAACAATCGATTTCCACTATGAATGAAAATCAGATTGGATGCTTTTACCAATTTGATATATTGGAATAAGTGTAAGCTTCTGATGTTGAAGATTCCTTTTTTTATGTTTTTTGATTCATCAACAAGTTGAATGTTGAATCCTTCTTGCAATGAGGCACAAAGTCTCTTAATGTGGATGCTGATTCCTCCAAAGGGTGGGGCGATTGGCCCTGTAATAAGTATGTGAGGTTTATTGGTCATTATATCTACCGTCAGATTGCTTTTTCTGGATTTTTTTTAATTATAAGTTGGAATTTTTTACCGGGGACATGAATTAAATCTTCATGCAGACAATACACAAATACAAGTTCCATTTCGTTTCCTACCATTCGAATCCAGTTTTTTCTTAATTGCTCTTCTTCAGTTTTTGAAAATTCGGAATCAACAACCAATTTTATGATGATGGGTTTGTTTACATCATATTGATGTATTTGAGCCATTTCTAAATGTGGTATGCCTTTAAATGTGTGATCTAAACAGCCAACTACGGAGCCGTCTTTCAAATCAATATTTTC
>JBDLUO010000181.1:0-5061 GCA_039805285.1 Bacteroidota bacterium
TCCCCCGTGGTTAAAATTGGTAATTTCCAGATAATTTCCAGTGGTTGATGCTTCCAAGTCGAAAGAGAATTGTTTGGCACCAGAAAAATTGAATGTAGCAGGATAAGTCAAACCAATTCTGGCAACGACAATACGATCAAATGCATTGGTTGATGTTGAATTGACTGAAATCTGAACATTGTTCGGATTGGTAATTAACCCCAATGGCAAGTTTGTAATTTGCGCTTTGCGCTGATCAAAAAACGACATAACATATGCTCCACTATAGGGCGCTGCCGTAATTTCTGTCTGATTTACTTTTATTCTTAAGTTTCTGTTATTAGGCGCATTACCTGCTGCATGAACACGAACACTAAATGTATTCACGGGACCATTCCCATACAAATTCAATCCGGAAAATGTTCTAACCAAATCTGAAGCAGGAGAAATATTCTGGCTTGTCCAACCTTCCCCCTGATCGTAAGAAGAAGAGTACACATACTCACCTACAGCTCTCGCTTCGCCTCGATGCAATTGGGTTTTGTAATAAAAATCAAGGTTTCTGATATAGTATGCATCTGGAGTTCTGTTGGAAGGTGCTGAATTGATTGCATTTAAATAGCGCAAATGATTACCCGAAGTATTAACGGTCAAAAAATAACAAGCCGTATCTGTGATCAAACTATACTTGTCTGCCAGCTGAAGTTCGGGCGTTCGGTACAAAGTATTGTCTGATTTGCCATCATTCATTTGTCCCCAGAATTCAATATAATCCGTTGATGCAAGTGTTGCATTGGAAACTGAAGTATACAAACGAACCTCTTTGCCATTTCGCCACAGCTGAAAATGGTCGGCATTAACAGCGGAAAGTCCCAATGCATTTAAGGTAGAAAAAGGGATTCTGCAAAGGGTATCTTTACTCAATCTGAATTTGAAATAAGATTGATTCACATCTATCCATGAATTATTGAGCTGTGCTTGGGTTTGAAGCGCAAACATCAACAGAAAATAAAAGAAAAATTTCCTTTGCATAAGTAAACGGATTAGGGTGATTTTTTTTCATTCTTCTTGACCAAATTCAACCTAAGAGAAAAAACATGAGAATAAAGCGGATTTTCCTGATTGGCCAGATTGGTTAGGGCATAATCAATCGACATGTTTTTGTAAACAAACCCTGTTCCAATGCTCGGCTGAAATATCCAAACTTTTTTCTGATTTAATGTATCACTATCTGCTAGTCCTCTCTGAAAATTACCTACACCTGCTCTCACGAAAAAAATCTGATTGATGGACGCTTCAATACCTGCTCTGGGATCAATGTTAAATGCGTTGCTTTTAAAAACAGTGTTTCTTTTTCCATCTGTGGTTATCTCTGCATTAAATTCTCCCCAAAGACTCAACTTTTTATAATCAAATAATTTTTTACCCGCACCCAAAATAAATCTTGGTGCAGTTAATTCGGTAGACTGAACAGGGATACTGTTGTTGGTTAAATAGAGCACTTGTTTTTCTCTTTCTGTAAAACTGAAGCTCCATGCATTGAATGTGGAGGTTGCATCTCGCAATACTGCGCCTATTTTCCATTTGTCTGTACTTGCCGAAAAGGAGGCGTCTAATCCAAAACCCCAAGCCTTGGCAAAGCTTCCGACTTTTCGGTATATCACTTTGGCATTGGCTCCCCAGCTGATATCGATGTTCCGAATGGATTTAGCCTTTCTTGCATAAGAAAAAATAAAGGCGTGATCGGCAGATGAAAAGGATTGTATGTTGTTGTAGTTCAAGCTTCCGTCGGGTTCTACAAGAAAAAGCGTATTGGGAATGTCGTCGATGGCGAAACGCAGAACAGATAATCCGAGGGTGCTTTTTTTATCTGCAAGGGGAATCGCAGCAGAAATAAAATCGTATTTGGCGATGCCAGCAAAGTAATCTGCATGCATCACTGCAACCTGGGGATGATTCTGAACAAAAGTGAGTCGAGAAGGATTCCAATATCCAGCAGTGGCGTCCATAACTGAAGCAACTTGAGCGTTTCCCATCGCAAGCCCTCGAGCGCCTGCTCCGATTTGCAAAAATTCGTTCGAATATTTCCTAAACTGACTATTGGCATTGAAGTGCAAGAATACAAAGATCAAGATGCAACAGACTTTAAATCTGCTTTTTGAAGTTTCATTTCGTCGGATGCTGTACATGGTTTCCAAATTTAAACCAAAATATGGGGTTTGTGAAGTTTTGTTCAATATGAATTCTTGAACTTTATTCAGTAAAAATGGAGGGTTGTAATATCTAATCTGACAGCTTTGGTTATTTTTGCACCTTTAAGCACAAAATAATCAACTCAAATTTATGAATAATCTGATCCGGGAATTGAAATGGAGGGGTATGATACAAGACATTATGCCCGGAACCGAAGAGCAACTCAACAAAGAGATGACAACCGCTTATGTTGGTTTCGACCCAACAGCAGACAGTCTTCATATCGGGAGTCTTGTCCCTATCCTACTGTTGGTTCATTTACAAAAGGCCGGACATAAGCCCATCGCATTGGTTGGGGGCGCCACGGGTATGGTTGGCGACCCGAGCGGCAAAAGCGAAGAAAGAAATATGCTGGGATTGGATGAACTGGAAAAAAATATAGCTGGCGTAAAAAAACAACTGGAACAGTTTCTAGACTTCTCTTTAGAAAAACCCAACGCCGCTGAACTGCTGAATAACTATGATTGGTTTAAAAACATCAGTTTCCTCGATTTCATCAGAGATGCAGGCAAGCACATTACGGTGAACTATATGATGGCAAAAGACAGCGTGAAGAAAAGATTGGAAGGAGAAAATGGAATGTCATTCACCGAATTTACTTATCAGTTGGTTCAGGGCTACGACTTTTATTGGTTGCATCAACACAAGAACTGCAAATTGCAGATGGGCGGCAGCGACCAATGGGGCAATATCGTTACCGGGACAGAATTGATACGCAGAAAGAACGGCGGAGAAGCTTTTGCCTTTACCTGTCCTTTGATCAAAAAATCGGATGGCGGCAAGTTTGGAAAAACGGAAAAGGGCAATATCTGGCTTGATCCTTCCAAAACCACTCCATTTCAGTTTTATCAGTTTTGGCTGAATGCTACGGATGTAGATGCGGAAACCTGGATCAAGATTTTTACCTTTTTGGATGAGCCTTTCATACAAAGCATCATTGAAGAACATCGTCAGAATCCATCTGCGCGTGTCCTCCAAAAAAAGTTGGCGGAAGAATTGACAAGATTTGTGCACGGACAAGCAGAATTAGACAAAGCCATTGAAACCACCCAAAAGTTATTTTCTGGAAATACGGTGTCGGCTACGGAGTTGAGTGTAGATGATTTGCAAAACATGGAAGGGATTGTAAAATCATCTTACGAGATGGCTAAATTGGAAACTGGAGCAGATATATTAAGTTTCCTAACTGAAAACCAAATTTTCGAAAGCAAAGGAGCAGCCCGTAAAATGATTCAAAACGGAGGCGTAAGCTTGAATAGAACTAAAATTTCTGATGTAAGCTTGATGTTAGACAAATCTTTATTGCTTCACGATAGATTCATCTTGGTACAGGTCGGAAAAAAGAATTATTTCTTGGTGGAATGCCTGTAAACAATGAAAACACATTTGAATGCTGTATTGATTATGAATAGACAATTTAAATTGTACTCACTTTTTACATTTCATTGAAATAAACACTTGATTCTTATTTGCAGTTAGAAAATAAATCAATTTTTAGTTTTTTGAAAAATAGACAGAATCTCGTTTTTATCAGCAAACTTTCCTTTGCTTAACGAAAAAGAAATTCTTCTATCTTCTTTTTCGTAGCTAGAGTCAAACGTTGCCAAGAACTCAATTTTTACAACTTTATTTTTGAAAAAAGAATCCAATTGGCGAGAAAATGAATAATTGAATTTTTCCTTGTTTTTAGCCGTAAAAATATAAATAGAATCAATTCCGGTTACATTATACTTGTACCTATACTCATTTTCATCATGTGTATGGTTGATTACATCAGATTTATTGATATATTTAAAGATGCTATCTGCATGTATTATTTCAATAATTCGATCTTTTAAAAACGACCCAACATGCCGAAGTTTCAGTTCTTTTTGATGCAAGGAAGTAAAAAAATAAGCTGTAGAGTCTCCCGGCTTTATTAAAACATAATCATGCCCGATAGAGTCTAATACAGGTATACCATCCATACTTTCACTAATGTATTTTGGAAAATCATACAAAATTTTACCCTTGTAATAGGAGATATTGATCTGGGAAGAAAAAGTTTCTGATGTTCCATCAGGATATTTGATTGGTGTTTTAATAATCACTATTTCTTGTTCTATTTCTCCACTATTACATCCTAAAATTATCAGTAGTAAACCAAACAGATATTTGTTCATAACATAAAAGTATAAGATTCTTGTTTTTCAATATTGCTTTGTTCAATCCATAAGTGCAACACTACCTTTCAATCTTTAAAATACTTCATTCGGAGATAAGTAATTGAATTTCCTAACGGGTCTGTTTGACTGAAATTTACAATCAAGAATATAATTTTTTAAATCACTCTCACACAGCTCCCACAGGCCTTTACAATAACTAAACACACCAATTAAAAGGCTTATCAAATGCACCCAAAACTGTAGACTCTTATAGTACCGATAGGCCTGGTGCTTCCAGCCTGATTGCTGTATCAAAGAACTGGGTATCACATCTAATATCTGATAATACCGGCTGTCCGACAAATTATTAAAATCGCTCATAGTTAAGTTTGTGTTGTGGTAAACCAAACTTAACGACTATGGGTGGTTCTCACGAGCCGCCCTTTTTTATAGGCTTCTTATTTTAATTTAGTCGGACAATAGTGATTAGAATTCAAGAATTATTTATTTTGGATGTCGCCTGTAAAGATTTTTTGCAATAATATCGAGTTCCTTACTATTGTAATAGTGTAAACTTATGGCCATAAAATAATTCATACCCGTTGTACATCCTTCACACATTGCTGGTGGAGGTATGTTTTCAATCAATTGTTTCCCTAGTTCGTCTGCTTTTTGAATTTCATAT
>JBDLUO010000182.1:0-4069 GCA_039805285.1 Bacteroidota bacterium
GTTTAAATGGAGTTGATATAACCTACGATGATGGACAACATTTTACCACCATCAGTAAAACAGGATATCATGTATGTCGCAAAGCCAAAAAAGGAAAAGCCGTTTACTTTGCGGGAGGACAAGGCCGAATTGGAAAACTGATCGATTAAAAAACGCACCAAAACATTGAGTGCGAGAAACAGAATGTGAATGAAGAAAAAACTCAAACCTCCATGTTCGCACTCGCTCTCATTTTCGGTTTGATTCACATTTCCGCTCTCATTGCTTAACGAATGAGTTTAATGATTTTTCGTTCGCCATTTTTGATCACCTCCAACATGTAAACCCCTGAAGCATATTGCTCCAAGTTTAAATCGAAGATGTTATTTCCTTTTCTAACCCCATATTCAAGTTGAGAAAGCGTTTGTCCGACTCCGTTCAATAAACGAATAAAAACCTTCTCATCTGCAGAAGAAACAATTTTAATTTTTTGATGCGCACCTGGATTTCCCAAAACAGTCAACTGATCTTTGTATGAAATAACAGAGCTATCGAATCTAACCTCTGTCTGAATTTGGGTTTGGAAAACACATTTGCCATAATGGTACACATATGTAAGTTGATGAACCCCCACTCCAGCAAATCCAGGATCGAAAGTATTTCCGAGAACCCCGTTTCCGCTCAAATCGCCACCTGGCGGAACCAGATTCACGAGTACAGGATTGTCTGTATGCATATAAAGTGCATCTACGCCAGAGATTGAAGGAGTGATATTCGGAGCTACCGTTGCGGTTAGCGGCAATCTTGCCCCATCATTACAAGTTTGAGGAATACCTTCTACCTTCCAATTGTAGAAAAATGGATATCGCTTCGAACCATTTGCTGATCCAACGATATGCGCAACAGCATCAAGTTTGTAGGGATAACCCAAATTAGCCGAAGTTGTGGTATTGGTGTATAGTCCGGGTAATCCTTGTGAAGCATTCACCCCGAGTTGGTGGTTCAATCCTGCCGGCACGTAAAAATCTAGGGTTATGGTTTGCTCTCCTACCCTAAGAATCAGCGCCTTTTCCTCGATGAGTTTTCCATATTGATCTCTGAGTTGTATGTATCGAATACCTGCGGTTTGTGCGTATACTGTAACTTGTTTCAACTTAAAAGGTTGATAGGCATTAAAAATCAGAAAATCTTCTCTTGCTGCTTGAAAATCACCAGTAGATGATACTGAAGAAGAAACTGCTCCAATAGAATCCACAAACATAGGTGGTTGATTGGCTACAAAAAATGTAGTTGAACGATTTAAAGTTCCCGTTTGAAAATAATTGCCAACATGTATCAAATTTCCGCGAATGGGCGCATCATACCAATGGGCATTTCCGCTTGCAAAAAGCGTTGCTGTTGAACCCGCACAAACCGTATCCGCTTTTACTTCGTTTGGATAAGCACTTGCGCCTGCTGAAAAAATATTCAATGTATCACTGGTTGCAATTCCACATGGTGTGGTTGCTGTTACCCAATATCTTCCGGGTTGGGTTATCAAAATCTGTTGCGATGTTTCCCCCGTACTCCATTGATATCTGCTAGCACCACTTGCCATAAGGGTTAAGCTGTCACCCGGACAAAGCACATCTCCCTTTGAACTAAAAATATAGGCATAAGGATTTGTATTTGTTGGATGTTGAGCGTTCAGATCGGTTTTAGCTGCCAACCAATTGTTGTTTTCATTCATCTCCAGAAAATGATTGTCCGGATCAATTTGAATCATCGTGTAATATTCTCCGTTACACGCTTCGTACGGAATCTTTACAAAACTTTCGTCTAAGTATCGTCCATATATATCCACTTTGCCCACGCTAATGCCCTGAAGTTGATTTCCACAATCATAGCCACCACCCAAACCATAATTCGCAAAAGAGTCGTTGCTTAAAATGGTTCCATTTGCATCAACACAATCACCCAAAGCTCCAGAACAGGTAGTAAGGTCGATCAAGCAGAAACTTACTTTGATGCCGCTGTTTACAATAGGCCACTTAAGAGTATCTGAAACACTTGGATCTTTTAACCGAAGGGTATACAATCCCCATCCATCAAGGTGCAAATGTCCATGTGCCGGGTGATACTGCATAAAACCAGCAGGACGCAGCATATACTCGAAACGATTGTCTATTTTATGGTAAATGCGTTGATTGATGAGTCTTTTTGGGAATGAGCCATCCGGACAAAGAAAATCTGAAGCAGGAAAGAAATTTCGAAGGGTATCGCCACCACAGATGTAATCGTTAGTTGGAGTCACTTCCATTGGGCCCCATCCAACGTTTGGTGTGGAAACATCCACACGGAGCAAACCTTTACTTTCTCCGGTTTCTAATTGTGTGTGTTCTTCCCATCCTCTGGTATCATTCAGCGTGCGTTTTCCGGCGAGTATATCTGGCAATAAGTAGCAGTCGGTTGCTCCAGGTGTTGGACAACCGCAACCCGATGGGTTTCCATTGGAACAAATGTTGGATGATTTGATGCAAATGGAAAAAGTGCCGTTTCCAACGTTATTGTAGGTCCAAAAACGAATGTAAACTACGGAGCCGGGAGTCAAATTTGAAGCATAGATTTCTGGCATGTATCCAGGACCGTTATCATCATCACAGAATGCCAAATTGAGTTGATTGCAATCTCCGGTATAAACGCCCAAAGCACCATCATAAACTACACCTTGAATAGATTGAATGATAAAACTTCCGGTGGAAGGCACAATGGCTTTAAACCAAATATCGCCCCCAGCGTAATTGCCGCAATTCGGATCGGATACATTAGAAGATGAAGTTGCAGAATCATTCGAAAAAGTTTGATAAGAACAACTGGTTCCTATGGTGAGGCCAATCGCATTTATGCACTCATCGTTGATTGGGCGTTGTGCAAAAACAAGTTGATGCAAAAACAGAGAAATCAAAAGCTGCAACAGATATATGTGTTTTCTCACTGATATTTTTATTTTCATGTTAAAATAAAAATACGAAAAAGGCCTGAAAAATTTCAGGCCTTAATGATGTAATTCAATTATATATGTTTAATTCAAACTTCTAAAGTCTACCGGAACCAGTTTACTTACACCCGCCTCTTGCATGGTAACCCCATAAATCACATCTACCGCACTCATGGTCATTTTGTTGTGCGTTACGATGATAAATTGCGAGTTTTCGCTGAATTGCTTGATCATGCTGGTGAATTTGCCCACATTGGCATCATCTAAAGGCGCATCAACCTCATCCAAAATACAGAATGGAGCTGGCTTGATGAGATATATGGCAAAAAGCAAAGCAGTTGCTGTAAGTGTCTTTTCTCCCCCGCTAAGTTGTCCGATACTGCTCGGGCGCTTCCCTTTTGGTTTTGCTACGATGTCAATTCCCGTTTCAGCCAGATTTTCAGGATCAACCAGTATCATATCGGCTGTATCCTCTTCTGTAAATAACGCTTTGAACACTTTCTGGAAATTCTCTCTGGTTCTATTGAATGTATCTAAGAATTGTTGATTGGCAGTTGCTTCAACCTCTTGAATGGTTTGCATCAAGCTGTCTTTGGCTGTTACCAAATCATTTTTTTGTTCCAAAATAAACTCATAACGTTTTCTCATCTCCGTAAAAGCCTCGATCGCTGTTGGATTCACCTCTCCGATATTCTCGAGCCTTTTTTTCATGCGCTCGCTTTTTTCTTGTAATTCATCCAATGGCGCTTCCCCTGTTCTTGGCTCGTCTATGATTGCATCCAAATCGATCCTGAATTCAACATGTAATCTTTCCTTCATTCCTGCGAGCTGCAATTTCAACTCTGTCAATCGGTCTTTGATTTCATTCAATAAAATATCTATCCCTTCTTTTGAACGCTGTTTCAAGCGAAGCTCACTTTCTTTCTGATTTAAGATCGTTCTTGTATTGTAGTATTCCTGATCTTTAATGTTTAAGATTTTCTCAGCATCATCTTTCGCTTTTAGCAATTCCAAAACCGCCGTTTCCAATCCAGCAAGCAATACTGCCGTTTCTGCTATGGTTGACTCTGAATTTTGAAGTTGAACTTTGCTCTCCTCCATTTGATTCAACAG
>JBDLUO010000183.1:0-4939 GCA_039805285.1 Bacteroidota bacterium
TTGAATCAAGATAGAGTCTGGAGCAATAGCAGCAGGCTTGGCATATGTGCGGTAATCTTGATAATTTCCAATGGCAAAACTGGGATTGTAATAATTCATGGGATGTCTCGATATCCATCTAAATCTGAGTTTTGAAGAAGGTAGGGTATCGACACCCACCAAGATGCCATTGGATCCAGCTTTGTTTAGGTTGCTTGTGGTTATCCAAATTTCCGTAGAGTCGTCTATAAAATCGGATAAAATTTGTTTGCAGGGAAACCACTCTCTCGCTTGGTAGCTTTCAGACAAAGTAGCGACATAGTTTAAACTGCTGCTGGCTAAAGTTCCGGCATAAACGCCCAAAGAGTTTGCCATGCCGCGATAGGAGATGGTTATTGTTTTTTCGGAGCCAGGTAACCATGTTGTGCCAAGCGGAATGAAAATATGGTCTGATGAACGGCTGTAAGAAAATGAAATGCCATTTATTTTAATGGAATCTACAATCATGGTTGATTTGAATTCTGTAACAAAGCTATCCATGGGCTCTACAACTCTGATTCGGGTAGTGGAGGTGCCATTTATGCTTCTTGATCCGGTTTCTGCAGCGATTTCCAGTTTAATGGAACGAACATCATATTCGTTCATGGAGATATATTGATAGTAGTTGGTTCTGCTGCTAATCGGAGTATTGATTGTTCTACTGCACTTTTCTGCACAAGTTTCGTCGGGTTGGGCCATTGAATTAAATCCAGCCATGGCTAGAAGGATACCCAAAATGGTTTTTTTCATGATTTTAAAGTTACCGCAAAGATAAAGGCAAGGGTAATCAACTTAATACTTCAATTCGGGTTAAAATTTCTATGTAAAGATGTATCAATTAGTGCAGCTAGTGCTACCTTTACAGACTGAATCCCATGTTGAAATTTTTAACAAAATCAATTGTCCTTTTCCTTGGTTTCTTCTATTTGATAGAAGAAGGGTTTGCGCAATGTCTGACTCGAATAAATGGGTTCCCATATTCTCAGTCATTCGAAACGGATCCAGGTGGCTTTTCCTCCAACAACGCTGGATTTTGGGAATGGGGAACAATTGTGCCTGGGACAAAACAAGTAATTACAGCCGCAGCCAACGGACAAAAATGTTGGATCGTAGGCGGACTTTCTGGCGCTAGATATAATCCGGGTACAAGTTATCTCACAAGTCCGTGTTTTGATTTTTCGAATTTAATTAATCCTGAATTATCGATGTCTGTTTTTTGGGAAACAGAAAGAAGTTATGATGGCGTTTTGGTCGAATATTCTTTGAATGATGGCACATCTTGGACGCTTTTAGGCAGTAACAATTCTGGTACACAGTGTTTGGGTACCAATTGGTATAACAACGCACAAGTTCGATTTGTAGGAAATAGAGCTGGATGGACTGGAAGTGTCAGCAATGGATCAGGCGCATGTTTGAGTGGCTCAGGAAGTGCATCATGGGTGAATGCGCGACACAGTTTAACCTCATTGGCCGGACAACCCAAGGTTATATTTCGACTTGTGTTTGGTGCTGGTAATATTTGTAATGATTTCGAAGGATTTGCAATGGACTTGTTTGCCATTCAGGAAGCTGTTCCGCCAACTGCGGACTTTACCCCAGTCTGCTCTGGTTCCTTAAATGTCGTTTTCAATGCGAATGCACTTTTATGCCAACGATCTGTGAGTTGGAATTTTGGAGATCCGGCTTCTGGTGCATCCAACCAATCCACTTTACAAAACCCCGTTCATCGCTTTTCGGCTCCTGGCAGATATACCGTTACAGAAACCGTAACATTCACCAACAATACTACATCCGTAAGAACAAAAGATGTGGTATTGCTTTCTATTGATGCCATTATAACAGACAGCATAAGATGCTCTTACGACAGTCTCGCTTCGATTCGCATTACCGTTGCCGATAGTTCTTCTGCCTATTCATATACCATCGACGGTACGCCAGCTCAATCAAGTCCCATCTTTACCGGAGTAACATCCGGCATTCATTATATAGAAACATCAGCCAACAATGCTTGTCCGGGTTATGATACCATTTCAATCACAAAGCCTACGCCAATCGTCTTGGTTCCAAGCATCATAAATGCAACATGTCAAAAAAACAACGGAGCCATTCAATTGCAAGTAAGTGGTGGGGCTTCTCCTTATCGATATACATGGAACAACACGGCACAAACTCAAAACATAAACTCACTTTTACCAGGGAACTACAGGGTAGAAGCTCGAGATGCTAAAAATTGTGTTTTTAATTCAACAGGCTTTGTTGTTGGAAACCAGGATGTGCCTGCGCTGCCAAATTTGGGACGCGATACGGTATTGTGCAATGGGCAACAACTCATATTGAATCCAGGTCCATTCTCAAATTATGTGTGGCAAGATTTATCAGGAAGTTCAACCTATACCGTTACACAAGAAGGCAGCTATTCTGTTACCGTTGAAAACGCCTCCGGTTGTAAGGGTAAAGATTCTATAACCATCAGCACCGATTGTACCGAACCCACATTTCCCTCTGCATTTACTCCAGATGGAAATGGAAACAATGAAACATTTGGCATTCTTGGATCAACCTTGTTGATTTCCAATTATCATTTAAACGTTTTTAACCGTTACGGACAAGTGGTTTTTGCAACCCGAAATCCCTTAAAAAAATGGGATGGAAGAAATTGGGGTAAACCAGCAGATTCCGGCGTTTATATTTGGCTGGTAGAGTACCTCGATAAAAATCTTCGGTTTGTAAAAAGAAAGGGTACGGTCATTCTGCTCAGATGACACCAAAAAAGTTTAATTTTAATTGACCAAGTTTTTTTGATTAGACTATCACAGGATGGTGCATATCCATTTGTTACAAAGTATTAGTCTGGTGTAAAGAGACAGACCCCCATTACTTTCAAATCATTCGCATGAAAAAAATCATTTTCATTCTTCTACTACTCCCATTGTTTTTATTTGCTCAGCGAAAGCCCTTCGGTTCAATTCACATACAGAGTGCAGACAATACCCCATTCTATCTAGAAATAGATGGCAAAAGAATAAATGAAGAACCAACGACCCGCATTTTGGTTACCAAACTCAATAAACTTCAATACGCGGTAAAAATCATATCTGCAGCCGACGAGTCGATGGTATTTGAGCGGGCAAAGTTTTTTGTAACCAACAAAGAAAAAGAGTTTAAGGCATTCGATTACAAACTGACCAAAGACAAAAAAGGATTGAAGTTTAAATTTTTGTCTATGAGACCATATAAATATCAGCCCATGGGAATCAGTGATGCTTATCGTTTTGATCTGTCTGGCACATCGGAGAAGAGTAAGAAAGAATTGATCGTTAAGCCAAGCGTGAGAAAAACAGAATTGGTTTCAACAACATCAGACTCGGCTAAAACAACCATTGAGATAAACAAACCCAAGAAAGGCGTCAAAAATGAAAAAATAAAAAAAGAAAAATCAATAAAAGACAGCGCAGTTGTTGAACGTGAAATCATCTCTATAGAAAAGCCAGATACGGCAGTAAAAAAGCCGATTTCAAAGCCTAAAACTATCGTTCCGAAAAAAGACAGTTCTGCAGTCATTAAAATGGATAAAAAAGCGGATAGTATTGGGGTGAAAAAAAACATTGCAGCGAAAAAAAATAAAGCGACATCGAAAGATTCAATAGCCACGCCAGTCAATAATGACAAACCGGAAATTCGAAAAGAAAAAATCACAAAGGTTCAAGATAAAAAGGAGACTCCTCAAGACACAGTAGATTCTACTGCGTCTATATTGAATTCAAAGAAACCTAAAGTTGTAAAGGACAGTTCATCAAACATAAAAAAACAATCAACTACAACTAAAAAAGAGAAGAGTGTTGTGGCTAAGAACAAAAAAGATGTAAAATCTACCGCTGTTCCCGAAATAAAAGCTCCAGAAGCGCAAAAGCTGGTTAAAGATCTAGTAATTGTTGAGCCGGCTGATTGGTCCTGTGATCATGGGTGGCCTATGCACAAAGCCAATTTCGATCGAATGCTGGATAGCATTGCGCTCTTGAATTCGGATGTTGAAAAGTTGAAGAAAGCAAAAGTTTTAGCGCAGAAAAACTGTTTGGTTACCGATCAGATATTTGAGATCGCGAGTAGGATTGACGCCTCAGATTTGAGGGTAGAGTGGATAAAATTTGCATACAAATACACCATAGACATCGTTCATTATTCAAAACTGGGTTCTTTGATTAAGGATGAAAAACAAAAAGATCAATTTTATTACTTCATAACCCATTAATAATCTCTTAATAAAATCTAAAAATGAGGAGAAAAAACACTTCTTCTTTTTGTTTTTCTATATTTGCAACATAAAATAATAATCATGAAACAGTTTTTTTTAATCTTGTTATTTGTAATGCCCATCCTTGGATTTGCCCAATTTCAGCAAGGCGGCACCTTGAATGTTTTTTCTGAAGATGGTGATAAGTTTACCCTGGTATTAAACGGTGAAATCCAGAACGATGTCCCACAAACGAACGTACGTATCGAGGAGTTGCCTCAGCCTTACTATAGCGCGAAAGTGATTTTTGAAAACAAATCGCTTGCAACCATTTCAAAAAACAATTTAATGATTACCGATGTAGATGGTAAATTCATGGATGTAACCTACAAAATCAGAAAAGACAAGCAGAATAAACCTAAGATGAATTATTACAGTATGATACCTGTTCAGGAAAATTTCATTGCTCCTTCTGGTATGTATGTACACCGTTTCGGACAACCATTTGGCGGACCTACTGTAGGAACTACGATAGTAGGTGGACCAGCAGTAGGCGTTGGTGTTACAAGAACAACCACTACAACCACACAGTCAAATACCGTTGGCGCAACTGTAAATGTGGGTGGCTTAGGTATGAGCGTTACCATTCAAGATCCAGAAGCTGATTTCGGAACAACAACACATACAACC
>JBDLUO010000184.1:0-6132 GCA_039805285.1 Bacteroidota bacterium
GTTTCAAACTTATCTTACCCGTTCCCACTTTCAACATCGTACCCACCAATCCTCTTACCATCCCTCGTAAAAACCTATTCCCCGTTACTTGATACACTATGCTGCCTTCTCCTCTGGTCCAGAAACTCTCCGAAATTTTACATCTAAAGTCTCTAACCTGCACATGCTTCTTCGAAAATGCTTCGAAATTGGTATGACCCATCAATATCGTGGCAGCCTCATTCATATATCCTGTATCTAAATTGTATGGATAATAGTAAGCTCTGTTTTGTAGAAATGGATTCTTTTCCTGATAAACCCTGTATTTGTATGTCCTTGAAATAGCATCAAACCTACAATGGGCATCATCCCCTACTCTTATTATTTTATTGACTGAAATATCATTGGGAAGTATTGCATTCAATGGATATATCGCTTTACATACTTCTTCATCGTTTAACTCGATGTCGAAATGAAAGAAATTCATATTGGCATTTACGCCAGCATCTGTCCTTGAAGATCCTGTTAATTCAACCTTGATTCTGAAATATATTTTAAGGGCTTTTTCCAATTCCGACTGAACCGTATTTGCATTATCCTGTATCTGAAACCCCGAGTAATTCTCCCCCAAATAAGATAACTCAATGAAATATCTTGCCATCTTTTATCGTTGATTTTTTTCGATTGTCGCCTTTATTTTTTTTCGATTCTCTTCATCCTGAAAAAGCGATTCCAATAAACTTGCATTCGCATAATCTGAGAGATGAACGATTGCAGATTCAACAAATTGCAATCGTATACGGTCGTTCAAAAAAAGAACCGCCAAATTTTTAACTTGTTCAGACGAAAAACATTTCTTGCTATTCCCCATAGTTGTATCCGCAACCACAACCATTAGTTCCTCGTCGTCCTCAGAAGCCAACATCTTTCTTATCATCCTAAAATCCGCTTCTGTTGCAATGTTTTCACATCTCAATTCCTTAGTCTCAATCTGTTTTTTTTCGATGTCATTTACTTTAGATAAATCCTGTTCCTTTACGGCAACTTGCTCTTGCTGTTTTTTCCTCTTCTTTTTTCCAACAGTCGGTTTTGTTTCTGTCTCAGGCATATCCTGTTGCTTAGGAATAAAAATCACAACTTTTTCGCTGTTGTCTCCCTCAATTATCTCATATCCTATGGATATACCCGTTGAGTCTACCAGATACATTGTTCTGTCTATTTTTTTGTTCCTGTTTCTCTGATTCTCTTTTTGTACCGCAATTACATTATTTGATGTTAAAGGAATTTCCTTTACTGCAATCACTTGGATTTGGGTGTCGTTCTGACGGGTAATGCCCAAAGATGTTGTATCCTCAATCAACGCAGGAGCGCTCTGTACTTCCTTCTTTTTCTGTTGAAGTATGGTCGGATTGTCGCTAACCTCCGCCAACATAACAGAGAATGGATCTTTGGATGTATCCATCTTCGCGGGCTGATTTATTTCCTCAGGTATGTAAACCAAATTCGTTTGCTTGTCGTACAAACCCCATGTAGTACTGTCTACCTGCTTGAATGAAAGGTATAAGTCATTTTCATTTAGCTCTATCGAATATTTACTAGACTTCCACTTGTTTTTAGGAAAGCCAATCGTAAATGATATTTTTCCGCTCGATAACCTTGGTATGATGAGGTAGCCCAAACCGCTTGAGCTATATACCTTTTCTGTTGTACGCACGTAAAATGGTTGTTGCTGATCTGCGAGAATGTAAATAAAATGATGGTTCTGCGACTTGGCAGAAGAAAATAGGATTGCCAATGCGAAAACAAAAAATCCTCTGTATACTGAATTGTTAACTCTCATAACAACTCAAAGCTAATAAATGTAGGAGATTACCACTCATAAAAAAATATATCCTTTTGCAGTTTCGAATGCTAATTTTGAAACTTATTCTGATTTTAATTCTAAATCTATCAATTAAATTTCATCATGAAAAGAATTCCGCTGATTGCTGTTGTCCTTTCTTTTTCCGTTTGTGCATTTGCTCAACCCACAGAAAAAAAGACAGATACCTCTTGGAAAAAGGTTTACAGGGCTTCCGAAACCAAGATAAATGAGGTAATCCATACCAAATTGGATGTAAAATTTGATTTCGAAAACGCTTGGATGATTGGAAAAGAATGGCTTACGCTAAGACCTTTTTTTTATGCTACAGATTCTGTAACCCTTGATGCAAAAGGCATGGACATTAAAGCGGTTTCTCTCATGAATGGAACCGCGAAAACCAAACTTACCTTTAATTATGATGGTTTTGTTTTAAGAATTAAGCTCGGAAAATCTTTCAACAGAAACGAAAAATACACGCTTTATTTCGAATACATCAGTAAACCAAATGAATTGAAATCTGAAGGCAGCGCGGCGATCACTGATGCAAAAGGACTTTATTTCATCAACCCAAAAGGGAAAGACAAAAACAAGCCCGTTCAAATATGGACACAAGGTGAGACTGAATCGAACAGTGCTTGGATGATTACTATTGATAAGCCAAATCAAAAATCGACTCAGGAATTGTCTATGACTGTACCCGACAAAATGGTTACACTTAGCAATGGTTTACTCATCAGTCAAAAAAAGAATACGGATGGCACTCGAACAGATAATTGGAAAATGGATTTGCCCCATGCTCCTTATCTTTTCTTTATGGGAGCCGGAGAATTTTCTGTAATTAAAGACTCATACAAAGGAAAAGAAGTAAGCTATTATGTTGAAAAGAAATATCAACCTTATGCACGTGGCATTTTTGGAAACACCCCTGAAATGATGGAATTCTTCTCAAAAAAATTGGGTGTAGAATACCCTTGGGCTAAATATGCGCAAATTGTTGGACGCGACTATGTGAGTGGAGCTATGGAGAACACTACGGCAACGCTTCACCAAGAAAGCGCATATCAAAATGCAAGAGAATTGACCGATGGAAATGCTTGGGAAGAAACCATTGCTCACGAACTGTTTCATCATTGGTTCGGTGATCTTGTAACCGCAGAAAGCTGGAGCAATTTAACTGTGAATGAGAGTTTCGCAAACTACAGTGAATACTTATGGGATGAATATAAATACGGAAGAGATTTTGCTGATGCGCATCATTTCGAGGATATGCAAGGGTATCTTTTTAGCGGCAGCGATAAAAAAGATCTGGTAAGATTTCATTATTCAAACAAAGAGGACATGTTTGATGCTGTAAGCTATAATAAGGGAGGACGAATACTTCATATGCTTAGGAATATAGTTGGTGATGAAGCTTTTTTTAAATCACTTACTGTGTATCTGAATACAAATAAATACAAAACAGGCGAAGCCGCTCAGCTTCGATTGGCTTTCGAAGAAGTGACCGGAAGAGATCTCAATTGGTTTTGGAATCAATGGTAGGAGGGAAGCGGACATCCCAAACTCAAAATCAGCTACGGATTCGACTCCACAAAAGGTATTTCTCAGGTTTATATCGAACAGACTCAAAAATCTGGAAAGGCTTACCAACTCCCCATTGCAGTTGATGTATATCAAAACAGCAAAAAAATACGCCATAACATCATGTTAAATGGCCTGAACGACACATTGAATTTCTCAACCGAAACTCCGGCAGAATGGATCAGTGTAGACGCCGACAGAATTTTACTTGCCGAGCGCAACGACAACAAGTCTGAATCTCAAATTTTAGCACAGGCTAAATACGGAAAAACGTATGCAGACAGAAAAGAAGTCATAGATTATTTTGCTAAAAACAACATGAAGCAATTGGTAGATGGTTTATCAGATCCCTTTTTCAAACTTAGAATTTACACTTTGCAGAAACTGGGAACCTCTTCATTTAGAAACGAAGATGAGGTAAAAGCGAAAATAGAGAAAATGGCTTCTTCTGATCCTTACAAAAAAGTAAGAGCTGCAGCCATCAACGTTCTTACTAAAATTGGAGAAAGCAAATATATTTCACTTTTCGAAACCGCCTTGAACGACTCCTCCTACTCCGTAGCTGGCGCAGCATTTAAAGGACTTAATTCCCTCAAACCAGAAGCGTCTTATGAACTAGCCAAAAAATACAGTTCAGATGCTAAAGGTGCCTTGGGCGACGAAATCATAAAGATCATGATTTCTCAAGGAAAAGCTGAAGACTTTTCTATCGTAGCAAAAACCTTTGGCGATATGCCATTAAGTCAAGAGAAATTATCTCAAACAGAGAAATTCGCAGACTTTTTATTGAAGGTTTCGGATGTTGAGCAAATCAAATTGGGCATCAATCTTATGATTGATTTCAGGAACTCAATTCCCGAACAATTCAGAAATTTTGTGGATGCAAATTTTGAAAAACAATTCAAAAAGATCAGTCAAGCCAAAGGTGCCGACATTGAATCATATATAAAATCTGTGTTTAAGTAACATAGATTCTCATTTCTTTTACGAAAAAAGCTTTACGTCGATGGGTTCATCTTGATCCTCATCTAAACGTAAAGCTTTTTTTATGTTGTGTTATTTCTTGAGAACTTCTTACAATTCGGATCCGGTATTTCTTTCTTTACCATCCTCCACTTGCTCCTCCGCCTCCAAAACTTCCTCCACCGAAACCACCAAAGCCACCTCCTCCTGAACTTCCTCCGGAACTACCACCGAATCCACCCATTGGAAAAAAAACAGGACCTCCAAATCCACGGCGATATCCTCTGTTTCCTCCTCCAATGGTATTGCCTCCATTACCACCACCGGATATGAGTGAAACGATAATGACAACAACAATCAAGACTATAAATATGACGATTGGAGAGTCTTTCTGCTTCTTCTTGGGTTTTATGTGATATTCACCCTGTACGGATTGTATTATCGCATCTGTGCCCTCATGGATTCCGCGGTAGAAATCATTGCCCTTAAAATTCGGTTTAATTATTTCGTCTATAATTTGCTTTGCGGTTACATCTGGAAGGGCGCCTTCAACTCCATACCCCGTAGATATGTTCATTTTCCGATCCGACTTGGCTATCAACAGAACAACTCCATTGTTATATTCTTTCCCTCCTATACCCCATCCTCTGCCAATTTTTAAAGCATAGTCTGCGATGGCTTCTCCATCTGTACTTTGAATGATAACGACTGCTATTTCTGTAGAAGTGCTGTCGTAAAAAGCAACCAGCTTGCGTTCCAATGCCATCTGCTGGTCTTGCGTAAGTGTATTGGTGAAATCATTTACGAGCTTGGGTGGATTGGGCTTTGCGGGTATTTCTTGCGCACGTGTCACCAATGAAAAAATCATGATGCATACCACCGCAAAAAATCGAACTAAAGCCGTCATGTTATTTGTTTATTTTCCGAAATGAATGTCGTTGGGAAGTTCATTTTTGTCTTGCCCTTCGATGTACGGAAATTGATCAGATAATACTTGCCCCACCATGCCAATGCAGTTGATGAGTCCATTAGAAAGTTGATTGTTTTTAAAACAGAGAATCATTTCTTGAATCCTTGTTTCCCAGAAAGAGGTGCCCACTTTCTGATGAATTCCTTCATCTCCAATGATAGCCACTTCTTTATCTTTTACTGCGAGATAAATCAGCACCCCATTTCGTTGCGCCGTAGCCTGCATACCCATTTCTTGAAAAATAGCATGGGCTCTCTCCAACGTTGAGACTAGAGGATTTCTCGATTCAATGTATACCCTTATCTCCCCACTGGTTTGCCTTTCGGCCAATGATATGGCCTCTAAGATGGATCGGTTTTCTTCATCCGATACCCATTTGTTTTTAGAAAACCATTTAATCATGAATAAGGATATTAATTATTTAATATCGAAGTTGATGTCGGGTGCTTTTTCTGTTCCTTCATCTGCTTTATAATATGGCTTACTGCCATAGCCAAAAATACCTGCTAAGATGTTGCCGGGGAATCTTTTTACTTTTAAATTGTACGATTCTATGGCTTTGTTATAATCTTGCCTTGCAACGTTTATTCTGTTTTCTGTTCCTTCAATTTGGGCTTGAAAACCAATAAATGCATCCGTTGTTTTTAAATTAGGATAGCTTTCTGCTACTGCCATCAATCTGCTGAATGAACCTTGCAAATTGGATTGCGCTTTCTGATAGGCTTCTAATGATGCAGGATCATTTATATCTACTTTAATTTGAGTGGCTTTAGATCTA
>JBDLUO010000185.1:0-9922 GCA_039805285.1 Bacteroidota bacterium
GTACATGTAAAAAATGTGGAATTGAAATCAATGACAATAAAGTAAAAGTTTATCCTACTGGAGCTTTTGTGTATGAAGCTGCTTTGGAAGTAGGCGTAAACGAGATCAAGGTAAAAGCAACGGATCATTCGGAGCGAGAAGTTGAGAAACAATTAAGGTATATACGCACTGCAACAAAACAAGAGACCGCAACTACCGAATTTATCATTGAGTCAGTTCAAACCATTCCCTCTGGCGATTTGTGGCTGCGTCCGGGAGACGAAATCAACTTTAGGGTAAAAGCAAAAACAGGCTGTTCCGTTACAACCCTTTCGGATACGAAATTGTATGAATTACCCGATTCACTTACAAAAGGCATGAAAGGGATCTATCAGGGATTTTATACGATTAAAGAAACAGACAGATTAAATGAAATGACGATTCCGGTAATGTTGACTGCGCCAGACAGCAGTGCTTACTTAAGCCAAACCAAAAATAAATTCACCACGCTAGACCCAAAAAATAAAATGATGGTTGTTACCAAAGGTAGATTGGCGCATTTAGAATATGGATGGGGAGACGATAGATTGGGAGGAGCAAAAATGGGGTATATAGACAGCATGATACCCCTTGAAGTTATTGGGAAAATGGGATCGGATTACAAAGTAAGATTAACCGAGAACAAATCGGCATTCATACCCGAAGAGCATGTAGAGTTAATGCCTTCAGGCATTTTTAGGAGTCGATCATTAACCGGGAAAATAAGAGCGATGGCAGATTCTGGGGCAGATTTGATTCAGATACAACTCTTTAAAAGATTGCCCTACCAGTCGATTCAAAAAATAAATCCAACACAGATTGTGGTAGATATTTTTGGTGCGACCAACAATACCAATTGGATTGACCAACCGAATGTTTTAAAAGCGATAAAAGAGATTCAATACGAACAAATTTCGGACGAGCATTTTAGAGTCATTGTCAGTTTAAAGCAAAAACAGCATTGGGGATATAAAATGTATTATGAAGGAAATAATCTAATGCTTAAAGTTCGCCATCAACCCGAAAAATTAACATTGAAAGGAATGAGGATTGCGTTGGATGCCGGACATGGTGGCAGCAATCCTGGCGCAGTTGGCGCGCTGGGAATTGCAGAGAAAAGCATCACGTTAACTATGGTTAATAAACTGAAAGAAGCGTTTGAAAAACATGGCGCAGAAATCATTTTAACCAGAGACAAAGACACGTTTTTCGACAACAAGCAGCGAATCCTTTTTTACAGGGATTCTATGCCCGATTTATTGTTGAGTTTTCATCTGAATTCATCTGGAAATCCGTTTACTGGCAAAGGAACATCGGTGTTCTACAGACATGAGGGATTTCGTTTGTTGGGGAATTGCATTTACAAAAGAATGTTGAATATGGGCCTAGCTGACTATGGAAACAACGGTTCTTTTAACTTCATGCTGAATAGTCCGGCCGAATACCCAAATGCACTCATCGAAGCGCTTTTCCTGAGCAATCCGGAAGAAGAAATGTTGATTTTAGATGAAGCCTTTCAACATAAAATGGCCAACGAAATTGTTGAAGGCGTTAAAACTTTCTTGAAAGAATGTGAGTGAGAATTAACCTTCTGAAAAAGTAAGACCCCAATGTCTTATCACAGAATATTCATCATCACAAATTACATTTTCCTAACCAACAGATTTCAGCATCAATTCAGCACAATAATTTTATAGAATCTCAATTTCTTTTCGGTGATAATTTCAATATAATAAGTGCCAGCTGACAATGATTTAGCAGTAACTACCGACTTTCCATTTAGATTTTTTTTCTCGAAAACTTCCTGTCCATTGCTTGCATACATAACGATATCAAAGCCACCCATTATACCTTCAATGGTAAATTGACCATCACTTGGATTGGGATAAATTGAAATTTCGTTTGGATCAACACTGATGTTGTTGGGATCGCAATTGTTATGGTGCGTTATATGAGTGGATGTATCAACGATGATAGAAGTATCTCCGGGAGCGTATGCGGCTAGATTGAAGTAAATGAGCATCATTTCATCGTCTGTACCCTCTCCTTGTCTAACATCGCGAGGAGGTGAATTGGGATTGTGAATGTTTGCCGTTGTGTTATCATACGTTGCTTCTCCAAAAAGTTCACTGCCTGCAGGAATTAACACTGGTTTTTGAAAGGTATAAAATCCCTGCCAATGAAAATCCCAATCTGGTATATCAATCAAATGAATGGTATCTCCGGTTGGTGTTACACAGAAAGATTTGATTTTTTTTCCTAAAAGATGCATGTGAGGCATCACTCCGGTAACGGTTCGATTTGTAGGTACCCTAATTTTACTGTAGAACGTTTTTATCGTATTTGCGGGAATCAAAAGCGGTCCATTTAATAAAGTACTGGAATGATTTAAAGCTGCTACCGTTGTTATATTTCTCAGTGTATTGGAACCAAATTTTATTCTTACTTGAGTGCTGTCGATTTTATTTGAAATACCTCCTGGATAATGTATTTGCAAACAAATATAGGAACGGGGCAAAACTGCGGCTCCAAATCCGGGTGGATATTCAACAATGCCTTGTCCTGGTGTGTACCCTGTAATTAATTTAGAACTAGGAGAACCTGTACTTCCAAAAGCACTGTATCCGGGAAGAGGGTCGCTGTTGTCGAGTTGCAACGGAAGGGTAGAACTATCCTGAAATACAAGTGCGTGGTGAACAATGGATCTATTTCCCGGCACTATTTCAATTTGTTTGATAAAACGTTGGTCAGGATTGTTTAGTGGCAACACAAAAACCCGGTACAAGTCATTTGTAGTATTTACGGTGTAATTTGGAATTTGCAGTACTAGATCTGGCGCTGAAATTTGAAAACTTGAATTATAAACAGGAGGAGCTGGAATGTTGGAGGCGTTTCCTAGCGGTGCGAAATTATTTACCCATTCTACAATCTCTTCTTTTTCGTGTTGAGATAGGGTATTGGCATGTGCATATTTTCTTTTTTGCTGAGATGGAGGAAATGGAGGCATACTACCTGCCTGTACCGAAGCTGCAATAGAAAATCTGTTTGCGAAAACATCTTCATATCGAGTAAGAGAAAATGGGGCAATGCCTTTTGGATTATGACAACTGGTACAATGCGAATATATTATACATGCTATCCCATCTGTCCAAGTGGGAGTATGTGCCTTTGATGTATTTGAAAATAAAGTCAGGAATAAAATAATAGAAATGAGTTTTATCGATTTCATTTGCTGCGGTTAATATGTTTTTTCGGCAATAAGACAACACAATGATACATAGGTTTAACTTCTTGTATTGGTTATCAAACAAGTTTATCTTGATTTACGTAAAATTGCTATGATAATTTGATGTGCTTGTTTCAACCACAATACTTTAACGTTGATTTTTTATCCCAATCTCAAAATCATGGGTTGAAGAAAGTAACAAAACAGCGTGATGAGAATGATGGAAATGAGATTGAGAACAAACCCAGTTTTTATCATGTCTTGTATACGAATATGTCCACTTGCAAATACCATTGCATTAGGCGGAGTTCCCATGGGTAGCATGCTTGCACAACTTGCTCCGAGGGTCATTGGTATGCCTAGCAATAAAGGGTCGAGATGCATCGAAACGGCCATGGCAGAAACCACAGGTGCCATCACAATCACCTGAGCCACATTGCTCATGACCTCACTTAAAAAAACAGAAAGCGTTGTTACCAACAAGATGGTCAGAAAAATACCATTTCCTCCGAATCCACTCAGATAAGTCCCCAACTGATCGATAAGTTTTGCTTCTTCCAGCGATTTTGCCATTGCAATTCCGCCACCAAAAAGGAGAAGTATGCCCCAAGCCATTTTCTTGGTGTCTGACCATTCCAAAATGGGAGTCGCTTTTTCATTTTCAACAACGCCAGATGGAACTACAAACATGAGTAATCCGCCTATCATCGCGATTATCGTATCATCCAACACAAACAAATACTGAATGCTGTTTATTCCATCTTTGGCGATCCAGCAGAAAACCGTAAATAAAAAAATGGCAGTTACCCTTTTTTCTGGAATGCTCATCTTTCCCAATTTTTCTAACTCAGAATGAATGAATGATTTTCCGCTTTCACTGTGTTTGATGTGATTCGGATAAAGCCATTTTACCATTACCCAATAGAGCATAAATAAGAGAATGATTGTCATAGGAAGAAACAAGACCATCCATTGGGCGAACCCGATATTGTAATTGAATTTTTCACCAATATAATTCACATACGCAACATTAGGAGGTGTTCCGATGATGGTTCCTAATGCAAAGTTGGAAGCGTACGCAATAGATAGCATGAGAACAAGAGAGAAGTTTTTCATGTTTCCTGATGTGTTATCTTGTTGACCTACTACATTGATCACAGAAGTTGCGATAGGAAACATCATCATGGTAGTAGCAGTATTGCTTAACCAAAGACTGAGAAAGCCAGTAGACAGTATAAATCCAAGAATGATGCGATTTCCATTGGTTCCAGTGATGTTGATGATGCTCAGGGCTATGCGCTTGTGTAAGTTCCATTTTTCGATGGCGATTCCAAGAAAAAAGCCACCCATAAAGAGATAAATGTTTGTGTCGGAGTAGGACTTTGTAACCTCTTTTATTGAGCTTATGTTCAACAACGGGAAGAGTATAATGGGAATCAATGCTACAACAGCAAGAGGAAGGGCTTCTAAGATCCACCAACTTATCATCAAAATGGAAACAGCCAAAACAAGATTGGCTTTTGAATCCAAAGAAAAAGGATTTATGATAACACACAACAAACACAAAAAAATGCCAGTAATTAAGGCAAGTTGTTTTTTATTTTGATTGAGGAATTTTTTCATCATATGGTTTCATGCCCAATGTAAAAATAAAACGCAGAATAAACTAAAATGAAAATCACGCAGCAACAAGAATGTTCTGCCTGGTTAATGCCTGATTTTAAATTGGAAGACTTGTAAGAAAAAGGGGATGATAGCATTTAGATTCGTGACCTATTTTATCTGAACGCTAAACTTGGACTGTAAAAGTTATGGTCAATATTAAGCAACTTCTTAAACAAACACCTGTAAACAGCGTTTAACATCCTGTATTGGGATAAATTTTCATCCCAAGAACCTTTAAGGTTTTTATTACCTTTACACCGGAAAAATTAGAAAAACATGAGTGAAACAGGAACATTGGCCCCGTTAACGGCCAAGGATTTTGCTACAGACCAAGAAGTGAGATGGTGTCCGGGCTGTGGTGATTACTCTATATTGGCTCAGGTACAAAAAGTGATGCCAACCTTAGGTATTCCACGCGAGAACATCGTGATTATATCTGGAATTGGATGTAGCAGTCGCTTTCCCTACTATATGAACACCTACGGAATGCATAGCATTCACGGCAGAGCAACGGCAGTAGCGAGTGGACTTAAAGCCGCTCGTCCGGAATTGAGTGTATGGATTGTTACCGGTGATGGAGATGGGTTGAGCATTGGCGGAAACCATACGATTCACTTATTGAGAAGAAATTTTGATGTCAATATTTTGTTGTTCAACAATCAGATTTATGGACTTACAAAAGGTCAATACTCTCCTACATCTGAAGAACACAAAGTAACCAAGAGTACACCTTTTGGTAGCATAGACCATCCATTTAACCCTTTGGCTTTGGCTATGGGAGCGGATGGAAGTTTTATTGCCCGATCCATGGATCGCGATCCCAAGCATTTACAAGCGATGTTGCTGAGAGCAAACGCACACAGAGGCGCTTCATTTTTGGAAATCTATCAGAACTGCAACATTTTTAATGATGGCGCTTTTGAAGTATTTACAGAGAAGGGAAGTAAAATGGAAGAGGCGATATTTTTAGAACAGGGACAACCATTGATTTTTGGTGCTGAAAAAAACAAAGGAATAAAATTAGATGGATTTAAGCCTGTTGTTGTGGAATTGACTGAGGGAGCATCAACCGATGATTTGTGGATTCACGATGAGAAAGATTTTTATAAAGCGCAAATACTGGTGAGAATGTTTGATGATCCTTCACTACAAGGTCATCTGCCTCGTCCGTTTGGTGTGTTTTTTGAAGCAGAGAGAGCTTGCTACGAAGACATCATGACGATGCAAATTGAAGAGGTGATTCTCCAGAAAGGAAAAGGAAATTTAGATGCATTGCTTAAAGGCAAAGAAACCTGGACCATTCAGTAGTTCATTATAAAACAGAGCGTCTGGGATTAATGATTTTAGATTTGTGATTATTGATTTTAGATTATTGATTTAAGATTTGTGATTGTTTCGTTTGTTGTTTATGGTTTGTTGTTTGTTGTTTGGGATGTGCGTGTTAGCCAGGCAAAACGCGCGGAGCAATCGGGTTTGCCTTGATTTTTCTTTGCTTCGTTTCTTTGTATCAAGACAAAAAAATGAAGAAGAAAGATAATTACTTCATCGTCGCTAAAAATTCAAACAATCTTTTTGTTGCAAAAGTTCCAAATGTCACCTGCGACATTTCAAAATCAAAAAAGCCGTTTCCTGATTTTTCTTTGCGTATTTAGGCGCGGTCAGAGACCTGCGCCGAACAGACAGAGAAATGAAGGAGAGAGTCTAATGCTCCACAAACGATATTTGCTCATACTGACTTCGGTCACATACCGACACCATGTTTAGCATCCAAAAAAATCCCACCGTAAAAATGGTGGGATTTTTTTTATTTCAGAAAAGTATCAAACCAAGGTTTGACTTCTATTAATGCGTGTATATAAGTATCTCGGTGATCTGCTTTTTCTCCTGCGTTGAATGATTCACCATTCTGTTTTCCAAGATAACTTTGATATTCTACAGCTAATCGAGCGATATAGTCTGGTACAGCCTCGTCTTGCATTCCATAGTAAGCTCTTAAAGGTGTGGAGCTTACCCATCTGTATGCTTCAGATTCATGTAGAATCTTGAACACTTTTCCTCTTCCCATTTTCATATCTTCAACAAAATCAGCTTTGAGAAATTCGTTTACGTTGCCAGTGGTTTTTTGAAGATGCTCCAAAAAGCCAATCTTGAAATCATAGAAATCTTTGGAAATGGAATAAAATTTTGGACGGATTATGCTTGCCGCCAATCCAGGGATTTTATAATAATTCTCAAAAGAAAATAAAAGATTGGAGATGCTGGCAGGCGTAAAGATGGCATCAATGGGTCTTGGGTTGGTTAACCCCCTGGTAATGAAAAAATTAAGATCAACCGGAGCCGCTGCTGTAGCCGAAGCTTTTACCCGAATACCCGCTCTTTCCAAACTACGCAAGAAAACCATATTGTTGTATCCGCCCTGAGACCAGCCCATGGTGAAAAACGGACCCGTTTTGATTTGTTTTTGTTTCAAAAACTGATTTGCTGCAGTATACATATCCATACAAGCTTCCTCTGTTGCTTTCATAGCAAAATAAGAATTGGGTTCTTTAGAATCACCCAAACCAATGTAATCAGCGCCTATACAGATGTAACCTTGTCCACCGAATTGGGCAAGAATGAGTTTCATTTCCATCGAGTTCTCAATGCTGGAAGGAACGTCCTCTTTTCCGAATACGGTACCATGTTGGTAAGAAATCATAGGCATTCCTTCATTTACAACATCTGGTATGGCAATCAACCCAGTTGTCATCGTAGCTCTGTTGTTTTGTTCAGGAATGGATGTTTGATAGGTTAATTTATAGAGTGTAAGTTTATTTTTTGGATCAGAGAATCTGCCCTGATATGCATCAAAAGGTATTGGCGCACTATTTAAAAACTGGCGAAGTTCATCATTGACAATTTTCGTCAATTTGTCCTGATCGAATATTGCGATTTGCTCAGACTTAATCAATTGTCCTTTTGCATTTTTTTGCGTTTGGGCATGAAGTGAAAGGCTAACAGAAATTAAAGCCAACAAACTGAAGAAAAAATAAATCCTGACTTTTGACATGTTTTTTGATTTAATTAGGGTTGAAGATAAAATAAATTATCATTCATTCTTAATACTTGTCATCACAAGTAATGATTTTTTACGCTTCTTAGTGAAAATGAATGACGCTTCGGCTTTGCTGCCGAATGAAAAGCAAAACACTCAAAATTACCAGTGAAAACACCGTTTTGTAATCTCTCTTTTTTGTTTGTTTTGGATCCAAAAATGATTGAAAATCATATTGCATTTTAGTAACTTATAAGTTACCTTTGTATGAATAAAAAAGAGAGATTGTTGCCTATAAAAATCATTTTGAAAAATTTTTAAAGTCGCAATCGATTATAATCCAGAATAAAATATTTAAGATCATTGAAGCCGTAGAAACGCTTGAAATGATTCCGGCGAATTATTTAAAGCATATCAGTGGTATTAAAGGACTTTATGAAATCAGAATACAACTTGGTTCTAACATTTGGAGGGTATTTTGTTTTTTTGATAAAGGACGCATTGTAATACTGTTAAATGGATTTTGTAAGAAGACGGATAAAACACCAAAGCAGGAAATTCAAAAAGCGATAGTATTGATGAATGCCTATAAAAATGAACAACTAAACCAATACCAATAATTCAATTATTTATGGCTACTGTTAAAAAAACTTCCCCTATTAAAACATGGAAAAAAATAAAAGATGAGGTTTATGGTAAAAAAGGAACTGCAAGGCGCGATAGCTTGGAAAGAGACGCAAAAAGTTTTTCAATAGGTTTACAATTAAGAAATGCCCGCGAACAAAAAAAATTGACTCAAGATGAATTGGGTAATTTGATCAATAAAAAACGAACGTTCATTTCCAGAATAGAAAACGATGGCAGCAATCTTACCTTAAAAACGTTGTATGATATTGTAGAAAAAGGCTTGGGAGGAAAGGTGCATATTTCGATTGTTTTGTGAGGGTTGATATCATCTGGCGCCGGTGTTCCGAAGGATCACCGGTGTCTAAACAAAGATTCAGGACTGCATCATCTGGCGCCGGTGTTCCGAAGGATCACCGGTGTCTAAACAAAGATTCAGGACTGCGTCCTGATACAATTTGCTTTTTAACATGCTTCTGGCGCCGGTGTTCCGAATGATCACCGGTGTCTAAACAAAGATTCAGGACTGCGTCCTAATAGGATATCTAAAAAAGTGAGCATTAATCTCGCATTAATTTGTCTAGCACTTTTTTTAAGTATGAGATTTCTTCTTTTAAGACGGAAATTTGTTCCTCGTATAATTTCTTTTCATTTTCAGAAACACCCTTATTAACAACCAAACCATTTCCGTTTTGATTGTGCATTACATTAAATATCATGTGTTCGTTGAAAGAAACGATTTCTTCTGCTGAAACGCCCAGTGCTTCTGCAATCCGTGTGAGTTTTAAATACGTTACATCTGTTTCGCCAAGTTCTATTTTTGAATATGCACTTTGAGTAATGCCCAACTCTGAAGCAATATGAGTCTGAGTGAAGTTTTTTAACTCTCTGATTTTTTTAAGCTTTTGCCCGATATGCATCGCCGGGATTTCCATAATCATTTGTTTGAAACAAATATATTATTAATTTTTTATTATTATTATTCACTAGATGAATAATTTATGAGCGTGTATTTTGAGCCATAATTGAGTCTAAATCAAACATAGATAATAAGATAATCTACGTAAGTATATCTTGTTACATGTGGTTTTGGAAAAATATACAGTTCGAATAATTGTTCAATAGAAAAGAAAAAAGGGGAAGGATTTTTTTAGCGAGCCTAATAACTGCGGCAAAATATTTCTTTAAGATTACTCATTTAAAAGCTTATCTAATACTTTTTTAAGGTATGCGAGTTCTTCTTTGAGTGTATTAATTTGATCTTCATACAATTTTTTTTCTCCGTCATTTATTCCTTTATTCACAACAAAACCATTGCCTGTTTGATTATGCATAACATTAAAAACCATTTGCTC
>JBDLUO010000186.1:0-4672 GCA_039805285.1 Bacteroidota bacterium
ATCGCTTCGTAAAAGGCGATATCAACAATTATGAAGATGTTTATGCCTTCGGAAAAATGGTTGATGTGCTCACCATTGAAATTGAGCATGTGAATCTTGACGCGCTTGAACAATTGGAAAAAGAAGGTCTTACCATCATTCCAAAGACCGAAACCCTAAAAACCATCAAGAATAAAATCAGTCAAAAAGCTTTCTATACAGACAATCTCATACCTACGGCACCTTATCTTACAACCGATTCTAAAGTAGATTTAGCAAAACACAAAGACTTTCTTCCTGCAGTTCACAAAACAGCATTGGGAGGATATGATGGAAAAGGAGTACAAATCATTCGATCAGAAAAAGACATTGCCCTAGGCTTCGACTCACCTTCCGTTTTGGAGAAAATGGTAGAAGTAGAAAAAGAGATTGCGGTAATTGTAGCAGTAGGACAAGATGGCGAAACTGCAGTTTACCCTCCAGTTGAAATGGTATTTGATGCAGACCTAAACTTACTGAGTCACCAAATTTGTCCGGCCGAACTTTCTGAAAAGATATTCTGGTCTGTTGATGCAATTGCAGTAAATGTGATAAAAAAACTAAACAGTCCGGGGCTTTTTGCGGTCGAATTATTTACCGACAAACAAGGGCATGTATTGGTAAATGAAATTGCCCCTAGGGTTCACAACAGTGGCCACCACACCATAGAAGGCCATTTTTCGAGTCAATATGATATGCTTTGGCGAATATTACTAAATCTTCCATTGGGAAATCCGGAAATGATCATGCCATCTGCATTGGTAAATGTTGTGGGTGAACCCACCGCCAATGGAACTGTTTTGTACGATGGGCTTAACGAAGTTTTAAAGATGGATAATATTTTTGTTCACCTTTATGGTAAGAAAGAAGTGAAACCGGGAAGAAAAATGGGACATGTAACGATTATAAGTCGGGAGAAAAATGAACTTTTGCACCGAGTGAAACAAATTAAACACAAATTGAAAGCTGTTTCTTGTTGATAGAATCTGCTTTTATAAAAAATACCATATGTCTAAAATAGCCATCATCATGGGTAGCGAAAGCGACCTGGAAGTCATGAAACCTGCAGCAGATATGCTCAAACACTTTGGTGTACCCTACGAGATGACCATTGTGTCCGCACACAGAACCCCAGAACGAATGGCTGAATTTGCAAAAACAGCTCATGAAAAAGGTTTCTCTGTCATTATCGCTGGTGCTGGTGGAGCAGCACATTTACCCGGCATGGTTGCATCATACACTGTACTGCCTGTGATTGGTGTTCCAGTTAAATCATCCAATTCTATCGATGGTTGGGATTCTGTATTATCCATTTTGCAAATGCCCGGAGGCGTACCGGTTGCTACGGTAGCGTTGAATGGAGCAAAAAACGCTGGAATTTTAGCCGTTCAAATCATGGCTGTATCTGATGAAAATCTCAGCAAAAAATTACTTCTCTATAAAAAGGAACTAGAATCTCAGGTAATGGATATGGTTCAACGCCTATCTTAAAGCTTTAAAGTCCACTCAACTTCTTTTTTGACCACCTGTAAAGAAACAGAATTCCAAAGCTGTTTGGGGCTGTTTTGTGCTTAATTTTGCCCCAATCTGAAAATCAATCATATGACGAAAATGAAATGGCTATTATGCATGCTGATCCCAACTGCGGCAGTTCATGCTCAAAAAGTATCCTTCACGGAATACAACCTTAAGAACGGACTTCATGTAGTATTACACCAAGACAAATCGGCACCAGTGGTAGCTGTATCGGTGATGTACCATGTTGGTAGTAAAGATGAGAATCCGGAGCGTACTGGATTTGCACACTTTTTTGAACACCTTTTGTTCGAAGGTTCAGAAAACATCAAACGCGGCGAATTCATGAAAATTGTGAGTAGCAATGGCGGACAAAACAACGCGAATACCACACAGGATAGAACATTTTATTACGAACTATTTCCATCAAATCAATTGGAAACCGGATTGTGGTTAGAAAGTGAGCGTATGTTACACCCAGTAATCAATGAAATTGGGGTGAAAACTCAAAACGAAGTTGTAAAAGAAGAGAAAAGAATGAGGGTTGATAACCAACCTTACGGAAATTTCCTAAACTCTGTCATGAAAAAACTATTCATCAAACACCCATACACTTGGGTTCCTATAGGAAGTATGGAGCATTTGGATGCTGCCACCCTACAAGAGTTCATCGCATTTTTTAAGAAATATTATGTTCCCAACAATGCGGTAATGGTAATTGCAGGAGACATCGATATCGAAAAAACAAAAGGATTGGTTGAAAACTATTTTGGTGAAATACCTGCTGGTGCTCCAGTGGAAAGAGTGAACATCAAAGAAGATCCAATTACCACCGAAATGATTGACACCGCTTACGATTCTAACATTCAGATTCCTGCAATCATGACTGCCTATCGTACACCTGGATTAACCAGCAAAGAAGTTGCAGCACTCGAATTGGCATCTCGTGTTTTGAGTGGCGGACAAAGCAGCAGAATGTATAAAAAGATGGTGGATGATAAAAAGAATACTTTACAAGTGGGATGCTTCAATTATGCATTGGAAGATTATGGAGCATATATTTCTTACGCTTTGCCAAACGGCGCTACTCCACTCGACACCTTACTGAACGACATGGATGTTGAAATCGTAACGTTGCAGAAAGAACTTATCAGTGAAATCGACTTCACTAAAATTCGCAACCAATACGAGAATGAATACATCGGTAAAAATGCAAAAATGCTCGGTATAGCAGAAAATCTTGCTAATGGTTATACCTTCTTCAATAAGAATACAAATCAGATCAACGAAGAATTAGAAGAAGTTAGAAAAGTAACCCGTGAAGACATTCAAATGGTTGCAAAAAAATACTTGAATAAAAATCAAAGAGTGGTTGTTTACTATCTGCCTAAGAAATAACTTTTTTCGCAAGGGAACGACAAATTGATTCGTTGTTTCAGTGTATTCCAATGAAACAGCCAGATAATAAAAATTGAAAAACAAAAAGATTAACATGAAAAAATATATTTTCCTAATCGGTTGCAGCTTGCTAAGCTTTATCGGTTTTGCACAACAAAAAATTGATAGATCCAAAGCACCTAAACCAGGACCAGCTCCGACCATCACCATCAAAGATCCTTATATCGATTCTTTACCCAATGGCATCACCATCATTGTAGTAGAGAACCACAAACTTCCGAAAATCTCTGCGACATTAAGTATCGATCGCGGACCGATTGTAGAAGGAAAGAAAGCAGGCATCAATGGAATCATGGGGCAAATGCTGGGTGAAGGAACTACAAAAACAACAAAAGAAAAATTCGACTTAGAAATTGACCAATTGGGAGCTGATGTAAGCTTGAATGCTGGTGGCGGATTTGCTTCTGCCCTAACTCGCTATTTTGACAAGGCGTTCATGCTTCTTGCAGAAGGAATAAAATATCCTTCATTCCCAGAAGCTTCATTCGAAAAAATCCGTTCTCAAAAACTAACCGGATTAAAATCAGCCGAAAAAAATGCAACCGCAATTTCTGGAAGAGTGCTATCTGCTCTTAGCTATGGAAAAGAAAGTGCAATGGGAGAATTTGAAACAGAAGAGAGCATTAAATCACTGACGCTTGCCGATGTTAAAGAAGCATATACAAACAACATCACTCCTTCTAGATGCTATCTTACTTTTGTAGGAGACATCACACCTAAACAAGCAAAAGAATTAGCTGTGAAAGCATTGGGAGATTGGAAAGGAAAAAAACTGATTCTTGCGAAAATTCCAGATGCACCATTGGTGTCTACCACAGAAATCAACTTTGTTGATCTTCCAACTGCAGTTCAGGGAGAAATCAATGTAACAAACTTAATTTCTAATCCATTAAGCAACCCCGATTATCATGCATTGGTTGTTGCAAACCAGATTCTTGGTGGTGGTGCAGAAAGCAAATTGTTTATGAATCTGAGAGAAAAACACGGATTCACTTATGGTTCTTATTCTCGTGTAGGAAATGGTCGTTATCAATCTTTGTTTAGCAGCAGTGCTCAAGTAAGAAGCGAAAAAGCGGATAGTGCAGTAGCAGAAATCATGGCAGAGATTGCCAATATGAGAAACGGAAAAATCTCGGATGAAGAATTAAAAAATGCAAAAGCTAAATACAACGGACTTTTCGCTCTTGGGATGGAAGATCCAGAAAGAACAGCTTCTTATGCATCTAACATTTTGATCAATAAGTTGCCTAAAGACTATTATCGCACGTTCCTGAAAAAAATAAATGCAGTTTCTGTTTCTGATGTACAACGTGTATCACAAACCTATTTCAATAAAGACAAATCAAGAATTGTGATTGTCGGAAATGCAAATAAGATTCTGCCAAATTTGGAAAGACTTGGATACCCTATCCGTAAGTTCGACAAATATGCAAATCCTGTGATAGATAAACCAAAAGAAGTTTCTATTCCAGAATCAGCTAAAAACAGCGAATCTGTATCTGCATCAAGCATCATTGAAAGCTATCTTACTGCAATTGGCGGAAGGGATGAAGTAAAAAAGATGAACACCGTTAAAGCCACATTCACCATGGAATTGATGGGTAGAACCTTTGAAGGGGTAGACATTAAAGCTGCGCCAAACAAACATTACACCGAAGTTTTGATGGGCGAAATGAAAGTA
>JBDLUO010000187.1:0-7452 GCA_039805285.1 Bacteroidota bacterium
GATATGCATAATCCTCGTAACCATTTGGGCCGGTCATATTAAAATGGAATCGCTCTGTTTCAAAACGCGTTGAGTTGGTTTTGTTTTTCAAATAAAAAAACTTTCCTGCAAACGATCTGACATCTAGCCCGCCACCATCTGCATAATTGAAATGATATTTTGCGGTTACTTGCAATCGAGCAAAAAGTTTGCTATGCTCTGCTTCAACCCTTATGCTATGCGGGTATAGTTTTCGATGGTTTTCGTAATGGTAAGTTAGGGTGTTGAGATATCTGTTTTCATATAGGTTCCGGATTTCTTTTACTTGGCCAATGGAATCTGTTTCAAACCTGAAATTTGATTCTCGAATTTGAAAATACTTCCATTCTAAAAATCTATACGTCGTACTCAATGGACTGCTTTTTGGAAACTGATATTTTAATCCAATGGATGTTTTTTGAAATGTTGTAAAATAGGATTTCTGCGCTGGCGATTTAAAAATGGCATTGCTGAATTTGCTGTGAGACAGCGATCCTTTTAGCAGTGATCCAGATTTTCCATTTATAAAGTCATACTCAATGCGGTAAAGTCCATTTATTTTTCCTGATCTGGGCGAAAATAAAGGCATTGCAAGAAATTGTAATTTACTTGATGGGATTGCATAATTATGAATTACGCCTCCTGCCATAAATCCATCTGCAGTATTGTATCCCATGAGCGGTATTGCGAATAAGGGTATTTTATTGTTCGTTTCTGCAAGATTGAAAAAGGAAAACTTCTTTCTCAATTTGTTTTTTTCTAATGATCCTGTTGCATCTAAAAGCTTGAAAATCGAGTCGTTTTCGGGCCCAATGAATGGTGCTGCGATAGCTTTAAAATCTTCGGGATAAGGATGTTTGAAACTCCATTTTTGATAGTATGATTGCATCATGGAATCATACGCGTTGGTTCCTATTTTCTTCTCAATCAAATCCATCCATTTTGCTGCTTTCTTATAAAGAATGAGATTGTATCCTGTAGGGTTAAATGATTCCGAATGAGAAGAAATGGGGATATCGGTTTTGTAGCGGTATAGATGAAGGAGTTGTAATTCTTCAAACGAAGTGGAGAATAGTTTAGACCCAAATCGTTTTTTATTTCCCGTTGTGTTTATGATTACATTTTTCTTTCGTTGGTCAAAATAACGTTTGTCGTAATAACTGTTCATTCCTTCGTCTAACCATGGATGTTCTCTTTCGTTGGAACCTAAAATACCATAAAACCAATTGTGCCCAACTTCGTGTACAATCAACTCTTCGAGTTCTTTTCCGCTTGATGGTTGATCAATCAGTGTGATGGTTGGGTATTCCATTCCTCCGCCGTTGGCTAAAGGACTTTCAACTACTTTAACAACCGAATAAGGGTAGGATCCAATCGCTTCCGATTTGCTTCGAATGGCTTCTTTGATAAAAGGAACCATCGGATACTTTTTATACAGCTGTCTATTGTAGTGTCGCCCAGTAATTTCTATTGTTTTACCATTCAATTGCAATGTATCGCTTTCAGTAACCCAGTTTTTGTTGGCAAACCACGCAAAGTCATGAACCTGTTCTTGTTTAAAAATCCATGTAGTCTGTTCGCCTTTTTTTACTTTATCGGTCATCTTTCCGGTAGCTTCAACTTCGTAGGCTTCAGGTACAATTATACTCACTTCATAGCTTCCAAACTCTCCGTAGAATTCACCTTGGTCGAGATAGGGTATGATGTGCCAACCTTTCTGGTCGTAAACTGCAGGTTTAGGATACCATTGTGTGATTTGAAATGAATTTCCAACATAACCGCTTCTTGAAAAATGGTAAGGGAGTTTTACATGAAATGGTGTTTGTATCAAAATTTCTTCTCCCGGAAAAATCGGTTTTTCGAGCAGGAGTTCTACAAATTCATTTTTTGATGGGTCCTGATTAAATCTGGCTGGAATGCCATTTACTTTGAATGTTAAGCCGTTTAAATAACCTCTTTTATTGTCGGGAGAAAAATAAAAATCAGTCCTGCCCATCATTAGCAATTGCTCACTGAATGGAGTTCTGTCGTTTTGATATGCATTGGGCCAGCAATGGAACCAAATCGATTGTAGGGTGTCTGGTGCATTGTTTTTATAAGTCATTTTCAATTCGGCATCAAGATGTTTTGAGCTGTCGTTTAAAGTAACAGCAATCTGGTATCTAAGGTCTTGTTGCCAATATTGTTTTTGCTGCGCATTGGAATGAACCCAGGTTAGGATCAGTATTGAAAATATGGTGTAGCGTTTGAGCATATGGGTTTTCAGAAATCATTTTCCTTTACCAGAAAAAATTAGTTTTACGGTAAAAATCAAAATTTTTATGTCGAGCAACAAAGAGGCATTTTCAACATACATCAAATCGTAGGGCATTCTTTGAATCATTTCATCTACATTGGACGCATAGCCGAATTTCACCATTCCCCAACTGGTTATTCCTGGTTTTGATTTAAAAATATATCTGTACTCTGGGTTTGATTTGATCAGCTGATCCGCGAAAAATTTACGTTCAGGTCTTGGACCAACCAAACTCATCTCGCCTTTCAACACATTCCAAATTTGAGGAGTTTCATCCAATCGCCATTTTCTCATTATTTTTCCCCAACGGGTGATTCTCGGATCTGATACAGAACTTAATTGAGGGCCATTCATTTCTGCATTGTCAATCATAGACCTAAATTTATACATGACAAATGGCTTCTCCTTTAATCCAATTCGTTCTTGTTTGAAGAGGATTGGTCCTTTAGATGAAAGCCTTACCCTTATTGCGAAATAGATGAAAAAGGGGATGAATAAAATGCCAAAAATTAACGCAACTGAGAAGTCAAATAACCTTTTTATATTTTGTTGCCAAAGAGGAAGGTTTCCAGTGTGTGCTTCAATGAGAGGCGTTGCCATTACATTTTCGGTATGAATATTTCCACTCAGAATGTCGGCAGCGTCTGGAGCGATTTTTATGTTTACATCAAGATGTCCGATCTGTTGAAGGATTTTTGTGAGTAGGTTCCTATCTCTTCTACTCGGAACAATAATGATTTCTTCTATTTTATTCTCATCAACGGTTTGCTGTATGTTTTCTGCATCATGTTTTGGAAGTCTAATGTGAACTTGATGATTGGAAGAACTGTTTGATTTGTCATCATCTATACCAATATAACCTGTTATTTTATGGGTATTGTTTTCTGCGTTCGAGCTAAACTCAAGATAGAAGGATTCAATATCTTCTGATCGACCAATCAATAGGGTAGGGAAGTATACTGAACCTTTTTTTATTTGCTTTTTTGCAAAATTTAAAAACAAGAAGCGATGAAGAAGCGTTAGGGAAAAAACGGGAATCAGTATAGAGAAGAATTCGAGATAATAGCTTTTATTGTTTTCATGTGGATTTTTCAGTATGAAAGAAAAAAGTAAAATCAAGGTTCCAAAACCGACCGTAAGAAAGGTTTGATAGAGTTCGTTTATTCTTGAACGGTAGTAAATGCTTCTGTATGCCCCAGTGATGTAAAAAAGACTGGTCCAGCAAATGGTATACAGCATCAAACCGGGTAAGAATGCAGATGGGATACGAAATTCATATCCATAAATGATGGCCCTGCAGTAATAAAAAAAGAACCAAGATAAAATGAAGACTGCAACATCAGATAGAATCAGCCATTTGCTATGTATGCGCGGTTGAATTTCCATCTCATGTTGTTATTAAACAGGTTGGCGTTGGTTGATTTTTTCCAAAATTTGATGAGCAACATCCAAAGCTGCATATCCGTCTTGAATCGGCACAGGAGTCTCTGTATTGTTCAGTATGGCATCTCTAAATCCTTCCAATTCCATTTTGATCGCATTTACTGCTTCGGTTTTAGGAGAGGATACACTTATCTTTTTTGATCCATTAGGGGTGTCCAAGTCGAAGCTGAAGTCGGCTCCTTCTTCGCTGTCCATTCGTATGATCTCAGTCTTTTTCTCTAAAAAGTCGATGCTTATGTAAGCGTCTTTTTGAAACAGACGAATTTTTCTCATTTTCTTCATGGATATCCGACTGCTGGTAAGATTGGCGACACAGCCGTTATCGAATTCGATTCTCACATTTGCGATATCTGGAGTTTCACTGATTACGGAAACGCCATTTGCAGAGATATAGTTTACATCGCTTTTTACCAAATGCAAAATGATGTCGATATCATGAATCATCAAATCCAATACCACACTTACGTCTGTGCCTCTCGGATTGAATTCTGCCAATCTGTGAACCTCGATAAACATCGGTTTGCAAACGGTATTTGAAAGTGCCAGAAAAGCAGGATTGAATCGTTCTACATGTCCTACCTGGAATTTCACGTTCGACTCTTTAACCAGTTTCATCAACTCGCGTCCTTCCTCTATCGTATTGGTAAGGGGCTTTTCAACAAAAACATGTTTGCCCTTTCTGATTGCCATTACACAAAGGTTGTAATGGTGAATGGTAGGGGCTACGATATCAACAGCATCGCATACGTCTAACAATGCTTCAGGAGAATGGTATCTTGTAATCTGATATTGTTCTTCTATTAATTTTGCTTGTTCATCATTGGGATCGAAGAAACCAACAAGTTGAACATTTGATATTTCTTTCCAATTGTTCAGGTGGTATTTGCCAAGATGGCCTGTACCAAAAACGCCTATTTTGAGCATGTAATTGTTTTGATTGAATTAAGCCTCTTCCCAGAATCCCATTTTGCCGAATTTTTCTATTCGCTGTTTCACTCTTTCATCTGCAGGAATGGCTTCAAGTTGTTTGATGGCAGGAATCAGGAAGTTTTTCAGGTTTTCTGCTGCTTGATCATAATCCCAATGTGCACCACCAAGAGGTTCTGGAATTACTTCATCCACCAAGCCGAAACCGAGCATGTCTTTTCCGGTTAGTCTGAGTTGTTCTGCAGCAATTTCTTTTTTCTCCCAAGTTCTCCAAAGGATGCTCGAGCAGCTTTCCGGAGAAATAACGGTGTACCAGGTATTTTCCATCATTACCACTTTATCTCCAACGCCTATTCCTAGTGCTCCACCGCTGGCACCTTCGCCGATGATGACGCAGATTACGGGAACCTTTAAGCGAATCATTTCAAAGATGTTACGTGCAATCGCTTCCCCTTGTCCGCGTTCCTCTGCTTCTAAGCCTGGGAAAGCGCCGGGTGTGTCGATTAAGGTGATGATGGGTTTATTGAATTTCTCAGCCAATTTCATCAGGCGTAACGCTTTGCGATATCCTTCTGGATTGGCCATACCGAAGTTGCGGTATTGGCGAGATTTAGTGTCTTTCCCTTTTTGTTGTCCGATGATCATTACGGTTTTGCCATCCAATTGTGCGAAACCACCTACCATAGCTTTATCATCTTTAACGTTACGATCTCCATGAAGTTCTATGAAGTTCGTGCACATTTTTTCGATGTATTTAAGTGTATATGGACGATCGGGGTGTCGGCTCAGTTGAACCCTGTGCCATGGAGTCATATTGTCTGTGAGTTCTTTTTTGGCTTCCAGTACTTTATTTTCAAGCGCATGTATTGCCGAGGACATATCCGTTGCAGATTTCTCCTGGGTTTCATGCAATTGATCAATTTGTTGATATAGATCTTGTATGGGTTTCTCGAACTCGAGGAATTGTCTGTTTTTTAGTTGCAACATGAGATTGGGTTAAAATGATGTAAACAGGATTGTAAAGTTAATGCATACCCATAAAAAAAGCCCTCTTTTTTGAGGGCTTTTGCGGAGCGGACGGAAAATGAACATTTCCTCTCAATCCCTTGTATTTCCTATATTTTTTACTCCCTTGTACTTGCTTGGTAACCATTTGGAAACCCAGTAGCTAAAGATGGGGACTTTAACTTAAGCTAAAGTAGTTAACCATTAGCAGAGCAAATGTATCAAATTAATACATATTTTTTCAAAATAAGCGTCCGTATTTTTTTCTTACCTAATAATAATATTTCAATGTAAAGTCTCCTTGAGTGATATTCATTTGGTAAGAAATACACATTTGCTTTTTGTTATTTCCATCTGCTATATAAGCTGCATTTTCCTGCACTTTTTAAAATCATATTTACTTAGGCAATTGGCAATGGGTATATATATACCATTGCCATATTGCCATGAGTGATTTTACTGATTTAAGAAAATAAACTAAAAGTAAATTATGATTAAACTACTTACGGAAACCCTAATGCAACTACAAATTGCGAGAGTTCAAGTACACTCATTTTCAGCACGAAAGCAAGTAACACTATTTGAGAGCGTATCATCTCCAGAAATCAGCTTTAACAACTACAGGCTGACTTCTGATTATCATTTCTATCTGGATTCCCTATATCGTCAGTGCAAGTCATCGCTTGAGGATTATATGAATACCAGCGAGCATGAATCGGAACGCCTTAAAAAAAACATAGATTTATTTAGGTTTGAAGTAAGAGAATTCAAAAACAGATATTTTCCAAAAGATAACGAGCAAGTACTTTTTAATCGAGTTGAATTTGTAAAGACCCCGTTATCAAATATTAATGATGATGCCGGGCTGAAAAAAAAATCACTGGATATTTCAACATTCAATATCAATTCATTGAAATGCTTGACCAACTATTTTTTCATCGCATCCAACATCTAGAAAGATTCTTTACCAATAAAAGTTTAAAAGAATTAACTCTTTCTGATACTTTGAATATACCCACTAGTAAAGAACTTTCTGCTTATCACAAAGGCCAGTTAAGTTTATTTCCAAAAGAGAGCGGAAATACATTTTTGAAATGGACAAGAGATAAAGTTTCATTTGTGGAACTATTTGTTACCATTTATGAAAGCAAGGCTGTTCTTGGGAAAAATGACCAACCTGTTTCTAAAAAAGACTTCTTAGAAGTATTAATGTGGTTTTTTAACATCAGAATATCTCAATGGTCGAGATTGTTAAATGCAGCAATGGATAGAAAAATAAAGCGTGAAAGTCCCTATTTACAAGAGTTAAGCCATTTGTACAATGAAATGGTGAATAGGCGTATCTAAAAAATCTCATGTAAGTTACATGTAACTTACACAAAGAAGTTTTCGAAAGGACATAGCATTGCATCCTGAATTAAAATCATGATGCAAATGAAAAATAAAATATCAATACCTAAAGCCGACTATGAAAAAATCATTGATAAAGTCTCCCAACTAGAAAATGAAGTAGCTAAGCTGAAAGAAATGAACAGTCTTATTCCTGAGAAAGAAAGGTATATGGACATAAAAAACGCATGTGCTCTATTGGGTATTAGCAGAGCAAATCTATACCGTATTATGGAAAGAGGTGAACTAGGTTATACATTAATAGGAAGACAAAGAAGGCTGCTTATAGTTGATTTAGAGGCGTATTTTGAAAAGCAACGCAAAGAAGCCCTAGACTCAATTCTATAATTACCTAAATCAACTTCCATGGCACT
>JBDLUO010000188.1:0-10600 GCA_039805285.1 Bacteroidota bacterium
TTGAGATATACCGAATCAAAACTTCACATTACAGGTATCAGTACTGCATCCGGATTAGACAAGATTCGCAAAGCAAAACAAGAAGGATTAAACATCACATGTTCGGTTACACCCTATCATCTTTTTTTCTGCGAAGATGACCTTAATACATACGATACCCATTTAAAAGTAAATCCTCCGTTAAGAACTTCATCAGATAGAGACGCACTCCGAAAAGGATTGCTTGATGGCACGATTGATTGTATCACCAGTCATCATCAACCGCTACATTGGGACGATACACATTGTGAGTTTGAGTATGCGAAATATGGAATGAATGGTTGGGAAACTTGTTTTTCTGCAATCGTTGGTTCGGTTGGGTATTCTGATGGATGGATTGAAAAACTCACCACCAACCCAAGAACCATTTCGAAATTATCCATTCCGGAAATTAAAGAAGGAAGTGTCGCTTGTTTAACCTTGTTTGACCCTGAAGCAGAAGTGGAATACACCGCGGAAAAGTTGAAATCATTGTCAAAAAATTCAGCATTTCTAAATAAAGCCCTCAAAGGGAAAATCATTGGCACCATCAGCAATCACAAAATCAATCTACTACCATAATGAAAATTTCTGTCCTTCAAAAAGGAATACTGTTTTCACTTTTGATCATCACCGCATCCTGCTTTACTTTTTATGTACTCAACTGGTCGGAAAAAGGGAACATTCAATTTATCAATATCGGAATTTTCTTAACTGGGTTGGTTTGGACAGTCATTTCTTCAAACAAAGAGCTTCCCGACGCGAGTGTAAAAATGCTATTTAATGAAGGATTTAAATATTTCATGCTTGTTACTTTAGTTCTGTCTGTTTTTACTTTTATTTTCTATCGTTTAAATCCACAGATTTTGGAGCAAGTGCTAAAAGAAAATGAATTGATCATTCAGAAATTGGGCAATAAGACACCAGAAGAGATCAAAGAAAACAACACCAAAATCGCTGATATTTTTATGCCGATGATGATCATGTTTACGGTAATTCGATATTTATTACTCGGTAGCATTTCAACACTTTGCATGGCTTTTTTTATACAGATGCGTAAATCTTAGTGTTTAGTAGAGCATTTACTCGTATTTCTCTGCTTTTTTCTATGAAATATGCGAACTATCGCTTAATCTTATTTCAGTTTTTTTGGATTAAACTTATCTTTGGAACACAAAAATCAATCCCATGGATGTTTCGATTGTCATACCCCTGTTCAATGAGGAAGAATCATTGCCGGAACTTACCGCATGGATCAAAAAAGTGACTGATGCAAACCAACTCAGTTATGAAATCATTTTGATTGATGATGGAAGCACGGATCAATCTTGGAACGTGATTGAGCAATTGCGATTGGCAGATTCGAACATCAAAGGCATCAAATTTCAGCGTAATTATGGAAAAAGTGCAGCATTAAATGAGGGATTCAAAGCGGCGCTTGGAGAAGTAATAATAACAATGGATGCCGATTTGCAGGATAGTCCGGATGAGATTCCGGAATTGCGTAGAATGGTTTTAGAAGATGGTTACGATTTGGTAAGTGGATGGAAGAAGAAAAGATATGACAATGCGGTAACCAAGAATTTGCCCAGTAAACTGTTTAATGCGGCAGCGCGAAAAATGAGTGGTATAAAGTTGAATGATTTTAATTGTGGATTGAAGGCTTATCGAAGCAAGGTGGTGAAAAGCATTGAGGTTTATGGTGAAATGCACAGATATGTGCCTGTATTGGCAAAGTGGGCTGGATTCAGAAAAATTGGAGAGAAAGTAGTTGAGCATCGTGCCAGAAAATATGGCGTTACCAAATTTGGCTGGGACAGATTCATCAATGGATTTTTGGATTTGTTGAGCATCTTTTTCATGGGAAAGTTTGGTAAGAGACCGATGCATTTCTTTGGACTTTGGGGCACCCTTTCATTTGGTTCTGGATTGACTCTTTTTATCTATCTAACCATTTCCAAATTCTTTTTTGATGTTACAGGATTAACCCAAAGACCCTTATTCTTTTTTGCCATCATGGCCATGATTATCGGAACACAACTTTTCCTTGCCGGATTCATCGGAGAACTTATTTCCAGAACATCTGCAGACAGAAATCATTATCTGGTTGAACAAAAACTAGGTTGTTGATGCTGCTTTGAATTATAACATGAAAAAAATTGTAATTATTGGTCCGGCACATCCACTAAGAGGAGGATTGGCATCCTACAATGAGAGGCTGGCAAAAGCATTCCAGGATCAAGGACATGATGTTGAAATTTTTACGTTTTCACTTCAATATCCAGGATTTCTTTTTCCTGGGACTACACAATTTTCATCTGAACCTGCGCCCAAAAACCTGAAGATAAATGTTTGCATAAATTCTGTGAACCCGTTGAATTGGCTTAAGGTTGGCACCCGTCTCCGTAAAATGCGTCCCGACCTTATCGTTGTTCGTTATTGGCTTCCTTTCATGGGGCCTTGTTTGGGAACCATTCTGAGATTGGTCAAAAAGAACAATCATACAAAAGTTGTTTGTATCGCAGACAATATCATACCACACGAAAAACGTCCAGGCGACAAAGCCTTTACTCGTTATTTCATGAAACCCATTGATGGTTTCATTACCATGAGTGAAAAAGTGTTGAAAGACCTGAGTTTGTTTCAATCAACAGTGCCTGCAAAATTTGTACCTCACCCTCTTTACGATAATTTTGGTAATCAAGTTTCTATAACTGATGCAAGAAACCATCTGCAGATCTCGGAGAAAGACAGGGTTGTTTTGTTTTTCGGTTTTATTCGACATTACAAAGGACTCGACATCTTGTTTGATACCATTGCTTGTTTGAAGCACCGCAACAATGCATTTAGTGACATCAAATTCTTGATTGCAGGTGAATTTTATGAAGACCGTAAACCATACGACGAACATATTGAAAAATTAGGCATTCGGGATTCGTTGATTTTAAGAACAGATTTTATTCCAGATAGCGAAGTAAAGTATTATCTCTGCGCTTCGAATGTCGTAATTCAACCTTATCGTTCTGCAACTCAAAGTGGGGTTACTCCACTGGCATATCATTTTGAAAAACCAATGATCGTGACCAATGTTGGAGGACTGCCTGCATTGGTGCCGCATATGAAAGTCGGATTAATCGCGGAGCCCAATTCGGAGTCGTTGGCAGATGCCATTGAAATCTATTTCTCAACAGGAGAAAATACCTTTGTCCCTGGAATCATAGAAGAAAAAAAGAAGTACAGTTGGGATGTGATGACTCGTGAGATTTTCTCTATTTGATCTAATACCGTTAAACTACATTCCTAGTAACTCCAACAATTTATTTGTTCCAGAACTCGCCAAATCTTCTATACAAGTAAGATTTGAAACGCCTCTTACTTCAGGCATTTTCTTGTCGATGACATATTTCGGAATTTGATCCGGCACATAATCTAAAAGGCCTGCTGCGGGATAAACCTGTAAAGATGTACCTATTACAACAAATACATCAGCAGTTGATGCAATCTCTGCTGCAATTTCAATCATTGGAACTGGTTCATTAAACCAAACGATATCGGGTCTTAATTGTCCGCCATCATCTGCGAGGTCTCCTAAATTGATATCTCCTTTTATTTCAAAATTGATATTGTTGTTTTTGACACTTCGCATTTTGAAAATTTCTCCATGCAAATGCATCACATTCTTAGACCCTGCTTTTTCATGCAAATCATCTACGTTTTGTGTGATGATGGTAACCTTATATTTCTTCTCTAATGCAACAAGATTGATATGTGCTTGATTGGGTTGGGCTTCCAATACATTTTTTCTTCGCATGTTATAGAAGTCGAGTACCAGCTGCGGATTTTTTTGAAATGCATCAGGCGTTGCCACTTCCTCCACTTTATATCCGTTCCATAAGCCATCATGATCACGAAATGTTTGGAGTCCGCTTTCTGCCGAAATACCGGCGCCCGTGAGTACAACAATATGTTTCATTTGAACGCTATTTATTCACCTGCCATTTCCATAATGATCAACCATTCCTCTTCTTTTACGGTTTGAACCGATAAACGTCCGAGTCTCACCAAATCCATATTGGCTAATGCTTGATTTGATTTGATAGCGGATAATGGAACTGCATTTTTCAATTTCTTTACAGGCTTCAGATCTACCACAACCCATGCTTCTTCTTCTGTTGTAGGATCTTGATAATGCTCTTTTACTACCTTAGCTATTCCAACAACTTCTACCCCTTCGTTGCTGTGATAAAATAAGACGAGATCTCCTTTTTTCATGCCTTTAAGGTTGTTTCTCGCGCCATAATTACGGACACCGTCCCAGAATGTTTGCTTGTCTGCCACAAACTGATCCCAAGAATATTTGAATGGTTCTGATTTAACGAGCCAATAAGCCATAAATTAATTTTAGAAAGTAAACAATCTGAATGAGAAAAGGTTTGTCTTCATTTACCAACCTGCGGCAAGTATGTCTGCGATATGAAAGGTTGACATTGGCAATTGCTGTGCTTTGATGTAACCGTCTATTTGCATCAGACAACTCATATCCGTAGAAATGATGGCATTTGCCCCCGTTTCCATAGCATACTTCACTTTCAGGTCTGTCATGGCCGTTGAAATTGGCGCATACTTTACAGAAAAACTACCCCCAAATCCACAACAGGTTTCATTGTCTTTCATTTCGATTAGCTCTAGTCCACTCACAGACTCCAATAGTTTTCGTGGCCCTTCTTTGATTCCGCATTCACGCAATGCAGAACAACTGTCGTGATATGTCACTTTGCCATTCCAAACTGCATCAAATGAAGTGATTTTTAAGATATCGGTAAGGAATTCAGTAAACTCAAAAACGTTTCCAGACAAATCATTAGCTTGATGGTGCAATGAGCTGTTTTCAAATAATTTTGGATAGTGGTTTCTTACAAATCCAACGCAGCTGGCACTTGGAGCAACCACAACATTTGGCTTAGGAAAATCTTTTATGAATTTAGAAGCTACTTCTCTGGCTTCATCCCAATAACCAGCATTGAATGCAGGTTGTCCGCAACAGGTTTGATTGGGATTATATGATACTTCACATCCTGCTTTTTCGAGCACCTTCACCATGTTCATGGCGGTTGACGGATAAATCTGATCCACAAAACAGGGTATGAATAAATCGATCTTCATTTTAAAAAATTAATGAATGATGAATCAGTTGTTAAAAAGGGAGATCATAGCAAGTGCAGTTTCTGCCGCTTCTTCACCTTTATGTCCATGTTTACCTCCTATTCTTTGTATTGCCTGATCTTCGGTATCTACCGTTAAAACGCCAAAAATAGTTGGGATTGGTAACATTAAATTGAGTTGGACAATTCCATCTGTTACGGCTTTGCAAACATAATCGAAATGCGGAGTATCGCCACGTAAAACGCAACCTAGTGCAATGTATGCATCTGGCTTTAGTTTTGCCATATCAAAATGTTTTTTAATTCCGAATGGAATTTCAAAAGCGCCAGGAACGGTAACAATCTCGAATTGAGTGTTATTATGTTCTAGTATTTTGATGCAGCCTTCACGCAATGCGCCAACAATTTTTTGATTCCATGCTGTTTGTACCAAAACAACACAGGCATCCTTTTTTAGTGGGATGCCTGCTGGAAAAATATTAACCGGTTTAAACTCGGACATATATTTATTGATTAGTTAAATTCACCCAAACGTGCGAGTCTTTTGTCGATATCGCCATTTCCTGAAGAAACGAATGTTGGGTATTCATCTTTGATTTTTTTATACGTATCTACTGCTTCTTTGTCTTTTCCGTTTGCTTCTGCGTACATAGCATACGTCATCAATGCATCTGGGGTAACAGATTCATCTTTTGCATTTACAGAACCTGCTTTTTTGTAATGATTCAATGCTTCTTCCACATTGTTTTTTTCTGCGTAAGCGTGTCCCATCATTAAATAAGCTTTAGCTTGAATTTGATCGGCTCCGTTTCCACTAAAGTCAGCAAGATATTTAATGGCTTTATCAAATTCGCCAATGTGAAGGTAGCAAGCTCCTGCCATGTATGATGCACGGTTTGAAGCTTTCGTACCACCGTTAGCACTCATTACTTTAAGAAGTCCAAGAATCTTAGTTCCTTCTACTTCGCCACCATTAAGGACGATGTTTACAGAATCTTTGTTGAAACCCGAAGTAGCCATTTTGCCGAATAAATTTTCAGCAGGGAAAATAGCTTCGTTGGCTTTTATTTCATTTGGTTCAACAATGAATTTCTGATAACCGATCCAACCTGAAATAGCAAGAATGATTGCGAGTCCGGCGTAAATGATTTTCTTATTGTTTTTCTCCCAAAATCCTTTTACTTGATCAAGTGCTTCTACGGTTTCGAAAGTTGTGTTCTGTTCTGACATGTATTCTTTTTTTATTTTTCTCTAAATGGGTTAATGTGTTAGTCCATGATAAAAGGATAATCCTCTTGTATGTAAACATCTTTAAGTACTTCGCTCTCATCTGGCCAAGGACTTTCTTCTGCGAAAGTAACGGATTCTTCAACTTCTACTTTCACTCTATCGTTAATGACGTTGATGTCTTCGTCTGAAACTTGGTATTCGGTTTGAAGTACACGCAAAACGTGATCAATTGGATCCTTTTGTTTGTATTCTTCCAATTCTTCTTTGGTACGATATTTTTGAGGATCACTCATGCTGTGACCTTTGTAACGATAGGTTTTGATTTCTAATAGTGTTGGTCCACCTTTTTCGCGAGCACGATTCACAGCACGAAGAACGGCATCATGAACTGCTTCCGGACTCATTCCATCGACAGTATCTGCAGGCATTTCGTAAGCGTTTGCTGTTTTGTAAATATCTAGAGTCTTGCTTGTTCTTGCAACCGAAGTACCCATGGCGTAGTTGTTGTTTTCACAAATAAAAACAACGGGCAAATCCCAAAGCATAGCCATATTGAAAGCTTCATGCAGGATTCCCTGACGCGCTGCACCATCACCGAAAAAGCAAAGAACTACGTTGTTAGTACCTCTATATCTTTCTGCGAAAGCCAAGCCAGCACCAGTTCCTATTTGAGCACCTACAATTCCGTGACCTCCAAAAAAGTTTTCTTTTAAGCCGAAAAAGTGCATACTTCCACCCTTCCCTTTACTACAACCTGTTGCTTTTCCGTATAATTCGGCCATACATGCCTTAGCAGTTATCCCTTTCGCAATTGCCAATCCATGGTCGCGATAAGCAGTAATAAATTTATCATCGGGATTGGTAGCTGTCATACAACCGGCAGCCAATGCTTCTTGACCGATATATAAGTGACAGAATCCACGAATTTTTTGCATTCCGTACAACTGACCCGTTTTTTCTTCGAAACGGCGAAGCAAGAGCATCAGTTCGTACCAATATAAGTATGTTTCTTTCGAAAATTTAGTAGCCAAAGTCGATTTTTTTAAGTGTGCAAATATACAATTTATAGGCAAAAAATAGAGGAAACGAAAAAAAACAACGTGCAAAAAGTATATAATTGTAATTAATTAGACCAAAAAAGTAAAAAAAATGAAATTCAAATGGAAAGAAAGAGCGAAAACGCTTTTTACCAAATAGAATTGGCGTTAATTTGCCAATATGTTGATGATCAAAAAAATCATCCTAACCGGCTTCAAAAATCATCCTTTTGGTACTTATCATTTTGACTTGCCTGTTGTAGGAATTTGTGGCAAAAACGGAATCGGTAAAACAAACCTGTTGGACTCTATCTATTATTGTTGTTTTACCAAAAGCTATTTCCATTCGAACGACGGGCAAAATATCGGATTTGGCGAACCAGGATTCAGATTAGAAGGACATTTCGAATTGAACGAACAACCTGAAAAACTGGTATGTATCAATCGTGTTGGATCAAAGAAAGAATTGTATTTGAATGATATTCCTTACGAAAAATTATCGCAGCATATTGGTCGATTTTGTTGTGTAATTATCGCTCCAGACGACATAGAACTCATCAATGGAACAGGCGAATTGAGGAGAAAATTTATTGATGTTTTGATTTGCCAATTGGATGGTGGATACTTACTTGATTTGTCTGCCTACAATAAGATTTTGCAACAGCGAAACAGCCTGCTCCGAAATGAACCCCGCAATGGAGTTGGCGATCCTGCATTGTTAGACATTTTAGACGAACAGTTGGCTCACTACGGAGATCGGGTATACCAAAAAAGACTTCATTATTTCAATGAAATTCATCCGAAAATCATTTCGCATTATACGGGAATTGCAGCACACGAAACCCAAATTCAGATGCGTTATGAAAGCAATCTCCATGGTACAGACATGAAGCAATGCCTGAAAATGAACAGACAGAAAGATCAAATGATGCAACGCACCATTTCTGGGGTACATAGAGACGATCTCGTTTTTGAGTGGAACAAACAACCTTTAAAAAACATCGCATCTCAGGGACAAAAGAAAAGTCTGCTTTTCAGTTTAAAATTGGCAGAATATGAAATGCTTCTCGAAAAAACAGGCAATACACCTATCCTATTGCTGGATGATGTTTTCGAAAAGTTAGATTCGGAGCGTATGGCGAACTTGCTTGAAGTCGTTTGTAAAAAACATAAGGGACAAGTACTTATCACTGATACCCATTCGGAGAGGTTAACAGATATCATGAAAACGCTAAACATAGAAATACAACTCATCCAATTATAACAAACAATAAACCTTATTTTCGTTACATGAGCGAACTCAATATCGGACAGGCAATGGATGATTTTCTGAAAAAAAGCAAACTGAAGCAAAAGGTTCAGGCATTGCAAATCGAAGAAATCTGGGAAGAACTCATGGGGAAAACCGTTTCAAAATATACCGATAGCATTCGAATCAGTGGCCACACGCTATTTATTACCTCCTCTGTGGCCCCATTGAAAAACGAACTACTATATCAGCGGGAAACGATAATACAACGCGTAAATGATGCTTTTGGCGAAAAAGTGATTCAGGAGGTTGTGATACAATAATTAAGGTTTTGCGCCTAACAATCTATCGAAGGTTTCGCGATTCAACTCACCAATGAAATTTCCTTTTTCTTCGCCATTCACATAGTGTTTAAAAAACGGGATCTCATCTATTTTTTGTTTTCTGGCAAGCTCCGGACTTTCGTCTATATTTATTCTGATGATGGTCGCTTTACCCTTATAAAAATCAGATACTTCTTTCAACAACGGCTCCATTCTTCTGCAAGGTCCGCACCAAGGCGCATAAAAATCAATCAAAACGATTTTATCCGACTTCGTCAATTGGAGATAAGCTGCATCGTCCAATCCTTGAGATTTAACCGAACCCGCCTTAACTTCAAGAGTCAATCCAGCTTTTTGCCAGGCTAAAATTCCACCTTTTAGTTCCGTAACATTTGTAAATCCGGCCTTTCTCATTTGTTCAGCTGCTTGTCCACTTCTTCCACCAGAAAGACAATAAATAAAATACGTTTTTTTCTTGTCTAGTTTTTCTACTTCAGCATCAAACCCTTCTGATCGGAAATCGATGTTTCTGGAAAAAGCGATGGCCCCTTTTACATACTCTTCGGGCGTTCGAACATCAAGAAGGAAAGCATCTTTGGATTTTTCCCATGTTGATTTGAATAAGACAGGTTCCAACTCATTGCTTTGTTTTTGTGCAAAACATCCAGCAAAAACGAGCAAAACGATTGAAAGGATGTAAAATCTCATTTTTTTATCAAATATAATAAACCTGACTCATCATAACAGCAATCTATTGATCGATTTACCTGTAGAGTATCAAACCCATAATCCGACTGCATTAAATCTTTATTACCTTTGCGCCATGCAAAAAACGGTTGCTTTACATACATTGGGTTGTAAATTGAATTTCAGTGAAACCACAAGCATGGGTAGACTATTGGAGAAGGAAGGATTTGAGAAAGTGGATTTTACTGATGTGGCTGATGTTTATGTAATCAACACCTGTTCTGTTACAGAAAATGCAGACAAAGAATGCAGACAATTGGTTCGTAGAATAAAAAGAAAAGCGCCAGATTCAACGGTTGTAATAACGGGATGCTATGCGCAGTTGAAACCCGCTGAGATTTCTGAAATACCAGGTGTAAATCTGGTATTGGGCGCAGCAGAAAAGTTCAACATTGCAAAGCACATTCAAGATTGGCAGCCCAACGACCCGTGTAAAATTTGCACCTGCGACATAGAAGATGTGAATGTATTTACTCCTACTTATTCTGTAAGTGAAAGGACTCGAGTTTTCCTTAAAGTACAAGATGGATGTGATTACAACTGTAGTTTTTGCACCATCCCAATGGCGCGAGGCAAAAGTAGAAGCAATGCGATTTCACATGTTTTAGATGATGTAAAATCAATAGCCGAACAAGGCGTGAAAGAGATTGTGTTAACAGGAATCAATCTGGGTGACTTTGGAAAAGGGTTATATGGTGGAAAGAAAAAAGAAGAAAGTTTTTTTGAATTGGTTCAAGCTTTAGAGGAACAAAATAATGTAAGTCGGTTTAGAATATCTTCCATCGAACCGAATCTGCTTACAGAAGAAATGATTGAGTTCATTTCCAGATCTGA
>JBDLUO010000189.1:0-6101 GCA_039805285.1 Bacteroidota bacterium
ATAAAAATTTAAAACTTTTTTTACTTGATTCAAAACAAACAAAACAGGACACTTTGTATTGGCAAATCGTAAATCTAATTTTTCCGATTTTTATCATTGGCTTTGTTTCTGTGCTGTTTTACTATTTGAGGAAAAGAAAATATTCACGTAAATCGAAAGCTTAATTCTTGAATTATACTCCAGAAGATATTGTTCGAATTACAGAAGCCACGCTGCTTCGAAATGCGTCACTCATTCACATTGACCAATTTCTTTATGATAGCCGCAGATTAAATTTCCCGGAAACGACACTTTTTTTCGCGCTTTCAGGACCACATAGAAACGGAATTGCTTTCATCGACTACCTCTTTCAAAAAGGAGTACGTCATTTTATGGTACAGCAAGATGCGGATGAATCATTGGAAATGCAGCATCAAGATGCTAATTTTTATCGTGTTCACTCCGTTATCGTAGCGTTTCAAAAGCTTGCAGCTGCGCATAGAGATCATTTCAATATACCCATTGTCGGAATTACAGGATCCAACGGAAAAACAATTATAAAAGAGTGGTTGTTTCATCTTTTACATCAGAAAGAACATATTGTAAGAAGCCCAAGAAGTTACAATTCTCAAATTGGTGTACCCATTAGCGTTTCGCGAATCAGCGAAGATGATACACTTGGAATTTTTGAAGCAGGCATCTCCAAATATGCGGAGATGGGAAGTTTAGAGAAAATCATTAAACCAGAAATAGGAATTCTTACCCATATCGGAAACGCTCATGCCGAAGGATTTTCAGATATACGAGAAAAGATTAAAGAGAAACTAAAACTTTTTTCGCACTCCAATTTACTCATTTTGTCTGGCGATGATCTGATGGTAATGGAAGAGGCAAAAAAACTGATTTCAGAAAATGCTACATTGCGTTTATTCGTTACTGGTAGTGATAGTCATTCAGACTTGCAAATTACCCAGGTACAAAAATCAGAAAGTAAAACAACAATTCATTACAAAGCAAATGGAGAAGTGGGAGCGATTGAAATTTCGCTTACCGATGAAGCATCAATATCCAATGTAATTCTATGTATGGGCTTTATCAAAGCGCAATATCCGAATTGCAAGATAGAATCATTCGATTGGAGAGGACTTTCGCCAGTAGAGATGAGGCTCGAATTAAAACAAGGCATACATCGGTCTTTGTTGATCAATGACAGTTATAGCAACGATTGGGACTCTCTCATCATTGCGCTGGATTTTTTAAATCAACAAACATCTAAGATGTCGAAAACGCTTATCATCAGCGATTTTCCAGAAGTTGGTGGAGATGGCAAACCTTTTTTCAAAAAAATTTCGAGCTTATTGAGTGAAAAAGGGGTTGATAAGATAATTGGAATTGGTCCCGAGTGGATCAAACAGGCAGCCCTTTTTCAGTCGTTTAAGAACGCAATGTTTTTTTCATCTACTTCAGATTTTTTAATGGCTTTTGACGGAATGTTCTGGAATGAAGAGGCCATACTGATTAAAGGAGCCAGGACTTTTGAGTTTGAAAGAATACAAGCGAAGTTGGAGCAGAAGCGCCATGATACGGTGCTAGAAATTGATTTATCCGCACTAAGGTTAAATCTTAGAACATACAGAGATATGCTCAATTCGGGGACGAAAGTAATGGCAATGGTAAAAGCGTTTAGCTATGGAAGCGGGAGTGTTGAAGTTGCCCAATTGTTGGCGAGAGAGTCTGTAGATTATCTCGCTGTTGCATTCACAGATGAAGGTGTAGACCTAAGAAGAGCAGGCATTTCATTGCCCATTATGGTGATGAATGCAGACAGAGATGATTGGAGTACTTTGTTGGAACATCAATTAGAACCAGAAATATTTCAGATTGAACAATGGCAAGAGTTAGAACAATTTTTAGAAAGACAAGGAATTGATTTTTTTCCCGTTCACATCAAATTAGATACAGGAATGCATAGATTGGGTTTTCAAGAAAAAGATCTTCCATCGCTTTTGAATGCCATTAAATCAAGTAAATACATTCGAATTGCTTCCATATTCACTCATCTAGCAGCAAGTGAAGATGCGAGTCAGGATGATTTTACCATGCAACAAAAAGCTTCTTTTTTTAGTATGTCTGTTCAAATAGAAAGTTTGGTTTCCTATCCAATCATCAAACACTTATCTAACACTTCTGCGATAAAAAGACATGCCGATTTGCAGTCTGATATGGTTCGGCTTGGAATCGGATTATATGGCGTAGATACTAATGTTGAATTGCAAAATGTATCCACTTTAAAAACTACAATATCCCAAATCAAGCATCTCGAAGCTGGCGATACTGTTGGCTACGGAAGAAAAGGAAAATTGGATTCAGATGCGGTTGTCGCAACTGTGAGAATCGGTTACGCAGATGGATATCCCAGAAATTTAGGGAATGGGAGAGGAAAAATGTGGCTTAAAGGAAACTTGGTGCCCGTAATAGGAAATGTTTGTATGGATATGACCATGCTTAACATCACCGGTATTGATGCGAAAGAAGGAGATGAAATAATCGTTTTTGGAAAAGAACTATCCGTTAAACAGCTTGCTGATTGGGCAGATACCATACCTTACGAAATCCTTACAGGCATCAATCAACGCGTGAAACGAATCTATTTTGAAGAATGACCTTTTTCTAAATCTAACGGACTGCTTATCTTTGGGCATAATCACATGAAAAAATTACACGTCGTTATACTGATATTAGCTATTGTTCTTATTGATCAGTGGTTGAAGATTCACATAAAAACCCATTTTCAGTTAAATACGGCCAAGCCGATATTGGGAGACTGGTTCCAACTTTACTTTGTTGAGAATCCAGGTATGGCATACGGCTGGAAATTCGGAGGGAATTGGGGAAAACTCGCGCTCACCGTTTTTAGAATGCTTGCCGTAGTTTTCGGAGTATATTATTTAAACAAAATCATCAAAGAAAAATACAACTCAGGGTTCATCATATGTGCATCATTGATTTTTGCAGGGGCAGTAGGTAATTTGATTGACAGTTGTTTTTATGGTATGATATTCGATAAAGGAATGGTTTTTATACCACAAATGAATGACTATGCAGGTTATCCAGGATTGGCACAATTTTCCGAAAAAGGATACGGAACTTTCCTACATGGGAATGTTGTGGATATGCTTTATTTCCCGGTTATCAAGGGGCATTTCCCAAGCTGGGTTCCACTTTGGGGTGGCGAATACTTCGAATTTTTTCAACCCATTTTTAATATAGCAGATGCTGCGATAAGCACTGGAGTTATCACTCTTTTGGTTTTTCAGAAAAGATTGATTCCGCAAAAACAAGAATCAGTTCCATCACATACGGACACAAAAGAAACGAATAACTAAAATAACTTACCTTAGAGATGCTTAAAACCGTAAATATGAAAAGAATATTAGGCCTTTTTCTTATTCTCACCGCACTTTTTTTTAGTTCTTGCCAAAAGGAATTGTATTTCGATTTGGGAGGCATTGCAACTGGAGTACTTAAAACAGACAGTGCTGGTTTAGAATGTTTGCCAAGCACAGTCTATGGGACTTACAAAGCAGATTCTGCACTTGGTATAGGAAATTATATGGATGTACAGGTTGATGTTTCTCAGGTAGGAAGCTACACCATATCATCAGACACCATCAATGGAATCTATTTCATCGGTACAGGTACTTTTGGAAACGCTGGACTAAATACCGTAAGATTGTATGGTGCAGGCGTTCCTCAATTTGAAGGCGTAACCACTTTTATCATTTCATTTGGAACCAGTTCATGTTTGGTTGATGTTGAAATTCTTTCTGGAACAACAAATTCGAATGCAGTATTCACATTCGGTAATGCAGCAGGAGACTGTACTGGGGTTAATACATCCGGTACTTACATGGAGGGACTAGCGATGAACGCTGGTAACACAGCCAGAGTAGACATTAATGTTACATCAGCTGGAACATATAGTATAACAACTCCGTCTGTAAATGGAGTTCAATTTACGGCAACGGGTACACTAGGACTAGCCAATACGACAGTGTTACTCACAGCTACAGGTACACCGCTGGCTTCAGGAACATTCGTTTATCCTGTAACTGGAGCTGGAAATTCTTGCAGTTTTTCTGTCACCTATGCAACAGCCGCACCACCTGCAGCTTATACCTTAAATGGATCCCCTAACAATTGTAGCGGAGCAGTATTAAACGGTACGTTTACTTCTGGCGTAGTACTAAACTCGGGTAATACAGCCACAATCAATGTAAATGTAACGGTGCTAGGTTCTTATTCGATAACGACTCCGCAGATCAATGGATTTTCATTTTCTTCGGCAGGTTTATTTACAACATTAGGATTACAAACCGTCACTTTATTTGCTACCGGAACTCCAACGACATCAGGAGGATTTAATTTCCCCATTCAAGGAGCAGGATCTACCTGTAACCTCTCTGTAAATGTAACTGGTACACCTACCGATTTCATCACATGTAAAGTGGATGGTCAATTCACTACTTTTAATATTGGGGCATCAGCTGGACTCACAAGTGGTGCCGGTTCTACTTTGTTGAGTATTGATGGAGATGCAGCTAGTGTTGGAGTACCTCCTTCTATCAGTTTACAAATCGCAAAAGCTTCGGGTGGCAGTATAACTCCAGGAGCCTACACTGTAAATCAGGCATTAGCTGGAATCGGATTGCTAGCCCTTTACGATGATGCAGCTGGTGTAACTTTTACAGCGCTAACAGATCCTACCAATCAGAGTCAGAATCCCGCGTTTACCATAACAATTACGAGTATTTCAGCCACAAGATGTGTGGGAACATTCGAAGGTCCAGTTAAAGACAACAACGGTGTTGGCCCAGCAATTCACAACATCACAGAAGGAATATTCAACGTTCCTGTTCAATAAAAAATTAAAAAAGATTGAATAAAAAAATGCTGCTCAAGAGCAGCATTTTTTTGTGGTACTATTATGTGTCACAGTTTGTTGATCAACTGATTTTACCAACCATGTTTTCTGGGATTACCCAAGCATCAAATTCTTCTGGTGTTAAGTAATGCAGTTGAACTGCCATTTCTTTTAATGTGGTTCCTTCTTTATGCGCTTTCTGTGCGATTTCAGCTGCCTTGTAGTAACCGATTTTTGTATTGAGTGCGGTTACCAGCATCAATGAATTATCAACGTGCTTTTTGATGTTTGCGTGGATGGGCTCGATTCCCATTGCGCATTTATCATTAAAAGAAACACAGCCATCTCCAATCAATCTTGCACTGTGTAAAAAATTATAAATCATCACAGGTTTAAACACATTGAGTTCGAAATGACCGTTGCTTCCTCCTATACCAATCGTAACATCATTTCCCATAACCTGTGCGGCAATCATGGTCAATGCTTCACATTGTGTCGGATTTACTTTTCCTGGCATAATGGAAGAACCTGGTTCATTATCTGGAATAAAGAGTTCTCCAATACCACTTCTTGGTCCGGATGAAAGCATGCGAATATCATTTGCAATCTTCATCAAACTCACTGCAACTCTTTTGAGTGCACCATGCGCTTCGACTATAGCGTCGTGTGCAGCCAAAGCTTCAAATTTATTTTCTGCGCTGATGAAAGGAAGTCCAGTGAGATTTGCGATGTGTTTTGCAACATTATCAGCATAATTATCAGGTGTATTTATCCCAGTTCCTACCGCAGTACCACCTAGTGCCAGTTCCGACAAGTGAGGCAAAGTATTTTTTATGGCTCGAATACCATGGTCTAATTGTGAAACGTAACCGCTGAATTCTTGTCCGAGAGTAAGAGGCGTTGCATCCATGAAATGTGTTCTTCCGATTTTAACCACATTCATAAATTCAGCACTCTTCAGTGCAAGCGTATCGCGTAGTTTCTCAATACCAGGTAGGGTTACTTCAACTAGAATTTTATAGGCAGCAATGTGCATTGCAGTTGGAAAAGTATCATTGCTGGATTGTGATTTGTTCACATCATCATTGGGGTGAAGAAATTTATCTTTATCATTTAATGAACCACCCTGCAAAACATGTCCACGATAAGCCACAACTTCATTTACATTCATGTTGCTTTGGGTTCCGCTTCCAGTTTG
>JBDLUO010000190.1:0-4505 GCA_039805285.1 Bacteroidota bacterium
GTTATTTTGAATCGCATCAAAAGAAAAGTTGTAATCGTTGTAAACAGCTGTTGTATTTGCGAACATTTTTTTATTGAAAACATGATTCCATCTGATGGTTCCGGTCGCATTTCCCCATGGAATTTTCACGTCTAAACTTTGCTTACTGCTTACAAAATCAAAAACATCCCTTCCAAAATATCCGCTAATATATAAGCGGTCTTTGTCGCTGAACTTGTAGTTTGCTTTGGCGTTAACATCATAAAAATAATATCCAGAACCAGAGAATGAACTTGAATCTGGTATAAAAGGTTTAGTTAACACATCTATGTACGTCCTTCTGGCTGAAATGATAAATGAAGATTTTTCTTTTTGAATTGGCCCTTGAATTGAGATTCTGGAAGCAATGAGTCCTATTCCACCTTCTACTTGCATGTCTTTATTATTGCCTTCCTTCATCGAAACATCAAGAACGCTGGAAAGTCTCCCCCCATATTGCGCAGGCATCCCGCCTTTAATCAGGGTTACATTTTTTATCGCATCAGAATTGAAAACAGAGAAAAATCCAAAAAGGTGACCTGAATTATAAACGACTGCATCATCCAATAAAATCAGATTTTGATCTGGTCCACCTCCTCTAACATAGATGCCAGATGTACCTTCTCCCGCATTTCTAACGCCGGGCAACAATTGAATCACTTTCAACAAATCGACTTCACCCAAAAAAGCAGGAATGGATTTTATTTGCTCGATGGGAATGGTTGATTTTCCCATTTGTGCCGATTTTACGTTGCTTTCTCTTCTACGAGAAGATACAACCACCTCTTGCGACAAGGCGGCCATTGGACTAATATTGAAATTCAGAACGGTATCCTCAGTAAGGTTTATAAGAATGGAATTGGTTTGATATCCGATATAGCTGCAAGAAATTTCATACTTATCTTCTGTAACAGTCAGAGAAAAAAAGCCATATGCATTGGACGTTATTCCTTTGGGATTTCCTTTGATACCGATGGTTGCCCCATTGAGGTTTTCTCCGGTTCTAGCATCTCTAACATAACCGCTGATGGTGTGACGCTTTGTACTTTTCTGAGAAAAACCGATTTGCTCGAAGCAAAGCAGAAATAGAACAAAAGCAAATACTATTCTGAATTCGTATATTTTCATATCATTATTTCGATGTGATCGAATCTTTTAGTTCGCCGCAATGCAACATTCCGGCTTTGTATTTGGGATGATTGTTCCCTAAATACGGATTTATAATTTCTGAACTGTTACTGATCCAGTTTGCAGCTTCTGTATCATTAAAAGCCATCGGACATTCTTGCAAGTATAATTTTGGACCTTCGTATCCAATACAGTTGAAAAAAGAGGGATACATAACCGTAGTCAAACTGCTAAAATCGCGCCTCATCTCGGTAAGATCAGATTGCGTCAATAGAGATTGAGCATTGGATTTAATATCCATAACGCTCATTTTGAAGGTTTCAAACAATAAAGCACTGTCTTTTTTAAGTTCTGTAGAATCAATTGCGTCTAGCGCAGCTATGAGTGCTGAAGTATGGGTTTTTATTTTGATGGTATCTCCTACTACAAAAGCATCCTTAACATTAAGATATTCCTGAACTACCAGTCCGATAGAGGCATTGAAAGAAACAGAGTGGCGATTCAGCTCCAATGGCTTTTGTTTTTCTTCTGTTTCCTTTTTTTTAGGATTCTGAAGCAGAAGAAAAATGGTTAGAATAGATATTGAACCGAGGATAATGAAGAAGATTTTCTTGCTCATACAATACAAATTTGGGTGCAAAGGTAAACTAAACACTAACGCTTGCCCCTTTAAAAAGTTCAATCCTGATAATCGGGCTTAATGGCAGATAAATGGCAATTTGGGGAAAAATGAAGATTTTAAGTTGTAGGAATCGACAGGCAATTCAGTTAATTTTGCGCCATTATGCTACTAGGATTACAAAACGTTACATTTGAATTTGGTGCACGCACCATCGTAGAGGATGCCACTTGGCACATACAGCCCAACGAAAGAATTGGATTGATTGGCTACAACGGAACAGGCAAGTCGACACTGCTTAAAGTATTGACTGGCCAATATACCCCATCAAAAGGGACCGTTGAAAAAGGACGGGAAACCACCATTGGTTTCCTGCATCAAGATCTGCTGGGGTTTGATACCGAAGAGTCGATCCTCGAAGTAGCTATGGGTGCCTTTGAAAGAGTTCGACAATTAGAAAAAGAGCTTGAAATCATTGGAGAAGAACTTTCAAGAACCGGCGACGAAAAACTGGCGAATGATTACGCTGATTTATTGCACGAAATGGACGTATTGGATGGATACAGCATTCATCACAGAACCGAAGAAATTTTGCAAGGATTGGGCTTTACCAATGCTGAACTACAGAAACCATATAAGAATTTTAGTGGAGGTTGGAGAATGCGTGTGCTTTTAGCGAAAATGATTCTCATGCATCCAGATGTTCTCCTTCTGGATGAACCTACGAATCACTTGGATCTTCCGAGTATCGAATGGCTAGAGAAATATCTTTTGCATTACCAAGGCGCGGTTGTAATTGTTTCGCATGATCGATTCTTTTTAGATAGAATGTGCAATAAAATTGTTGAGCTTTATCAGCAACAACTCAACTTCTATACCGGAAACTACAGCTACTACGAAAAAGAAAAAGAAGTTAGAGTCGACATGCAGAAAAAAGCATTCGAGAATCAACAAGACTATATCAGACAACAGGAACGTTTCGTAGAGCGATTTAAGGCGAAAGCCAGTAAAGCGGCTCAAGCACAGAGTATCGTTAAACGATTAGATAAACTGGAGCGTATAGAAGATGTGGAGATTGAAAGACCCAACATCAGAATTAATTTCTCTGTAGAACGTCAGCCCGGTAAAGTGATTTGTACCCTTAAAAATGTTTCAAAACGATTTAAGGATGTGGAAATTGTAAACAATACCGGTGCTGAAATTGAACGTGGCGACAAAATTGCTTTGATAGGCGCCAATGGAAAGGGAAAATCCACCATGCTTCGAATCATTGCCGGCGTTGAGTTATTTGATGGCGAGAGGGAATGGGGACATAACGTAAAAGAATCTTTTTATGCCCAGCACCAGCTCGAAGCACTGACCTTAAGCAACGACATTTTGGAAGAAATGAAAGATGCAAGCAGTGGCAAAACAGATTTGGAACTAAGGGCTTTACTGGGTTCATTTTTATTTAGTGGAGACACGGTTGAAAAGAAAATCAAAGTATTGAGTGGTGGTGAAAAAGCAAGAGTTGCCCTTGCAAAAGTAATTGCGAGTAAAGCCAATTTCTTGATGCTGGATGAACCTACGAATCACCTCGACATCCATTCAGTAGATCTTTTGGTTGAATCCCTGAACAAATATGAAGGAAGTTTGATTCTGGTAAGTCATGATAGGTATTTCATCAGTCGCATCGCCAATAAGATTTGGGAGATAGACGACCAAAAAATACGAGAGTTCAAAGGCAATTATGCGGAATGGGAAGACTGGAAAGAACGCAGAGAAAAAGCCCTGGCTGCTGAAAAACAAAATGCTCAAGTTCAAAAAGCGGAAGTGAAGATTGAGAAAGCCCCACCCGCTCCGAATCTTTCGAACGATGCAAAAAAAGAAATCCAGAAAGTAAAAACGCAGTTTAAACAACTGGAGGAAAGACTTTCTAAACTGAATGCGAACAAATCTAATTTGGAAACAAAACTTGCAGATCCAGAGATTTACGGAGATAAAATCAAATTCCTAGCCGCTGAAACAGAATATAAAAAAGCATCTTCGGAGCTCGATGCAGCAAATAAGGAGTACGAGATTGTGTTTGAAAAATTGATGGAACTAGAAGGGAATTAGTTGGTAAAAGGGCCGGGGTTTTATAGATTGCTCAAGACTTATTGAGAAAAACTAAACCACAAGCATACCCCTGAATCCTCTTCCCGCATAGTAAGATTGAGCCCCATTGTGATACATAAAAACGGTATCATATCTGCGATCGCAGAATAAAGCGCCACCTAAAGCACGTATTTCTGGAGGCGTCATGATCCAGCTCGAGGTTTTTAAATCATATGTTCCCAGCTTTTGCAGGTTACGATATTCATGTTCTGTAAGGAGTTCTATTCCCATGGATGCGGCAAGATCCATGACATTCCCACTGGGCTTATTCTCTTTTCTTGCATCCAATGCAACGCTGTCATAACACAAGCTTCTTCGTCCGGCCGGACTCTCAGCCGCACAATCCACAAATTTGTATTCTCCCGTATTTTCATCTTGTCCCACAACATCCGGCTCACCCTGAGACTGTTCCATCAGAAACAAAGATTTAATTTTATCTGGATTTGAGTTGAGTCTGTCCAACACTTGTTCCCAAATGATTCCATGATGTCTATTCCTGTTTTTTTCAAACCGATTCTGTAATACAGATAAAAATTCCGACTGTTGTTTGGCAGTCAATTTTGTTTTTTCCATTTTTTGAATCGTTTGGTTATTTTACCCTAAA
>JBDLUO010000191.1:0-2772 GCA_039805285.1 Bacteroidota bacterium
AACCACCGGAATTTCAATCACTCCATTTACCAATCTAAATTGAGAAGGATCTGATGTTACTCTAGCAGTGAAATCCTCAATGGCATTCATTCTTTCGGCGAGCCCTGGTTCGGATTTTAGCTGTTGTTCCAGCACTTCGAAGCTGGCGCATTTCTTTGCGACAGGCGTTTGTTCGGATACAATCGGTGTTTGATCTGGACCGATTTCTTGCAGTGATGATTTCTGACAACTTACAACCATAAAAGCTAAGGCTGAAAGAGCAATCAAAGATTTTTTCATGTTTTTAAAGGTTTATGTGACACTAATATAAAATTATTTTATCTGAATTCTTAATTTTTCACCCTCTTCATGAACGAAAACTGGATTAAATCCAGAAAAATTCAATCAAAACACAGACTATCTGTTTTTAATGTCATGCGCATATTTGTGTTTTTACAATTAAATTGCATTTTCAATTATGTGGAGCATTTGTAAAAAAGACCTCAGTTTATTTTTTAGCAACCTCAGCGGATTTATTTCCGTTGCTATTTTCCTGTTAATCACAGGGTTGGTCTTATTCGTATTCCCAGATAGCAGCATACTGAATGCCGGATATGCTGATCTTTCACCCTTTTTTCAGTTGGCTCCATGGGTTTTACTTTTTTTAGTACCAGCAATCTCTATGCGATCGCTTTCTGATGAGTATAAATCTGGCACTTTTGAAACACTATCAACCAGACCGCTTACCCCCTTACAAATCGTATTGGGAAAATATCTTTTCATTTTGTTCGCAATTCTGATTGTATTGATTCCAACCATCATCTATGTTTTAACCATCAAACAACTGAGCGTGAATGGTCAAATTGATATAGGCGGGATAGTCGGCAGCTATCTTGGTCTGTTTTTTTTAGGTGCTGTATATGGTTCCATTTGTTTGTGTTGCAGTGCTTTTACGAACAATGCAGTAGTTGCTTTTCTTCTTGGCGTATTTATTTGCTTGTCGATTTATTTCGGATTTCACGCCATCAGTACCATTCCTTTGTTCAAAGGAAACCTAGACTATTACATTGATTTTATTGGGATTGATGCACATTACCAAAGCATAAGTAGAGGCGTGGTAGATACTCGCGACCTATTTTACTTTTTGAGCATGATTGGTATAAGTTTATTGATTACCTTAAAAAAACTGGAACAAAAAACGGCATGATATTTTCTAGAAAAAATACAATCAAACGTGCCGGTTTTTCATTAGGCATTTTACTGCTTCTGTTGGCAATCAATTTTATTGGGTCAATATGGCATGCCCGTCTAGATTTAACAGATGAAAAAAGGTTCACTTTAAGCGAAGGCACAAAAAAAATGCTTCGCGAAATAAAGTCTCCCATTGAAATCACCATTTTTCTGAAAGGAGAATATCCAAGTGGGTTTAAAAAACTGGCTACAGGAACAGAAGATTTGCTCCGTGAGTTTAGAGAAATTGCTGGAAATAAAATCAGGTATACGTTTGTTTCACCAAATGATCCTTCACAGATTCCGGATCTAACCATTGGCGATTCTCTAACACAGGCCGGACTCATACCTATAAATCTTACGGCTCAAGTTAAACAAGGTCAACAACAGCAATTGGTATATCCATTTGTAAGAGTTGCTTTGGATACGATTTCAATTGCTGTAGAACTATATAAGGGGAAAACACCCATTGCTAGTTTTAGCGAGCTAAATGATGCGGAAACGCAGCTAGAATATCAATTGGCAAATGCCATTTTTCGTGCTGTCCATCCAGAACGTCCACCCATCGCTTATGCCATTGGAAATGGCCAGCCCATGGATTACAGGGTGTATGATTTGGTCGAAAAAACCTTGAATCCAAATTACGAGCTGTCTCTGGTAAATTTAGAAACACAACCCTTCATCGATCCAAGATTCAAAGCCATTCTGATTGTGAAGCCCACATTGTCATTTACTGAATTTGAAAAATTAAAAATTGATCAGTATGTGATGAACGGGGGGAAAGCATTGTTCTTTTTGGATGTTCTCGAAGCGGAGATGGATAGTCTTCAAATTAAAAACAAAGTACTAGCCTACGACCGAAATTTAAATCTAGGCGATTTGTTATTCAGATATGGTGCAAGAGTGAATTCAAATTTGTTGATGGATTTACAATGCGATTATTTACCATTTGATATTAGCGGAAACGGACAGTTTGAATTTTTACCTTGGAATTATTTTCCAGTTTTGGAATCACCTGAGAACCATCCCATCAACAAGAATCTTGGCTTTGTATCTGGGAAGTTTGTGAATACCATTGATACGATTTCTGTAGAAGGAATAACCAGTACTATCTTGCTTCGAAGCTCTGCAAATGCTAAAATTTTACAATCTCCCGCATTGATCAGCGGAACGGAAAACAGTACTGCTCCAGAAGATGAAAAGTTTAAAATCAAAAACCAACCTGTAGCCGTTTTATTAGAAGGTAAATTCAATTCGTTCTTTAAAAATCGATTGTCTTTCGCGCTCAACGATTCATTGACACAGAATAACATTCCTTTTATTTCGAAATGCACAAAACCCAATTCAATGCTTGTGGTTGCTGATGGCGATATGATATTGAACGCAGTTGCAAAAGGAAACGAACCCCTTCCAATGGGAATGAATCCTTTTACCTATGGTTCACAAAGAGAGTTTCCATTCGCCAACCGTGAATTTCTAACAAACTCACTCGAATTTATGGTGAATGAAAATGGACTTTCATCTGCAAAAAATAAAAATTTCAAACTTTTTTTACTTGATTCA
>JBDLUO010000192.1:0-3723 GCA_039805285.1 Bacteroidota bacterium
CTATTAGAAATTTTTAATTTGTTAGTAGATAATGAAGAAAGGTATTCTATCAATATCTGAATCATAAACCTTTGTGGATTACCAGCTGGCTTTCTTTACACCAGGGATTTTTCCTGCAAGAGCCATATCGCGGAAGATCACACGACTAACTCCAAAATGACGCATGTACCCTTTTGGACGGCCTGTAAGCTGACATCTGTTTTTTAAACGAACAGGTGAAGCATTTTTAGGTAAAAGGTCTAGAGCAGCATAATCGCCTTCTGCTTTTAAAGCAGCTCTTTTCGCAGCATAACGAGCAACCATTTTCTCTCTTTTGGCCTGTCTGGCGCCGATGGATTTTCTAGCCATATCTTAGTTTTCAGATTTTTTAATGTTCTTGAAAGGCATTCCCATTTCTTTTAAAAGCTCGTAAGCTTCTTCGTTTGAGTTAGCCGTTGTAACGAAAGTGATATCCATTCCGGTGATTTTGTTCACTTTATCGATATCGATTTCAGGAAAGATGATTTGTTCTGTAACTCCTAGTGTGTAGTTACCACGACCATCAAACGCTTTGTCGTTGATTCCTTTGAAATCACGTACACGAGGAAGTGATACGGATACCAAACGATCCAAAAATTCGTACATCTTAACACCACGAAGGGTAACTCTTGCTCCGATTGGCATGTTCTTACGAAGCTTGAAGTTTGAAATATCCTTCTTAGACATCGTTGATACTGCTTTTTGACCCGTAATGTTAGACAGTTCTTCTACTGCAACATCTACTAGTTTTTTATCGGCAACAGCTCCATTCACACCGCGATTCAAGCAGATTTTAGTCAACTTTGGTGCTTGCATGATGGTTTTGTAATTGAATTTCTTCATCAAGGCAGGTACAACTTCTTTCTTGTACTTAATTGCCAGTCTAGGTTCTTTGATTTCTGTATTCATTATTTGATTACCTCCCCTGATTTTTTAGATGTTCTAACTAATTTACCATTTGTGCGGGTTCTTGTCACTTTTGAAGGTGCTTTAGCTTTAGCATCCCAAAGCATTACATTGCTGATTGCAATAGGAGCTTCCACTTTAGCGATACCACCTTGTGTATTCTGCGCTGATGGTTTTGTGTGTTTGGTTACGATGTTTACACCTTCTACCAATACACGGCCTTTTTCAACAATCACTTCCAAAACCTTACGTGGTTTTTTTAGATCTTTATCATCACCGGTGATAACCACAACGGTATCTCCTTTTTTGATGTTGAATTTTGGTTTAAATCTTGTACTCATGTTTATCGAGTTTATAGGTATGCTTTTCAGCAAAAGTTCAAAAATGGATTATAGTACTTCTGGAGCCAATGAAATGATTTTCATGTAACCCTTATCTCTCAATTCACGAGCCACTGGCCCAAAGATACGAGTACCTCTTGGTTCGTCTGAATTGTTAAGCAATACTACTGCGTTGTCATCAAAACGAATGTAAGATCCGTCTTTGCGACGAAGTTTATTAACAGTACGAACGATAACGGCTTTGCTTACAGTACCTTTTTTGACACCACCGGCTGGCATTGCGTCTTTAACGGTTACTACAATTTTATCGCCGATTTTTGCATAGTCTTGTCCACTATTTCCCAAAACGCGGATACACAATACTTCTTTTGCACCGCTGTTGTCTGCTACGTTGAGTCTGCTCTCTTGCTGAATCATTTTATTTGGCTTTGGGTTGCTTTTTACAGCAACTGATCAATGTTTAGGTTTAAGATTACCGTAATCGAATGAGATTATTTCACTTTTTCAACCACTTCAACCAATCTCCAGCGTTTTGTTTTGCTTAGAGGACGACTTTCCATGATTTTTACGATATCTCCGATACTACACTCATTCTTTTCATCATGAGCGTGAAAACTTGTACTTTTTTTAAGGAACTTTCCATAAAGTGGATGTTTGATCTTTCTTTCCACTTTAACCGTTATGGTTTTATCCATTTTATTACTGGATACGATACCAACTCTGGTTTTCCTTAAATTTCTCTCTATGGTTTTTGTTGTTTCCATCTTCTATTGTTTAGCTGGATTAAGCTCCAATTTGAATTTTTTTCAGTTGTGTTTTCAAGCGGGCGATATCCCTTCTTAAAGATCTTACGCTCTGTGGGTTTTCTAGAGGTGAAAGTGCGTGAGTGAAAAGCAATTTTTTCATACGCATTTCATCTTCTTTGATGCGGGCTGATAATTCAGTCTCTCCCAGTGCACTGATGCTTTTTAAGAAATCGATTTTTTTAGACATCTTCTTTATTTTGGTAATGAACGCTTTAAATTAATTCGAGTCGATTGTGATTTTTCTGGTAAAATTAACCTTGATAATCGTGACTAACTATAAATTTAGTAAGGATTGGTAATTTTTGTGCCGCCAACTCAAAGGCTTCTTTAGCCACTTGTTGTGGAACACCATCCGCTTCAAATAGGATTCTTCCTGGTTGAACGATAGCAGCCCATCCTTCTGGATTACCTTTACCTTTACCCATACGAACTTCGGCTGGTTTAGCAGTAATTGGTTTATCCGGGAAAACACGAATCCAAACGTTTCCTTCTCTTTTCATGTGACGAGTCATTGCCTGACGAGCACTTTCAATTTGACGGTTGGTCAACCAAACGCTATCAAGCGCTTTTAGTCCGAAGGTTCCGAAAGCCAATGTAGCTCCTCTCTTCGTGTTGCCCTTCATTCTTCCTTTCTGGGTCTTCCTGTGTTTGGTTCTTTTTGGTTGTAACATCTTATTTTGATTTTCGACTGTTTAAGGTTGTCATTTTTGTTTTGAGCGATTATCTTCTTCCACCGCTGCTGCGACCGCCACGGTCTCCACCGCGACTACCACCTCTACGATCATCTCCACCTCTACGATCGTCTCTTCTTTCGAATCCACCTGGTGCTCTTTCTCCTTCTTTACCACCAGCGATCATATTTGGATTAAGATCACGTTTTCCGAGAACTTCTCCTTTACAAATCCATACTTTGATACCGATTTTTCCGTAGACAGTGAGTGCAAATAAACTTGCATAATCAATATCCATTCTTAAAGTATGCAATGGTGTACGTCCTTGTTTGATTTCTTCACTACGTGCAATCTCAGCACCACCTAAACGTCCGCCTACTTTAATTTTAATCCCTTCAGCTCCCATTCTCATTGCTGATGCAATGGCCATTTTGATGGCACGCTTGTAGTTGATACGATTTTCGATTTGACGAGCGATGGTTTCTCCTACAATTTGAGCATCCATTTCTGGACGACGGATTTCAAGGATGTTGATTTGAACATCTTCTTTTCCGCATAGTTTTTTCAACTCTTCTTTAATACGGTCAACCTCTCCACCACCTTTACCAATGATGATACCTGGCTTAGATGTATGTATGGTAACAATCAGTTTGTTTAGAGTGCGCTCAATTACGATTTTAGCGATTCCTCCTTTATTGATCCTGGCATTCAGATAGTTTCTGATTCTATCATCTTCGATGAGTTTGGAAGCGTAATCTTTTTTACTGGCGTACCAGTTGCTATCCCATCCACGAATGATCCCTAATCTAGCGCCTATCGGATTTGTTTTCTGACCCATATCTGGTTTTTATAAAATTTGTGTTTGTATTAGTCTTCTTTTTTCGTATTAGCCTTTTTCTTAGCTGGTGCTTTTGTTTTAGCCGGAGCTTCTACTGGAGCAGCTTCTACCACTTCAGCTACAGGAGCAGAAGCGATTTTCGC